>DASYNU010000209.1:0-9990 GCA_036008345.1 Bryobacteraceae bacterium
TGGGGCATCATGACGACGGACACTGACATTATCTTCACCGACGCGGATACTTCAACGACTACCGCCGCCTACATCTTTGCCGGAGATTCATTCGATGACATTAATTCTTTCCCCCTTTCCACCAGTACATTCCCCGGCCAGGAAGTCATAGCCTCGGATCTGTCGAATAGCGGCTCGGGCGACAGCGTAGCTGGCGGCGCAACCGTCGGAGTGGGGCGCGTTATGTTTGACATAGCGAACGGCGCCACCACGGGCCCGTTCGCGGTGACGTTTGAGAGCGGCCCCGCTGGTCTGACCGACGCCGGCTTCAACAATTTGGCATTCACCACCACCGACGGGACAATTACGATAACAGGCACTACGACTGTGCCGGAGCCATCACAAAGCGGTGTGTTAATTTGCGTCTTGGCGGGCCTAGCGATCCTGCTCCAACGCCGCCGGACGCTCTGAATCGCGTAAACGGCTCGAGGTTCGCTACAATGCACGAATGCCGCAACGCACGCTCCTCGTAGCACTCGCCGTCACCAGCTTGGCCCTTGCCGGGCCCGTCGACTCCGCCAAAGAAAAAGCCATGAAGGCCGATCTCGCCGGCCAGGTGGAGAGCATGCGTGGGCAGGTGCAGGTGATGATCGATACCATCTTCAGCTTCGCCGAGCTCGGTTTTCAGGAATTTGAAACCTCGAAATATTTGACCGGGATGCTCGAAGCGGAAGGCTTCAAAGTAGAGCGCGGCATCGCTGGAATTCCGACAGCATGGATGGCAACTTGGGGATCCGGCAAGCCGGTCATCGCGCTTGGCTCCGATATCGATTGCATTCCGCAAGCCTCGCAGAAACCAGGGGTCGCGTATCACGATCCGCTAATTGAAGGCGCGCCCGGGCACGGCGAAGGTCACAATTCCGGGCAAGCCGTGAATATCGTCGCGGCGCTGGCGGTGAAACGCCTCATGGAACGCGAGCATATTCCAGGCACCATCAAAATCTGGCCGGGTGTCGCCGAAGAATTGCTGGGATCGAAAGCTTATTTCGTCCGCGCCGGATATTTCAAGGATGTTGATGTCACGCTGTTCTCACACGTCAGCAGCAAATTCAATGCTCCCTGGGGCGACACGCTGGGCAGCGGCCTGATCTCGGTGGAATATATGTTCAAAGGCGAAAGCGCGCATAGCGCGGCTGCTCCCTGGCGCGGCCGCAGCGCGTTGGATGCCGTGGAATTGATGGACGCAGGTTGGAATTTTCGCCGCGAGCATTTACGTTTGCAACAGCGCTCGCATTACGTCATCACCGACGGCGGCGATCAGCCGAATGTTGTTCCGCCGACGGCCGCCGTCTGGTATTACTTCCGCGAGTTGGATTATCCGCACATCAAAGGACTGTGGGAGATCGGCGACAAAATGGCCCAGGGCGCAACTTTGATGACCAATACTTCGTTCACCGAGCGCGTGCTCGGCTCGGCCTGGCCGGTTCACATGAACAAGCCCATCGCCGAAGCCATGTACGCGAATATCAAGCAGGTGGGGCTGCCGCAATGGTCGGAAGACGATCAAACCTTGGCGAAAGCCATCCAGAAAGAATTGAAGGTGAAAGAAGAGGGTCTCGCGACCAAAATCGACGATCAGAAACCTCCGCCCAAGGAAGAGGAGCGCATGGGCGGCGGCTCCGACGACATCGGCGACATTTCATGGAACGTTCCTACTGTCACGCTGTGGTATCCATCCAATATTCCGAATATGCCGGGCCACAATTGGGCCGACGCGATTGCGATGGCCACTCCCATCGCGCACAAAGGCGCGGTAGCCGGCGCGAAAGTGCAGGCCATGACCATGCTGGATCTGCTGCTGCATCAGGAACTGGTCCAGCAGGCCTGGGATTATTTCAAGAACGTCCAAACCAAGGACATCAAGTACACGCCGCTGCTGCGTCCGGAAGACAAACCAGCCATCTGGCTGAACGAAAAACGAATGGCCACGTATCGTCCGCAGATGCGTGCCTTCTATTACGATTCCAAGAAGTACAAGACTTATTTGGAACAGTTGGGCATCAAATACCCCACGGTGCGTACTCAGTAGTGAGATGGCAAGTCTATCTTATGGTCCGGTGAATTTTTCCGAACCGCGAGCGTAAGCGACCGGTGCTGCCTACGTGAATAATCCCGAACGCACTGCCACATTGGTGAGCATGGCGCAGACATAGGCCACCAGCGTCATGTAGGCGAACTGGACGGCCGGCCATTTCCAGCCACCCGTTTCTCGGCGGACCACCGCGATGGTGGACATGCATTGCATGGCGAAGGCGAAGAAGATCAGCAGCGCGAAGGCGCCGCCGGGAGTGAGTTCGCTCTGCAAGGCCTGCTGGAGTCCAACCGAGTGCGCATCGCCTTCGATGCCATAAATGGTCCCGAAGGTTGCCACGATGGTTTCGCGCGCGGCGATGGAACTGATCAGGCCAATGCCGATCTTCCAGTTGAATCCCAGAGGCTTGATGACCGGCTCTATGGTGTGGCCGATCATGCCGGCGAAGCTATCCGAGATATCCGGCGGCTTCCCGTTTTGGAGCGGAAGATGGGCCAGAATCCAGAGCACCACGGCGCAAACCAAAATCACGGTCCCGGCGCGGTGCAGAAAAACCTTGGAACGATCGTAAAGGCGCAGGCCGAGCGACCGCAGCGTAGGCATCCGGTAGGGCGGCATCTCCAGCATGAACGGCGTACGCTCGCTCTTGAGAATGGATGATTTCAGCAAGCGCGCTGTCACGATGGCGGCCAGAAACCCGAGCGCATACAGGCCCAGCAGGGCGGCGGCTTGCGTTCCGAGGAACGGCCCTAAGAACGGACGCTCCTTGATGAATGCGGCGATGACCAGGAAGTAAATCGGCAGGCGCGCCGAGCAGGTCATGAACGGGGCGATCAATATAGTTGCCAACCGGTCGCGCTTGCTTTCGATGGTGCGCGTCGCCATGATGGCGGGAACCGCGCAGGCATAGGCGGAAAGCAGCGGAATGAACGATTTTCCCTGCAGCCCAAATTTGGCCATGGTCCGGTCGGCGATCAAGGCCGCGCGCGCCAGATAGCCCGAGTCTTCCAGAATTCCAATAAACAAAAAGAGCAGCAGAATCTGTGGAAGGAAAACGATGACGGAGCCCACGCCGTTCCAAACGCCTTCCACCAATAGCGATCGCAGGATTCCGGCTGGCAGGACGCTGGCGATCCAGTGACCTGACATTTGCACCAGAGCCTGCAACCCGTCCATCAGAGGTTTCGCGCCGCGGAAGATGGTCTGAAATACGCCGGCGACAACTGCGAGAAATATCAGGAGCCCAAATACCGGATGCAGGAATACCGCATCCAAACGGCGCGTCCACAAGGGCGGACTGGGCGCTTGATAGGCGGCGCCGATACCTACCTCGCGCGCCCACTGGCGGCAGCGCGGGACATCTTGCAGAACCGGGAGTTCTACTTTGGGCGGCGCCAGCGAAGTGGTCCCGGCCGAGGTTCCCGCCATGAACTGAAACACTTTTTCCACGCCATCACCCTTGGCCGCGCTGATGAGCGCGACTGGCGCCCCAAGCTGGCTGGCGAGTTCGCCGGTGTCGATCTGGCCGCCGCGGTTGGAAAGATCGTCCGCCATATTGAGGATTACCAGCGTCGGCAGTTTCAGGCTTAGAATAGGAGCGGCCAGCGCCAGGTGGCGGCCCAGGTTGGTGCTGTCCAGAATCAGCAGCACGGCGTCCGGCTTCGGAACGTCCTGCATGTGCCCGGTCAGGACGTCGCGCGTCACCTGTTCGTCTTCCGAACGCGGATTCAAGCTGTAAACGCCGGGCAAATCCACCAGAATCACCTCGCGGTGATTATTCATCTTGGCGCGGCCCACGCGTTGCTCCACCGTCACGCCTGGGAAATTAGCCACTTTTTGGCGCAGGCCGGTAAGACGATTGAATAGCGTGGACTTTCCGGAGTTGGGCGGACCGATGATCGCGACCACATGCGGCCGGGCGGATGCACGCGCCGGTGGCGGCGCGGTAGCCACCGAACAACTGCTGCAACTGTGGCAATCGCTCATGGCTCAAGCGCCTGGCAGGGTCTCTTTGAGGGTGGCCGGAGAATCAATCGCGACGCAGTCTCGCGCCGCAGCGCCACTTCTGATCCATCCACGCGGTAGACGCGGGGTTCTCCGCCTGGTGCGCTGCGAGCTGGAACCACGGTGTGGCCGGGTAGAAACCCGAGTTCCATCAGGCGCCGGGCGACATCTTCGGGAAGGTCCAGGCGATCCAGCGTGCCTGTTTCCCCTTCCTTCAAGTGAGCCAGGGTCTTGGGCGCAACTGGGGTATTTCGCCCATTTGCATCTCTGTTGACACTCAGTTGCATCGTGGAATCAATATCCGGCTTCTTCTTAAGCACGCCAAGTTCCCGACGACAAGTCGGGGGACCTGTCCTACAGCGATTATACCCGACCATTTTGGTCCTAGATAGGAAATCTTTCAAGAATATTTCTTAGGATAGATATTGACAATAACACACTAAGATTTTATAATTGTTACAGAGTCATATAAAACAAGGAGGGCTAACTAAGTTATGCCAGTTGTAAAGTACTCACCATTCGTGGATTCGGAGGATTTTCCGGCCGGACTGCGGCTGTTTCAGGACACCGTGAACCGTTTGTTCAGCGATCAAACCACGGCGCGTCCCTGGGCGCCATCCGTGGATATCTTCGAGACAGATAACGAGTTAGTAATGAAGGCCGATGTCCCGGGGGTGGATCTCAAGGACATCGACATCAGGATCGAGAACGGTACGCTCTCGCTGAAGGGCGAGCGGAAGTTCGAGCGCGAAGAGAACAACAAGGGGTTCCACCGCATGGAGCGCAGCTACGGTTCGTTTGTACGTTATTTCACAGTTCCTGACACGGTGGATAGCGAGCATGTAAAGGCGGGCTATGAGGGCGGAGTGCTGACGGTGACCTTGCCCAAGAAAGAGATCGCCAAGCCGAAATCGATCAAAGTGCAAGTGAATAACAACTGATCCCGGCTCTTTCTCGTTTGTTACAGCCGTTCCAGCCGGATGGACCCGTCATTGGTGCGGACCACCAATGGCGGTCCACCGGAGTTCAGCTTGCCACGCAGCTCATTCTCGCGCCGTAAGCCTGAAACTGTTACGGGCAGATCTGAATCGATGTGGCCATCGCCAGTATGGACGTCGAGATCCGCTGCGAAATTCGAGGGTAATCTCAGCGTTACGTGACCATCGCCAGTGCGTACTCGCCATTCCGACGAGATTTTTGAGCCGTTTTCGATGTCCGCTTCGATGCTTCCGTCACCGGTGTGCAAGTTAAGCAGATCGAAGCGGCCGCGCACGCGCATCCGGCCATCGCCGGTCTGGGCGTCCAGCGCGCCATCCAGGCGGTCGGCTTCGATATGGCCGTCGCCGGTGGACAATCGCGTTTCGCCGTGCAGGCCATCCACGGTAATGCTGCCATCGCCAGTGTGGATGTCGGTACGAATCTCGCGCGGGACTTGCAGTTCCACGCGAACGGAGCGCTGTCCGAAGTCCAGCCTGAAATGGGAATGCGGAATCCGCACCTCGAGTTCTACGTGGTCGCCCGTCTGATGGTCCACCACGGTCACTTCGCCCGGCCCTATTTTCCACCCGGTCGTAAACACCCGGGCTTCAATCTCCTTGCGGTCCCAGGTTCGAATGGTCACCGAGCCGTCATTGGCATCCACGCGCAATTCAGCATGGCCTGAGATTGCGTATTTCTTCGCCGGCCATTCGTCGGCTAGAAGTGCGGCGCTTGCCAGTAGGCCGGCCAGGGACAATTGGAGTAGGGTTCTCAACATGAATCTCACCTCGTTTGTGATACGGTCTCGCACGGCTGGATGTTCGGGTTAAGTTTCAAGGCACCGACTCCCTTACGGTCGCGGTTCAGCTCCGGTACCGAACCGCGAGCGTAAGCGACCGGTGCTTTTCATCCAGTTCTATATCGCCTCCAGCTCTTCTTCCAACAACTGTTTCTGATACAGGTCCGCATAGTATCCGCCGCTCGCTATCAATTGATCGTGCGTGCCTTGTTCGGCAACCTCACCATGCTCGATGACGAAAATCCGATGGGCGTTCTGAACGGTGGAGACCCGGTGCGAGATCAGAATCGTGGTACGGCCGCGCATCACTCCCGCCAATCCGGTAAGGATGCTCTCCTCGGTGAGCGTATCTACGCTGGATAACGCGTCGTCCAGAATGAGAATGCGCGGATCGCGTAAAATGGCCCGCGCGATGGCCACTCGCTGCTTCTGGCCGCCGGAAAGCGTCAGGCCGCGTTCACCGATCACGGTTTCGAAACCGGCGGGAAATCCGGCGATATCGGGAGCGAGGCCGGCCAGATCCGCTGCGCTTCGGATATCTGCTTGAGTGGCGCCATCCACGCCCCATGCAATGTTTTCAGCGAGCGTGGCACTGAACAGGAACGTCTCCTGCGGAACGAACCCAATCTGCCCGCGCACCCATTCCGGATCCAGCTCGCGCAGATCCACGCCATCCAGCAAAACGCGGCCCCGGGTGGGATCTATCAGGCGCGGAATCAGGCTCACCAGCGTGCTCTTCCCGCTGCCGGTATGCCCAACAATGGCGACCGTCTCACCAGCGGTGATTTCAAGGTCCACTTTCTTCAGAGCCAGCCCGGCTGGGTATTTCACCTCGACACCCTCAAACCGCACGGCCCCTTGCAGCTCCTTGGATTCCCCGATTTCGCCCGAGAAAATCGCTGGCTTCTCGCGCATCAGCTCCATGATTCTCTCCCAGGAGGCTTTGCCGCGCTGCATCAGATTCACCACCCAGCCGATGGCAATCATGGGCCACACCAACATCCCCATGTAGGTGTTGAACATCACAAAGCTGCCGAGCGAAATGCGGTGTTCAAGCAACTGATAGCCGCCGGCCAGCAACACCATCAAGAACGAAAGGCTGATCAGGGCCTGCAGCAACGGCATAAATAATCCGGACAGCTTGGCCAGGCGGATGTTCTGCGCCACGTAATCCTGGTTGAGCAGTTCGAATTTATGCAGCTCGGATTTTTCCTGGGCATAAGCGCGGATCACGCGGACGCCCGACAGGTTCTCCTGGACGCGGCTGCTGATATCGGAGAACATTTTCTGGATCACTTCGAAGCGGTCGTGAATGCGTTTGCCGAAGAACATCACGGCGATACTCACAAGCGGCGCGGGCACCAGGCAAATCAGAGTGAGCCGCCAATCCACCGAGAGCATGACGGCGATGGAAAGGACGGCCGTGAGCATGGTCTCGGTCCAGTACATGATGCCCGGACCCAGCATCATGCGCACGGCATTCAGATCGTTGGTGGAGCGCGCCATGATGTCGCCGGTGCGGTAGCGCGCGTAGAAATCGGAGGAGAGCGTCACCAGGTGCGAGAAGAGCTGATTGCGCAGATCGTATTCCACGTCGCGCGAGATGCCGATCAGGATCACCCGCATCCAATATTGGAAGATGCCTTTGAGGATCGAGAGCCCGACCAGGATCGCCGCGAACTGGAACACAATCTGGATGCGGAAGCCGGATGTCAGCGAATCCACGCCCGCGCGGATTACTAGCGGCAGCGACGCGCTGACGATATCCTTCAGCACCAGCGATCCCATCCCCAGAGCTAATCCGCGGCGATAGCGCAGCAGATGAGGCGCGACGGCTCTAAAAAGGCTCCACATTATTTACATCCCCAACATTTACATCCCCAACCTAGAGACCAAACCATTCACCGACTGTCTTCATCCACTCCATCACGAAAGTCTTACGCCCTTCGCGCTCCTTCCACCAGCCGTTGGGAGTGAAGTAGCGGTCCGGCGCAGCCACGGTATGGACCTCGATATCGGGAGCCTGCGATCGAAAGATCTTGGCCGCGCGCCGCGTATGGAAATTGCTGGTAACCAAGTCGATTTTGTGGACATGCAGTTTCCTGAGCTCTGAGATAACCGCCTCCGATTCGGACGCTGTGGACTTGGAATCGTTAGGAAACGCGACAAAATAGGCGGCCGGGTAGCCGTTACGAACCGCCAGAGCGATGGCAAGCTCGCTCTCGTAAATGCCATAGACTCCCGCCGGGCCGCTGATGAGCGCTTTGGGGGCGAGACCCTGCCGGAGCAGGTTTCCAGCGGTAAGAATGCGGCTGCCGGTAAAATCGCCGGCCAGCACCACGATCATGTCAGCGGGGACAGGAGCATCGCTGTGCACCAAATATCCGCCCAACACGGTCAGCCAGATGGGATAAGTTGCCAGTACGAGAAGCACCGCGAGTACCACCGCGAGCAGCCAGCGGAAACGTCGCAGAGTGCCAGGCACTCGGGAGCTACTTGTCCTCCGGCGAGGTCTTCTGATCGAAATGCCCGACTGACTTCAGCCGCTGGAACATGCGCTCCACTTCAGCTTCGTCGTCGGGCAACAGCAGAGGGTAGCGCGGAGCTTGCAAAGCTTTTCGAGACGGAGCCGCATTGACAGGCTCACCCCAGAACTGCCGGTAGGGCACGCCATCGATCAATGCTTCGCGGGCGTGGCGGCGCAACTGGCGCAGCAGGTTGCTGGAGGAATGGGGATCGCTCGGAAAGACCATCAGAATGCGGGTTTTGTCGGACAAGGTCAACCGCACCATGAGCGGGACGTTGGAGCTGCGATCGAGCCTGCGGATGTGCTTCCAGGGGATGGCGGCTTGTCCGATTTTCAGGTGGCTCTCATAGATCTCGACGGCGGGGCGCAAGGCCAAGTAGAGTGCGAGGACGGCCGTGATCGCAAAGAGGCCGGTGGCAATCCAGGCCACGGGCCAGACGAAAGACATCCAGAAGGAAAACCCGGTTAGAGCGAGTGCCGCAAACCCGGCCCACATATAATGCGTGGACACTTGATAGCGAGTGATGGGCACAGGCACACTTTCAGACTACCCCGGCGTTGGGCGCACGTCAATTCGTCTTCGGGGTAGGAGGTCGGATCTATTTGAACTGGCGATCACGCTCATGTGTCCGGCCAAAAAGGGTCGAAGCCCTTTGGCCGCGGCAGAACCGTTTTTGGAACCTCGATCGAGACGCTCGGATTCCACTCATAAGTTGCTTCCGCGTATCCTTCGCTGAGGGTCAAATGGTAGGGCAGATGGTCGGAGACACCTATACACAGAGTGTCGTGTTTGACCTGCCTTGTCTCCTTATTCGTGTACGTGATTATCCACTCCCGGCACACTTGGTCCGAGTATGTTTTGAGCCCAAGCGGCCGCATCTTCCGACCGTGGCCATGGTAGAGGTCCCAGAGCGTGTTACCTATCCACCAATGGACGCCGTCAATCGTACGCGGGCTGGTGAGGTGCAACTTGTAGGCTGAGTAAGTCCCAACCAGCGTACTGTCTCTAGGAATTAGTTTGATCCATTGCGGAGCGGCTTGGTGCCCGAACATCGCGTCGCCGCGAAAATAGCGGTCGTCGCCGATGCGGATATATTCCAATTCGCCTTTCACGTGGATGAATTTCGAATCGCCCGCCGATGCGGTGCTATCCACATGCTCCCATGTATGTTCACGGTCCGGCAGGACGGCTTCGCTCAGTATCCAAGGTTCCGGGAACCTTGCATCCGTTCGCCGGATTCGCAAACGCCAGCTTCTCGCCATTGAAATGGCCACGTCGGACTTGAGAAGCTCGCCGTCGGCCCGCTTGTCCTCCTTCCAGTCCTTTATAGGGCTCCTGAAGATCCAGAGAGAACCGACGACGACGCAGATCGCAAGTCCCATCACCAGAAAGTTCTTCATGACGACCGAGAAACGATGCCTTTTTCCTAGCGCGTATAGTAGCCGCATAAGATAGGCTTGGATCAGTCACGATTGTAGCAATCAGCCCCCTGAAGACGAGCGGCGGTCCCGTCAATTCGGCTCAGAGCGTAACAACGTTACGCCGCGCCAGGCATAGTGGATTCCGCTCCACGCTGTCGCGGCCACCATCAGCCAGACGGCGAGTGTCAC
>DASYNU010000210.1:0-44252 GCA_036008345.1 Bryobacteraceae bacterium
TGACCATTGGAAATGGTCAAATAGAAACTTGTAGACACCACCAAAAAGTGGTGTTATTGTTTAAGTGGAGTTCAGGGAACTAGGTATGAATTTGACTTCGGTATCCACCGCCACCCAGCCCGGCCTCACCACCACCGAGGCGCCGTTTATCGAACAAGCCCAGCGCGCCGGTCAACTGTACATCACCCAACCCTATGAGCTTTACTCGGAAGAGAACCACCGCACCTGGCGGACGCTCTACCAACGAATGTTGCCGCGCTGGCAGCGCTACGCGAACCCGCACTTTCTGGAAGGCATCCAATCACTATGCCTGGATCCAAACCAAGTCCCCCGCCTAGCGGACGTCAACCGTTTTCTTCGCCCTCTGACCGGGTTCCAAGCCAAAGCGGTCAGCGGCTATATCCCCGCTTTCCTTTTCTTCGACTGTCTTCGCAATCGCCAATTCCCCACCACCATCACCGTCCGCCGCCCCGATCAACTGGACTATCTGCCGGAGCCCGATATCTTTCATGACATCGCCGGCCACGTGCCGATGCACACGGACAAGCATTTCGCCGAAGCGTTGGTGCGATTCGGTGAGTGCGCGCACACCGCCGCTGAGCTGGTTTCAGGAATCCGCGACCGTGAGACCCAGATGCATTGCCTCACCAGCATCATCCAGGCTATGGCGCGCTTCTTCTGGTTCACCATCGAATTTGGATTGATGCGCGGCGTCGATGGCCTGAAAGTGTATGGCAGCGGCTTGCTGAGCTCTTACGGCGAAATCTCGCACGCCATCGCAGCGCCTGAGGTGCAGCGTTTGCCAATCCAACTGGAGTGGGCCATCAACCAAAGTTTCGAAATCGATCATTACCAGCCGCTGCTGTTCATCGTGGATTCCTTCGATCATTTGTTCGGATTAGTGGATCAACTGGAAGCCTGGATGAAGGCCGGCAAACTGAATGACGTCGCTCCGGGTGAACCGGGCGTGAACGAAGAGGATTTGAAGAGCTTCCTCCACGCCGAGCTCGCCTAACTCTACGAAATCCGATAAACGTAGCCGTCCTCGATAAAACGGTCGCCGATCATCTGTCCACCGAGACGCATACCTTCGACGCTTTTGGTCTTTCCAAAGATTCTACGCAGCACTTTGATAAAAGGATCGTTCATCGGGAGGATCATAACAACCGGTTTATTCTGCGGTGGCATGCCTCCGGCCTTCAGCGAATCGTTTAACAGCCGGTATGCGGCTCTGATCTCGACCGTGTCGAACTCCCGGGCGGCGATAACCAGGCGCCAATCCTCATATTCGGATAGATGCGCCCACAGCGCAACGCTGGGCCTGATCTTGGCGCGCTCGAGTATATCGACAACCTCCGCTCCTCGGCCGACGTCAATATTTACCAGCGCAGTTTTATCCATGTCATAACTCCATGTCGCCTATCGCTGATTGCTAGCAGTAATGCTTGAGCCGACTCGTGGCTGTGCCTCTGATCGCTTTTCTCCGACCAAGATTGTACGACATCCCAGTTCGTTTCAAAGTCCGGGTCGCCTTTGACGCGTGCAAGATGCTCATCTTCCAGGCCAGCGACCTTGATTAGCTGCAGCAGGACATGCGAGTAACTCCGATCGACCTTCGTCTTATCTGGAAATTGATGCCGCCGGGTATCCTTCGCAATGCAGGCTTTGAGCGCACACTCTACCGCGTACCCGCCCAGGTAGTACGCGCCATCGTACAAACCAAGATCCAGTAATGCCCAAGCCTCTTTGAGCCGAACTTTCGAGAGCCCTTGAAGATCTCTCCGGTCCACGCGCATTCATGATAGCGCTACTCAGGACGGTAGCGTTTGCGCCATAATGGAAAAGTGCGAGTCTACTTCGCCGCTATCATCTTCTCTGCCGCTTCCTTCGCGCAGACTCCTCCGCCTGCCTGGCAAACCTCCGACAAGCTTGGCTCGATCGATCTTTCTGCGCTGACCCCGGCTCAGAAACAAGCCGTCCTCAAGCTGACGCGTGAACAGGATTGCTCTTGCCTGTGCGGCATGAAAGTAGCCGAGTGCGTCAATCGCGATCCCAACTGCAGCTATAGCAAGGCGTTGGTGGCTATCGCGATCAAAGGCGTTCAGGAAGGCAAGAGTTTGGTCGAAATCAGCAAATCGATGGATGCATCCCCTAAGGCGCACCGTCCGAAGCTGCTGGAAGATCCCGTTACCATTCCCGTCAGTGGATCCCCCACGCGCGGACCCAACGATGCGCGTATCACGCTGGTCGAATTTTCCGATTTTGAGTGCCCGTATTGCTCCATAGCGGTAGGCGAAGTGAATACCATCATGGCAGCCTATCCCAAGGACATCAAGCTGATCTACAAGCAGTTCCCACTTTCCATGCATCCGCACGCACCTTTGGCTGCGGCCGCTTCACTAGCTGCGAACCAGCAGGGCAAATTCTGGCAGATGCACGATGCGTTGTTCAAGAATTTTCGCAAGCTCTCGCGAGAGAACATCCTCGCGTTGGCAAAGGAAATCGGCCTCGACATGGATAAGTTCACAGCCGATCTGGATTCCCCCAAATATAAAGCCGTGGTCGAGAAGGATCTAGCCGACGGCGAATCCGCCGGCGTCTACGGAACACCCTCGTTTTTTGTCAACGGAAAACACTACAACGGGCCGCTGGCCTTGGAATCCATCAAGCCAATCCTGGATGCCGAACTTAAGGGCGTGAAGCCGCAGGTCGCCTCCGCGCATTGAACTTTCTGAAGTGCTATTTCATTCGCGCGGCTGGCTGGCCAGCAAAATCAAAGCTTCCAGCGTCCGCGCTTTAGCTGCCACATCCAGCATCAGATAACGATGCTTCCCGCCTGCCGAGGCAGTGAAAAGCGTGTTGCCTTTATCATCTACCCGCACCGTGCCCTCGGGAGATAGTGAAAAATATCCGGCGTCGGGACGCACTGCATACAGCGCCGCGGTAAGATCCCAGGTCGGCCGATCGTAGGGCATATGCATATAGTTGCGATAGGCATCCACCACCGGATGGTCGCGCACCCAGGAAAAATCATGCTCGATACTGCGCGCCGGAAACAGCAGCGCCTGGCCGATCTCAAAACCGCTGAACACCACGGGCGTTGGCCATTCGGCAAAGACTTTCTGCGCGGATGGAATATCGGTCACCACGTTATACTCGGGCTGCGCCGGCGGAAAATGTCCCGCCATCGCCACCAGCAGCCTCACTTTTTTCGCTACCAGTTGCGCACCACTGAGAGGACTGCTCTCATCCGCCTTCGAATCCAGCAGCCGCGCGAGATTGGTGCTGAAACCCACCTGCACGATGGTGACGCCGGCGTCCTCTTCCTTCCCCAGCACCTGCCTCAAGACTGTCACCGCATCGGGTGCCGCACCCAAAGCCATGCGCCGCGGATAAACGTACCCCCCATCCGGATTCCTGCGCTCAGACGGCACGCGGATCATCGCACTATCGTTCGGAGTCTTGCCGTTCTTGACGATGCCGATAGGAATCTCGCCACGCCGGTAAAACGTATTTTCCAAATCCACGAACGTGGCGGCGTATGGATTGTCCTTGGTGATGGTCACAGCCAACAATTTGGCCTCGCCGCGGGTTTCGAGCGCGTGCAATATCCCCAGGGCCAAAGCATCATCGACATCGTTGCCCATATCGGTGTCGAAGATCACACGCACTGGGCCGGGCGCTGCGCAGAGGGTCACGCAAAGGGCCGCGGCCAGAGCCAGCCGTGCGCTGCTAAGTGGTGAGATCAACTTCAAGAGTCACCGTGGCTTGGATATTGACCAATCCAGGCAGCACCGGAGTGGTGTTGGTGACGCCAGGCGTGGCAACTCCCGGCATTACGCCCGTCGAAACGTTCTCTTGAATGGAACGAACCGTGCCCGAGTGCATGCCGACGCCGGACGCCATGGCATCCGCGTGCGCCTTGGCTTGCGTGGTAGCCATTTTCAACGCCTGTTGCAGAACCGGATCCGGATTCTGCAGGGTGAACTGCAGGCTCTGCACATTGGTAGCGCCTGCTTGCACCCCGGTATCGATGATGGTCCCCACCATGCTGAGGTCGCTCGCGGATACTTGAACGGTGTTGGACGCCGTATATCCGGTCAACACCGGATTTCCACCGGGCGGATAGTTGTAATTCGGACTGAGCGAGTAACCGACCGTTTGAATGTTGCCGCTTGAACCCAACAACGTTTGCAGCGCGGCAAGCAAAGCGTGGACCTGAGTGGCATTTTGCGCGGCGGCACTCTGCGCCGTAGTGGCCGTCGTAACTACTCCAAAGTCAATCTGGGCCTGATCCGGCTGCACCGACACGCTGCCTTGCCCAACGGCTCTGACAAACGGAGTCCGGGTAGTGGACGACTGTGCATAAGCAACGGTCGAGCAGAACGATACCGCGAGAGCAATGACAAATTTCATGGAATCTCCTCTCGGACGCGGATGAACCATTCTACCGGAACGCGGACACCGGTCGCTTACGCTCGCGGTTCGGAAGAGAGAACGTTACCGAACCGCGACCGTGAGGGAGCCGGTGCTTTTACCTCGAATTATGGCCGCACGCCCCTGCGAATGCTCCCCAACAAATCGTCAATCAACCCCTCTGACCGCAGCCGATCGAATCTCGGCTCGGCGGCCAACCACCCCAGCCATACATCCCGATCATCACGAGCTTGCCTGAGCCAGTTTACAGCCCTGCTTTTCTCGCCCAAGCCGGCGTGCATCAGCGCCACCCAGTAAGCCGCTACGCGCCGCTTGTGAGATAACTGTTCCAACTCCTGCAACAATTCTTCGGCCTCGCGCCGTTGTCCCGCAATCGCATACGCATAACCCAGCGCCGCCGTCGCCGCCGGATGATTGGTGGAACATGCCCGCGCATTTTGAAATTCGACGATAGCTTCCTCCAGCATCCCCATTTGCTGATAGGCCAGCCCGAGCGCATGCTGCGCGGGCGCAAACCTCGGCTCCATCGCGAGCGTCCTCCAGGCTTGCTCAGCCGCGCCTTGAAAATCCCGCGCCATGTAAAGATCCCAGGCCGCTTCCGCGTTGATAATCAGCGAGAGAGGATCCAGTTGCTGCGCCTTTCGAATCTCCTGCAAGGCTTCCGCATGCCGTTCCATTGCGGAAAGCAGCGACGCATACATCCGATGTCCCTGCGCGTCGCTCGGCTTCAGCGAGAGCGCATGCCGGTAAGCTGTCTCAGCGCCCATCCAATCCCATTGATACAGTTTCTGAACACTTCCGAACGCAATATGTGCTTCCGCGAGTTTGTCATTGATGCCGAGAGCGGCAGCGGCGAATTCGGCGGACCGTCCCTGCGCCTCACTCGCACGTAAACTTCCCAAAAGCGCCAGCAGGCTGTAGGTGTCCGCCAGCCCCGCGTAGGCCAGCGCGCAATGCGGTTCGGCTGCGAGCGCAGCTTCAAAATAGGCCACGCTCCGTCTCAGATCTTCCTCCGTCATTTTGTTTTGAAAGTATCGGCCCTTGAGGTAATCGTGATACGCGTCCAGATTCCCCGCGTAAACGCTTTCGACCTGGACTCGAGCCGAAGTTGACGGCTGCTCATCGATGGATTCCACTGGAGCGATGAACCGGTAGCCAAGCCCGGCTCTGGTTTCGATAAAGCGCGGATTGTCAGGCGAATCGCCCAAGGCGCGCCGTAACGAATTCACTGCGGTATTCAGGCTGCGGTCGAAGTTGACGTGCAGATCCGGCCACAGATGCTTAGCCAGTTGCCCGCGCGTCACGAATTTGCCGGAGCGGGAGAGCAACAAATGCAAAATCTGAAGCGGTTTTTGCTGTAGCTTCACTCTGAGGCCACGCCGGCGCAGCTCGCGATTCTGCATGTCCAGATCGAAAACCCCGAAACGAAGCCGGGTTACCTCGCTGCGCAAAATCAGTTCCTCGGTGAAATGCATTGGCATCAGTATGTTAGATCCTTACATCCATTTGATCGGCTGCTGACGGCCCTACTACAAGGTTAATTCGTCTGTGAGATTGGACGTTTCAATTCTTTAAAGGTTCAAAGGAAAGAAAAGGAAAGAGGAGATAAGTTATGAATTTACAAAAGAAGTTAAAGCTTGGTCTGTTGGCGCTTGCGCTCGTACTCGTAGTGTCCGCCGTCCCTGCTAATGCTCAGCAACTTTATCGGGCGACATTCACCCTGCCGTTCGAAGCACAGTGGGGTAGCACCGTCATCGAGCCTGGGGAATACACGATTACGGTAGAAGAAGCACTCGGACAGAAACTGATTCGAGTGAACGGAAGCGGAGAGCGGCAGCTAGCTATATTCGCGGGTCTCTCCAGCTCCGAGCCGTACGGCGACAACGGCAAGCTGGTCTTTGTTAATGTGGACGGTCTCTACACGCTAAAGGCGTTCAGCGCGGCCGCCATAGGGCAAGCCTTCATTTTCCCGGTCCACAAATCCAAAGGCGAGCGCGCCCAGCATGTAACAACTATTGGTCTCGGCACCAACTGAAATTGTGAAGACCACCGCGGGCGGCTCGGAACGATATAATACCGAGCCGCGACCGTGAGGAAGTTCCCTTGAGCCTGCTGGCTCACCAAAGGTCATGCAGACGCCCCCGTGGCGCACGCACTCTTGCGTGCCGCGCCGAGACTCATCTCGGCGTTTGGCGGACATCGACATGAGTGGTCAATGCAGCACCGAAGAGTGCGTGCGCCACAAGGCGTCTTCAACGGAGCCGGTGCTTTTTTCACCCCAACCGAATCAGCCCAATCTCCAAAATATCCGGATTGGAAATCCGGATCCGCTCCAACATCTCAGCCCCCGGTTCCGACTCCAGATTAATCCTAGCCACCGCCGCTTCCGCCCCCTCAAAGATGATATTTTCCATCTCTTGCACATTGATGCGTGCCTCGCTGATGGTATCCAAGACACTCGCCAGAACACCGGGCCGGTCCAGATGCCGAACCACCAAGGCGCAACAGGACGGCGTGGCCTTGGCCAGGTTCACAACATTCGGAACCTTTCCAGTATCCTCAAACGCCCGCACGATTCGCACTGTTTCAGCCGCGATGGCTTCCTGCGCCTGATCGGTGGACGCACCGATATGATGCGTAGCATAAACTAAACCTGCCTTCACAATCTCATCCGCAAACTCCCCCGTCCCTCCGGATGGTTCCTTCTCGAACACATCCAGGCCGGCCCGGATTCCCTTTTCGCGTAGAGCCCGTTCCAGCGCGCGCTGATCCACTACTTCCGCTCGCGATGTATTTATAAAATACCCGCCCGGCCGCATCCGGTCAAAAAACTTTGCGCCGATAAGACCGCGTGTCTGCCCGTTCAGCGCCACATGCACGCTCACGACGTCCGAGGCTGACGCGACATTTTCGAGCGATGCCTTGTATTCGATTCCGAGCTGCTCGGCGATTTCCGGAGTCAGGCTGCGGCTCCAAGCCACCACCGGCATGCCGAATCCCCGGGCGCGCGGGATCATCTCCCGGCCAATCTGGCCCAGTCCTATCAGCCCCAGCGTGCGTCCGAATAAGCCGCGCGCTTTCGAATATTCGGCTTTGTTCCAATGGCCCTCCCGCAGAGAAATCACGCTATCGGCCAGCCGCCGGTCCAATGCTAGTATCAGCGCAAAAGCCAGTTCCGCCACGGCGATGGAATTCTTGCCCGGGCAGTTTGAAACATAAATTCCTCGGCGCGACGCTGCAGCCACATCGATCGTGTTGTAGCCGGCCCCGGCGCGCACCACCAGTTTCAACGCACCGCCGGCCAGCGCAGCCTCGGTAACTTTCGTGGATCGAACCACCAGCACGTCCGGCCGCAGCCGCTCCACCTCGCCAGGCAACGTCTCCTCCGTCAGCCCAGGCTGGTAGATCACCTCGTAGCCGGCGGATTTGAACCCCTGCATGCCGGACTCTTCAAACTTATCCGCGATCAGAACGCGCACGGTGCAACCATTAGAGCAATCATTCAGAGCAACCATACCATTTCCGCTATTCTTCGTACATGCTGTTAGCGGCGGTGGTGGAGACTTCCCGGCGCGTATCGGAAACCTCCAAACGTCTCGAAAAAGTTGCTGTTCTATCGCGTTTGCTGCGCGAGCTGCACCCGGACGAGATCGAAATCGTGGTCCGGTTCCTGGCGGGCAGCATTCGCCAGGGGCGTATCGGTATCGGATACGCCGCGCTACGCGACGCCCGAGGCCCCGCGGCTGCAGCGCCGAGCCTAGAAATCGCGGAAGTGGATCGGACGTTCCAATCTATCGTCGCAATTTCGGGAAGCGGCTCCCAGCGGCAGCGCATGGAACTTCTACACCAAATGTTCTCGCGAGCAACGGAGCCTGAACAACAGTTTTTAATACGTCTGCTCATGGGAGAACTCCGGCAAGGCGCGCTGGAAGCCGTCATGCTGGATGCATTAGCGAACGCATCCGGCTCCGCGGTCGATCGCGTCCGCCGCGCGGTCATGCTGGCCGGCGACATCGCCCCAGTAGCGCGCGCCCTCTTGGAACAAGGTGAAGCCGCACTCGCGCAATACGACGTCCAGCTCTTTCGTCCGGTGCAACCGATGCTGGCCGGAGCCGCGGACGACGTGGACGAGGCGCTGGCGGAGCTTGGCCTCGGCGAAGCAGCGCTCGAGTTCAAACTCGACGGCGCGCGCGTCCAGGTTCACCGGTCCGGCGACGATGTAGTGGTTTATTCGCGCAGCCTGAACGACGTCACGGCGGCCGTGCCTGAAGTGGTGGAAGCAGTGCGCGCGCTTCCGGTGAAAGATTTGATCCTGGATGGCGAGGTGCTCAGCTTGCAGCCCGACGGGCGCCCGCAGCCGTTCCAAATAACCATGCGGCGCTTCGGCCGCAAGCTGGACGTCCCCGGCATGCGCCGCGAACTGCCCATGACGCCGTTCTGGTTTGATCTGCTGTACCTGAACGGCGGCAGTCTATTGGATGAGCCGCAAGCGCGCCGCTTTGCTACCCTAGCTGAAATAGCCGGAGCCTGGATAATTCCGCATACCACTACGTCCGACGCCACGCGCGCCGCCGCCTTCCTGGAGGAAGCTCTGAGCCGCGGTCACGAAGGGATCATGGCGAAAGCCGTGGACGCCCGCTACGCAGCCGGTGCGCGTGGACAAAGTTGGCTGAAGGTGAAGCGGGCGCGCACGCTGGATCTGATTATTTTGGCTGCCGAATGGGGCCACGGCAGGCGGCACGGGAAGCTGAGTAACTTGCATCTGGGCGCGCCGGACATCCAGAAAGGCGGCTTTGCCATGCTCGGGAAAACTTTCAAAGGGCTCACCGATGAAATGCTGGCTTGGCAAACACAGGAGCTTTTGAAAATCGAAATCAGCCGCGATAATTACACCGTGTACGTTCAGCCAAAACTGGTAGTGGAAATCGCATTCAACGAAATTCAAGTAAGCCCACGCTATCCCAGCGGCTTGGCCCTGCGCTTTGCGCGAGTGAAGCGCTATCGCAAAGACAAATCCGCCGCTGAGGCAGATACCTTCCAGACCGTGCAGAAACTGGCGGGCGCTTGAGTACTCGTACGCGCTGGGCCATCGTTCTGCTACCGGCGCTGCTGCTCTATTTTCTTCCTGTGCCGGGATTTAATCCCGGCCAGCGCCACTTGCTCGCGATTTTTGTTGGGACCATAATTTCGCTCGTCGCTCAGCCTATCGTCATGGGCGTCAGCGTATTGCTCGCGATGACCATTCTGGTGCTCACCAACACCGTGCCTGGCTCGAAGGTGCTCTCCGGATTCAGCAACGCAACAGTGTGGCTCATCTTCACCGCGTTCCTGTTCGCGCGCGCCATCACTGCAACTGGTTTCGGATTGCGCATCGCCTACCTGTTCGTCCGCCGCTTCGGCCACAGCGCGCTCACTCTTGGCTATTCGGTGGCGGCATCCGACTTGGCTCTCGCGCCGTTCATCCCCTCCGATACCGCGCGCGGCGGCGGCGTCATTTACCCCATCGCTCGCAGCTTGGCGCAAGTTTTTGGATCGGAACCAGGTCCAACGGCCGGCCGCATTGGGTCGTTCCTGATGCTGGTCGGCTTTCACGCCACCTACGCAACCTCCGCCATGTTCCTCACTGGCATGGCCGCCAATCCCCTGATAGCGGAATTTGCCCGTAAGGTGGCGCATGTCGAATTGACATGGCTCCAATGGGCCATCGCCGCCTCCGTACCTGGACTGCTCTCGCTGACCATCGTTCCCTTTCTCATCTACCGCTTACACCCGCCGCAAATCCGCGACACCCAAGCAGCCCAACTTCACGCCCTGGAAGAACTGCATCGCATGGGCCCATTGAGCGCCCGAGAGTGGAGGCTGCTCGCCATCCTGCTGGGCGTGATGGCCGGTTGGGTAACATCCCCCTGGCATGGATTGCACAACGCCTTTGTAGCGTTGGCCGGCGTTTCCGCCATCCTGCTTAGCCGCGTCCTCACCTGGGATGATTTGCTGCACGAAACCAAAGCCTGGGACGCCTTGATCTGGTTCGCCGGACTCTTGATGATGGCCGACGCGCTGCTGGATTCCGGCGTCATCAAAATAGTTTCAGGCGCCGTCTTCTCGCGCATGACTGGCTGGCCGTGGCCATTAGCTGCCGCGGTTCTCGCCTGCATATATCTGTATGTTCATTACGGATTCGCCAGCATGACTGCCCATGTCACCGCGCTCTATCCCGGATTCCTGGCGGCCGGCCTGGTAGCCGGCGCTCCACCGTTGCTGATGGCCTTGCTGCTGGCTTTTTTCTCGAACCTGGACGCCGCCATGACGCACTACGGCACCGGCTCCGCGCCGGTCTATTTCGGCGCCGGCTACGTATCGCAAACAACTTGGTGGCGGCTGGGATTCCTGATCTCGCTAGTGAATCTAATCATCTGGCTAGGCGTAGGCTCGTTGTGGTGGAAATTGTTAGGCATGTGGTAGTGCCGCATTACAAGAAAAGAAAAGCACCGGTCGCTAACGCTCGCGGCTCAGAAAGAAAGTGGCATGTTTAAAGAAACGTTGCCGAACCGCGACCGTGAGGGAGACGGTGCCTTTGACGGATTTTCTCATGGTTTCTAGAGGCGGAGTCGGTGCCCCTGTGGAACCACTAAAACCTATGCTCTCAAGCCGGCACTTTCCCCAAAGCGTTCTGAGCCGCGAGCGTAAGCGACCGGTGCTTTTGTTTTCTTCAAGCATTTTGGCGCGCCGCCGCTGCACCGAAGAGTGCGTGCGCCACGTCGCTTACCCGCCGGCAATCGCCCCTACCACCAAAAACGGCTCCGTGCCGGCCACTACTGCATCTGGCAATGGCGCGTCCGGCGATTCGTGGGACAAATCTTCCTGGCACGCGAAGAATCGCAGAAACGACCGGCGCTTGCCGCTGACGTGATCCCGGATGGTGCCCTGCAACATCGGATAGCGCTGCTCCAGCGCGTCTAGTACCGATCGTTGCGTGACCGGGCCTTCAATCTCCAGCTCTACTTCGCCAGCGATGTTGGCGAGCGTTCGAAGATGTCCTGGCAGATAAACGCGGATCATTCCAGCGTCTGCACCTCTACCGAAAGTACGGCGGGCAGATCCCGGACGATCGGCGCCCAGTTATCGCCCGCATCCGATGACGCGTAAACCTGCCCGCCAGTGGTGCCGAAATAAACGCCGCATTTGTCGAGCGAATCAACGGCCATGGCGTCGCGGAACACGTTGACGTAGCAATTGCTCTGCGGCAGCCCGTTGGTTAGCGCCTCCCACTCGTTCCCGCCCGTGCGGCTGCGATAGACGCGCAGCTTACCTTCGGGAGGAAAATGTTCGGCATCGCTCTTGATGGGGACCACGTAGATAGTGTCCGGCTCGTTCGCGTTTACGTCGATCACGAATCCGAAGTCGGTAGGCAAATTTCCGCTGACCTCGTGCCAGGAATCGCCCGCATCGTCCGAGCGCATTACATCGTAATGCTTCTGCATGAACAGAACATTTGGACGAGATTGATGCAAGGCCATGTGGTGAACGCAGTGGCCGACATCGGCCGTCGGTTCGGGGATGTATTGGGAGTGGAGCCCTTTGTTGATCGGCTGCCAGGTTTGGCCGGCATCGTCGGTACGAAACGCGCCGGCGGCCGAAATCGCAATAAAAATCCTGGCCGGATTGGTTGGATCCTGCATGATGGTATGCAGGCACATGCCACCGGCGCCGGGCTGCCAGCGCGGTCCCGAGCCGTGTTCTCGCAGTCCGGGGAGTTCCTGCCAGTTCTGGCCGCCGTCCGTCGATTTGAAAAATGCAGCGTCTTCCACTCCGGCGTAGACGGTGTCGGGATCGGCGAGCGACGGTTCCAAATGCCACACGCGCTTGAACTCCCAGGGGTGCGGCGTACCGTCGTACCATTGATGCGTTCCCGCAACGCCTTCGTAAACGAACTTATTGCCCACCGGCGCCCACGTCTCGCCGCCATCGTTCGAGCGCTGGATCACTTGCCCGGACCAGGCGCTGGATTGCGACGCGTACAGCCGATTCGGATCCGCCGGCGATCCTTTGAGGTGATACACCTCCCACCCCGAAAAATGCGGGCCGCTGACACTCCAGTCTTCGCGCTTGCCGTCCGACGTCAGAATGAATGCGCCCTTCCGCGTCCCCGCCAATACTCGTACTTTGCTCATGTGTTCCCTTTCTCAGTGTCGTCGATAGCCTGGTAGGCCAAAGTCCAAAAGTCCAGACAAACGTTCGGAGGGCTCGGGGAGGTCCAAGCCCGCTGGGTCAAAATTATCGTCACCATATCTTCTTGGGGATCAGAATACCAGGAAGTTCCCAGGCCGCCATCCCATCCGAATTTGCCGATGGGTCCCGACAGATCGACGCGCTTGGTGACAACGGATACGCCGAACCCCCAGCCATGGCTGTCGAAATAGCCAGGTGTGAGACCGGAGACGGCTTTCTGCTCGGGTGTGAGTTGATCCGTCGTCATCACTTCCACCGTCGGCCGCGATAGGATGCGAACACCGCGGTGCTGGCCTTTATTCAGCAGCATCTGAGCGAACGCGTGGTAGTCGTCCGCTGTGGAAACCAGGCCGCCGGCGCCGGATGGAAACACGGGCGGCTTGCTCCATTGACCGCTTTCGGGCTGATCATACACTTCGAGCTTCCCGGTCTTTGGATTGGCGTAATAGCTAGTGGCCAAGCGATGGAGTTGGGCAGAGGGCACGCTAAAGCCGGTGTCGTGCATGCCCAACGGCTCGAAGATACGTTCGCGCAAAAACTCTTCAAGCGGCTGGCCCGAGGCGCGCGCGATCAGGACGCTCAGTACGTCGGACCCGGTGTGGTACAACCATCGCTCGCCCGGTTGGTGCATCAGCGGCAGCGTGCCTAAGCGGCGGATCCATTCATCCGGCGCGGGCGTGGACGGGCTAGGCGGTCCCATGCCGATCTGCAGATCCTTCGCTGCTTGGAGGATCGGCGTGTTGGGCGGACCGAGCATCAGCCCGAAGCCCCAGCGAAAGGTGAGAAGGTCGCGCAAAGTGATGCGACGCGTCGCCCGCACCGTTTCATCCAGCGGACCGTCGGGGCGCTTCAGGACCTGGCGATTTTCGAGCTCAGGCAGCAGCCGGTCCACCGGTTCATCCAGTCGCAGCTTGCATTCCTCAACCAGGATCAAAGCCGCGGCGGCGGTGACCGGCTTGCTCATGGAAGCGATGCGAAAGATCGTGTCGCGGCGCACCGGATCGCCGCCGATCGCCTTCATGCCGAGCGCATCCACTTCCACTTCACCACCGCGGCTGACCAGCGTGACCATCCCCGGTATCTCGCCGCGCTCGACATAGCCGGCTATAACGTCGTGCATACGTCGAAACCGCGCTGCGCAGAATGCTGCAGCGCTCACGATTTAACGGGTATCCATACTTCGATGTCGCCCTGGCCAGTCACCGGGTTGAACCCTGGGCCGTAGCGCTCAAAGAAATTTGGTGCTCCGTTCACTGCCGGAGCGATTTCGTGACCGGAACCAGGGAACCAGTGCCGCCAAATGGCATCTATGGTCTCGTGTAACTTCGACACATGTGCATGCTGAGCGAATACCGCATATTTCTGCACCGGTATGCTCGCGTGGCTGAATTCGGCGGGGAGTCCTGAGACTCCCGCCACCTGCACGCCGCAAAGGTAGTCGAAGCCGCCCGGCAAGTTGAAGCATAGTCCGTAGTGCACCGGGCCCATAACGCCGGGAATTTTGCCGTAAGATACGAAGCGTTCCCATTGCGCGGGAATGCCTGCCCAGTTTGCGTTGGTGAAGTGGCCGCGCAGTCCGGCGATCAGGTTGGCTTGGCCGTGTTCAAAGCGCGGAGCATCGAGTTGTGGCATCGCTGTTGTCATTCGAAATCTCCTTAACCTCGAATACCAATGAATTGCCGGATCCTGGGTTCGCGAAGCAAGAGCGCGATCCAAACCAGGATTCCGAAATAAACAGGAAACAGGACGTGGCTAAACAATGGTTCCCCTGCGCGTAACAACGTGAACACTGCGCCGCCCAGATAGCCGGTCAGCAGCGTGGCGCCCAGAATTGCCGTGCGCGGAATCGCGTACAGGATTGTACAAATCAGCAGAATGGTCCCGATGGCCTCCGAAAGGCTGATCGGGACCCCCAGATGAACGAACGATTCCACTACAGGAGCCGGCTTCGCGAATTTTCCGACGACGTCGAAAATGAAGAAAAGAACCAGCAGGCCGCTGAGGATGCGTCCGGTCCAGATGCGGGCTTTTGAGATGGACGCTGGTTGATACCCAGGTTGATGCGCAGGTTGATACGCGAATCTTTCGTCTACTGTGAGTTGCATGGTTTTGGTCTCCTGCCACTAAGTCGAACGAGAATGCTCTAGATCGACAGGCTGAACGCCGGAATCGTGGAACGAGCCTGGAATTTCTATCACGGGCCGGATTTCCACAGTGCCCCATCGTCCGGCGGGAATTTCGGAAGCGATGCCGATAGCTTCGTCCAGGTCATCGGCGCTGATCAGGAAATAGCCTCCCAGTTGCTCGCGGGTTTCCGCGAACGGGCCATCGGTGACCAGTCGCTTGCCATCGCGCACTCGAATGCTGGTGGCGGTCGACGTTGGGTAGAGCGGCGCGGTGGCTAAACATTTTCCCTTTCGGGCAAGCTCACGCGCATATTCCGAGGATTCCTTATAACACTGTTCGCGCTCGGACTGGCTCGGGGCGTTTTCATCCAGATAAATCAGCATCATGTATTGCATTGTGTTCTCCATTAGAGAGTCGAACGGCATTGGGCCGAATCGACAACCTCCTAGACAATTTTCTACCATCGGAGCATGCCCCAGAACCCGGATCAAGCCGTCGAGGCGCTCTATGGCTCGGACTGGAGCCGTATTGTGGCGACTCTGATCCGCCTGGTGGGCGATTTCGAAGTGGCGGAAGAGGCTGTCCAGGAAGCATTTGCGGCAGCCGTGGATCAATGGCGTGCCGCAGGTGTCCCGGAGTATCCGCGCGCATGGATCATCCAGACCGCCCGGCACAAGGCCATAGATGTGATCCGCCGGCGCGCCCGTTTCCAGGAAAAAATTCAAGATCTTTCTGGAATGATCCCGACCGTCGCGGAGACGGATTACGACACCGACGAAATTCCCGATGACCGTCTTCGCCTGATCTTCACCTGCTGCCATCCGGCGCTCGCGTCCGAGTCCCAAGTGGCACTCACGCTGCGAACATTGGGGGGGCTCGAAACGGACGAGATCGCACGCGCGTTTCTAGTGGCGCCTGCCACCATGGCGCAGCGGCTGGTGCGGGCCAAGAGTAAGATTCGCGATGCGCGGATTCCCTATAGTGTTCCCGGCTCCAACGATTTGCCGGAACGGCTGGGCGCGGTTCTCACGGTAATCTATCTGGTCTTTAATGAGGGCTATGCGAGCACGCGCGGCGGTTCGCTGGTGCGGACCGATCTGTGCGCCGAGGCCATCCGTCTGGGCCGGCTGGTGCGAACTTTGATGTCGCCGGCGCCCGCTGAAGTGACGGGCTTGTTAGCGCTCCTGCTGCTTCACGATGCGCGGCGCGATGCCCGGCTGGATGCGGCCGGAGACCTGGTAATTCTGGAAGACCAGGATCGCAGCCGCTGGAATCACCCCCAAATTGCAGAAGCCATGCCGCTGGTTGAGGAGGCGTTTCGAGGTGTACCGGGTCCGTATGCCGTGCAGGCCGCCATTGCGGCTGAGCATTGCCGGGCGTTGAAGCCCGCCGATACGGATTGGCCGCGGATTCTGCAACTTTACGATGTTCTGGAGCGAATGCAGCCGTCGCCGATTGTGTCCCTGAATCGCGCTGTGGCTGTCGCGATGCTGGAGGGTCCGCGGGCAGCGCTGGTCCTAATTGATGCGCTGGACGCCGCCGGCGATCTCGACAACTACCACCTGCTACACTCAGCGCGGGCGGATTTTCTACGGCGCGCGGGATCTTCCGAGGAAGCTGCCAAAAGCTATGCCAGAGCGCTTGCACTGGTCACTAACCCGAGCGAGCGTCTTTTTCTGGAACGCCGGCTGCGTGAAGTGTCAAGTGAAGTGTCGCGTGAAGTTCAGTGACCTTCGAGCGGCGAGCTTGGTGGTATGGATTGTTTGCGTGCTACGCATTGATCGCGCTCGCGTGCGCCGCGATGCGGCCACTGTGGCTGGATGAAGTACTGCAGTTGATCGCCACCAGTTCTCACAATGTGGACGCTTTCATGCAGAGCATGGGCAGCCGCAACCCCGGCGCAGCTCCCTTAGGTTATCTGACGCAACTGCCTTTCGTGCTGGCTGGAGGGACATCGCCGCTATGGGCAAGGTTACCTTCGGTATTGTTCAGCATCGTTTCGTGCTGGGCTTTGCTGGGGATCTGCCGCGAGCTCAAACTGCCGCACGTCACACTACTGGCCACTGTTCTGTTTATGGCGATTCCGCTGCAGTTCCGTTATGCCACCGAAGGTCGGCCATATTCAGAAGCGCTCGCGTTCGGTCTGCTGGCTGTCGTGGCATTTCTGAAGCTCTCAGCACGCTTCAGCGTTCCAGCGGCCGCCCTTTGCGTTCTGGCAATTGTCGCGGCGCTCTACACCCAGCCGTATGCAATTCTGACCGTTGGCGGTGTGATCCTCTGGACCACGCTGACGAATGCGAAGACAGGCAATTGGAAGCGGGCGGCTCTGGGACCGGCCTTGATGCTGATCGCGCTTCTCGCATTCCTGCCTTGGTATCTTCTGGAAACGCGGAAATGGGCATCGGGAATTCAGGCACACGGAATCCCCGTATTTCACTGGACGCTCCCTTTATTGCTGGACGTCGCGAAAGGCATCTCGGGCGACGGCTTCTTATGCTCCGCTGCCCTCATTTTCCTGGCGGTTTTTGGATTCCTTGCCCGGTCCGATTTTCGAGGGCTGCTATTAGCTTCGATTCTGTTCCCGTTATGCGGCGCTCTGGCTGGCGATGCCTTTTCGAATTACTTCTTCGCGTCCCGCCAGATTCTGTTTGCGCTGCCTGGATTGGTGATCCTGGCTACGTTGGGATTCCTGGAATTGTTTCAAAGGAACAAGGGTGTGGCCATCACCGCTGTCGCGATCCTGCTGGGAGCGGCTTTACAGAAGGACGTGACCATCGAAACCCAGGCCAAAGAGAACTGGCCGGCCGCGACGCACGCGGTAGCGGACATTGCGCGCAGCGGCCGGTGTCTTGAAATTGCCCCCATCAGCAGCTTGGCGCTCTACACTTTCTTTGTTCCAGGTTTGGAAAGCAAGGTTTGTGCCTCGTCCCCGCAGCAGCCGCGAGCAGCGCTGATCTCGAATCTCTACACCACACCTGCGGAGCTGATCGCAGCCGCGGATCACATGCGCGAACAGGGCTTTGCCCCCATCCAGACCAGCGCGGTGGGTGGCACCTCAATCACGCTGGAAAATAGATACTAGCACCCTCTGTGGCGCAGGCACTCCTGCCTGCCGGGTCGAGACTCGTCTCGACCGCTGCGCCCCAATCGCAATGCGGTATTCTTTTCTCAGCATGAGCCTCCCCTCCGACTCTGCCCTTTCAGCCAAGCCGGCCATGTCTTATCGCTCCACGCATTCTCGCTCGAGGGAGCTTTATAAACGTGCATCGGTAGTGATGCCCGGGGGCAACACGCGCCACTCCATCGCCCTGGCGCCATACCCGATCTATGCTGCGAGCGGCCGCGGATGCCGCGTGACGGACATTGACGGCGACCAGCGCGTCGATTTCCTGAACAACTACACCTCACTCATCCTGGGCCACGCGGATCCGCGAGTGACCAAAGCCGTCCAGCGGCGCGTCGCGCTGGGCACCGCCTTTACCATGCCCACGCCGGAAGACGTGGAGCTGGCCGAATTATTGGTCGCCCGCATTCCTTATGTGGATCAGATACGCTTCTGCAACTCCGGCAGTGAAGCGGTGATGTTGGCGGTCAAAGCAGCGCGCGCGTTCACGGGCCGCCACAAGATCGCGAAGTTCGAGGGCGCCTATCACGGAATTTACGATTACGTCGAAGTCAGCGAAGGTCCAGCGGCCGATGAGTGGGGCGAAGCCGATGCGCCACGCTCCATCACCGAACCTGGCACGCCGCCGAGCGTCGCCGAGGATGTGGTGATTCTTCCGTGGAATCGTTTGGATGCTTGCCGTGAATTGATCGCCCTGCACAAGAACGATCTTGCCGCGATTCTGGTCGACCCCATGCCGCTCGGTATCGGCATGATCCAGCCCCGTCCCGGCTTTCTGGAATTCCTACGCGAGGAGACCGCGCGCCATGGGATACTGCTGGTTGCCGATGAGGTCCTCAACTTCCGGATTTCCTATCACGGAGCCGCGCACGCTTTCGGCATTCAGCCCGATCTTGCAAGCTTCGGCAAAATCATCGGCGGCGGATTTCCGGTGGGAGCGGTGGGTGGGTCTCGCCGGGTGATGTCTGTTTTCGATCACTCCCGCAGCTTGAAAGTCCATCACGGAGGCACCTTCAACGCGAATCCCGTCAGCATGACGGCGGGACTCGAAACCATGCGCCAGATGACTCCGGAAGCTTTCGACCACTTGAACGGATTGGGCGATTACATCCGCGATCGTTTGACGCGCATGTTGCGCGACCGCGGCCTCGCCGGCCAAGTGTGCGGCCGCGCTTCCATGTTCGTCGCGCATCTGACCAGCGGAGAACTGGTGGATTATCGCTCGCTGCGCGGTTTCTCCCGCACCAACCCGGCTTACGGCGCGCTGTGTCACGAAATGCTCCAACGTGGCATGATCATGTCCCCGCGCGGCGTATTCGGATGCCTGTCCACGCCGATGCGCGAGCCGGAAGCGGATGCGTTTGTCGATGCGCTGGACGATTCTATTCGCCAGCTCGGGATTCAATCCTCATAAATGAGCGGTCAAAATACACAAGGTCAAGAGCTGGTCCGCGGCATCGGCTTGCTCGAAGCTACCGCGCTCAACATGAGCAACATGGTGGGCGTCGGCATATTTATCACCATCCCGCTGATCATCGCGGCCATGGGCGGACCGCAATGCATGCTGGGCTGGGTGCTGGGTGCGATTCTAGCGCTCTGCGACGGATTGGTATGGAGCGAGCTCGCCGCTGCCATGCCGGGAACCGGCGGAACTTATTTATATCTACGCGAGGCTTTTCAAAAGACCAGGTTGGGCGAGATTCTGCCGTTCCTGTTCATCTGGCAATTTATTTTTAGCGGACCACTCGAGATCGCCTCAGGGTACATCGGCTTTGCGCAGTACGTCGGATATTTCTGGCACGACATGGGTGTAACCGGCACGCGTCTGGTAAGCGTAGCAGTGGGAGTGCTGGTGATTGCACTTCTGTACCGCGGCATCACGGCGATCGGCAAAATGGCGGTGGTGCTTTGTGTCGGAATGCTGGTCACGGTTTTGTGGGTGATCGTGAGCGGGTTCCTCAACTTCAATGCGAAGCTTGCCTTCGATTTTCCGCCTGGCGCATTTACTTTCTCCACCGGCTTTTTCGCCGGATTCGGCTCGGCCATGCTGATCGCGATGTACGATCTGTTGGGCTACTACGACATCTGTTACGTGGGTGGCGAAGTACGCAATCCCGAGCGCGTGATCCCGCGCTCCATTATCTATTCTGTGATTGGGATCGCCACCATTTACCTGCTAACGACGCTTAGTATCATTTCAGTAATCCCCTGGCGCGAGGCGATGCACTCGAAATTCATCGCCGCGGAATTTATCGAAAAGCTCTACGGAGGCAAAGCTGCAGCCGTGGTAACAGGGCTGGTTCTTTGGACCGCATTCGCCTCGCTGTTCGCACTACTGCTGGGCTATAGCCGCATCCCCTACGCGGCGGCCATCAATGGGCATTTCTTCAAGAGCTTCGCACGGCTGCATCCCACTGGACGATTTCCTTACGTCTCGCTGCTGGTAATGGGCGCGCTCTCCATCGTCGCGAGTCTGTGGCCTTTGGACCAGGTGATCACCGCGCTGCTCACCTCGCGGATTCTGGTTCAGTTCATCGGACAGATCATCGCGCTGGAATACATACGCCGGCACAAACCGGAGATCCCCCGGCCATTTCGGATGTGGCTGTATCCGATTCCAAGCGTGATCGCGCTTCTGGGCTGGATGTATATCTTCGCGACGTCCGGATGGATTTACGTGGGGTTCGGATTGTTGACGCTGGCCGCCGGCGTAGTTGTATTCAAGTTTTCTTCCAATCGTGGGGTCGCTCCAGCAGATACGTAAGCATGGGGCCGGGCGAGTCGACCTGACGAAAACCCAACCTGTGCAGCACCGCAATGGATTTTTCATTCGGCGCATCCGTGCGGGCATACACGCGGGCATGGGCCGTTTCCCATAAGTAGTTGAGCGTGGCTCGGGCAGCCTCCGTGGCCAAGCCGCGTCCCCAATAGCTGGGCAATAATCCGTATACGATTTCTATGTCGAGCGTCTTTTCCATGCCTCGAAAGCCACAGAATCCCATTAGCGGCTCTTCATCCGCCGGGTGCAAAGCCCAGTAGCCAATTCCGCGAGTGGCAATGCTTTCGAAATGCGCGCGAACCGCCTCGGTCGCTCGCTCACGGGTAATCGCGATATCGTCCCAAAGATAACGCCGAACATCCGGATCCATCCAAAGCCCATGCAGCGCATCGATATCGTCGTCAGTCCACGGACGCAACACCAACCGCTCAGTATGAATCGACGGCAGAGGCATAACGAACCGAAGAACTGAATAACCGAACAACCGAATAACCGGTTTACTCCGGCGGCAAATTAAAATCGATCAGATTGCCGCGGAAGCCGCGCGTCTTCCAGGCTCCGAAAGCGATCCCAACCAGCATCCAGATCCCGCCCAGAATTTGCGCGGGACGGCTCAGGTTGATCCACAGGAGCAGGCATACCAGAAATCCCAACAGCGGCAGGATGAAATTGCTCAATGCCTTCTTTTCTTTCGCGCGCACATAATAGTGCATGATGACGGAAGCGTTGACGCCCATAAAGGCGATTAACGCGCCGAAGTTCAACATCTCGGCCCCGAGACTGTAGGGAATCAGAAACGCGCCGACCAGCGCGATCACACCCACGAAGATCACATTATTCCGCGGGATGCCCCGCTTCGGTTCCACCGCGCCGAAAAACTTTGCCGGCAGCGCGTTGCTGCGTCCCATTCCGTAAAGAAGGCGGGCGGCCCCGAATTGCGCGGCCATGCCGGAGCCGAAGTTCGCCACAATCAACGTAACTCCCGTTATCCAGCCCAGTGGAACCAGGGTGCGCTTGGCAACGTCCACGAACGCTGTGTCTGAGTTCGGAAACGGCTGCGACGCGGGCCATACCAATTGCGCGGCGTAGCATTCCATGGCGGATAGAATGCCAATCGCCAGGCACGTCAACACAGTGGCGAGAAGAATATTGCGCCGGGGATTTTCCACCTCTTCCGATAATGTGGATATGCCGTCGAATCCGATGTAGGTGAGAACCGCGATGGAAGTGCCTCCCATAACAGCGCCCATGTTGAAAGTGGCCGGGTCATAAATCGGCCGCGTGAAGAAGGCGAAACCATCGTGCGGATTCCCGAAAATATATCGCGCGGCTGCGACAAAGAAGGCCAGCACTACCAGCCCCATTCCGGTTGCCAGCAGAGCGTTGACTCGCGCCGAAGTCTTGACCCCGCGCAGATTCAGTCCGGTGAAAAGAAAAAAGATCACGATGGCCCACATCCAGGGACGCACTTCGGGCGCGAAGTTGGACGCCTGTTCACTGCACCACCGAATGCAGATCAGCGGATTTAGCATGTAGTCCATCACCATGCTCCAGCCGGTAATGTAGCCGAGCGCGGGATTGATTTCTTGCCCCACATAGGTGAAAGCAGAGCCAGCGCTGGGGTAGGCCCGCGCCATGCGCCCGTAGCTAAAAGCGGTAATCAGCATGCCGGCCATGGCCAGCAGCAGCGTTGTGACCACATGGCCGTGGCCGCGGTCGCTGATCACGCCGAACACCGACATGGGCGCCACCGGCTGCAGCACGATCACGCCATAGAGAATGAGATCCCACAGAGTTAACGCGCGCCTGAGATGCGCGGGTGATGTGGATTTGGCCGGTTCGCTTGAGGACATCTGGAAGCGTCAGTATACACTACTGCACTCTGACACAATAGATTCTTTGAGCTTCCGACCGGCACTAATCTTTCTCATCGTGGCTATCGCTCAGGCTGGCTCTTTCCAGCAAGAGGTGGCGCACACTTACACGACCGAGGATGGGCTGCTTTCCAACGACGTCACCTCGGTGGCTGTCGTAAATGGACAGGTCTTCGCAAAAACCAGCGCTGGGGTCGCGCGCTTTTCTGGAGGCCGATGGTCGCCAGATACCACGCAGCTTCCGGTGCGCTCGAATCTCGAGGTGACAGACTCGCTCGGGAGAGTTTGGTCCGTTCGCGCAGGAGCTGTCATTGCGCCTTACACTCCGGCCGACGGATTGCCTTATGACAAAATCACCTCCATCGCCGCGGGCGAGCAAGGAGTGATTTGGCTGGCTACTCCGAAAGGAGCGATTCGTTTCGATGGCAAGAACTGGGAGTATCGCCAAGGACCGCGCTGGCTGCCGGATGACGATGTCCGCGCCATTGCGGTGGAAGCCAATGGAAACGCCTGGTTCGCGACTAAAAAAGGCATCGCACTGATCGAGCGGCGTCGAATCACGTTCGCCGAGAAAGCCAAGTTCTTCGAGGATGAAATTGATCTGCGGCACCGGCGGACTCAGTATGGCTACGTGCTGGGCGTCAGATTGAAACGTCCCGGCGACAAGAGCGAGTGGACTCAGCAGGACAGTGACAACGACGGCTTGTGGACATCCATGTATGGCGCGGGCGAATGCTTCGCATATGCCGCCACCGGGAGCGAACTGGCCAAGCGGCGGGCGAAAGCCGCTTTCGAGGCGCTTCGATTCTTGCGTGTTGTAACCGAGGGCGGGAACCATCCGGCGCCGCATGGGTTCGTCGCGCGAAGCATTTTGCCAACCAGCGGTCCCGATCCCAACAAGATCGATACACGCGAACATGACCAACACAAGCGTGAGAAAGAAGATCGATTATGGAAGGTGATGTCGCCGCGCTGGCCCGTGAGCGCCGACGGCAAGTGGTACTGGAAAACCGATACCAGCTCGGATGAGCTGGACGGCCATTTCTTCTTTTACGCGCTGTACTACGATCTGGTGGCTTCAACCGGCGATGAAAAAAGCCGCGTCCGCGAGCAGGTGAGCGCGATTGCAGATCACTTGCTGGATCACAATTTACATTTGGTGGATTACGACCGGCAACCGACGCGCTGGGGCGTCTTCAATCCCGAGAGCCTGAATCATGCTTCCAATTGGTGGGAGGAGCGCGGCTTGAACTCGCTCTCCATCCTGACGTACTTGAAAATCGCCAGTCACGTAACTGGCAACGCGAAATATTCCGATGCCGCCCGCAAGTTGATCGAACAATACGCGTACGACCAGAACGTACTCATTCCGAAAACCAACGCGGGGCCCGGATCGGGCAATCAGTCGGATGACGAGATGGCTTTCATGGATTTCTACAACCTCATCCGGTACGAAACCGATCCCAAGATCCAGCCGAAATATGCGCTGGCGTTTTCGAACTACTGGAGCATGGAGCGGCCGGAGTTGAATCCGTTGTTCAACTTCATGTACGCCGCCACGAATACGGGAAAACAATTTGAAGACGCGTACGGGAAGCGTGACCTCACGCCCGCGGGCGAATGGCTGGAAGAATCCCTGGACACGCTGCGCCGCTATCCGCTTGACCGCGTGAATTGGCGCTTGACCAACAGCCAGCGCACCGATATTGTTCCACTGCCCGCGTATGCCAGGGAGCCCGGCGCGAAGGCCGGGCTAAGAAACAACGGCAAAGTGCTGCCCATCGACGAACGTTTCCTGGACCAGTGGAATCACGATCCGTGGGAATTGGATCAAGGCGGCGATGGCCTGGAGCTTGCTGACGGCGCTTCGTTTTTGCTGCCATACTACATGGGGCTGTATCACAAATTCATCAATGCTGATGGTCATGACTGACAAGACCCATTGTGGCGCACGCACTCTTGCGTGCTGCATCGACACTCGTGTCGATGTTCGTCCTACGCCCGAGGCGGGTCTCGGCGCAGCACCGAAGAGTGCGTGCGCCACAAGGCATTTTCATAACATTGGTGAGCCAGCAGGCCCATGGGCACTCCCTCTCGGTCGCGGCTCGGAATCAGCTCCACCAACCGAACCGCGACCGGAAGGGAACGATACGATCACTTCCGATAAGGAGAATGTTCTCATATGAGTGAATTGGCAATTTTAGGCGGGAGTTCGCTGCGTAGCCGGCCGTTTCCGGTCTGGCCGCAGTATCTTCCCGCCGACGCCGAACGGCTGCAGCGCGTGCTCGAAAGCCGGCACTGGGGCGGGTATCCGGTGCCTAGCCGTTATTGCGGCGAGTTTGCTGAACGGTTCGCGCAGCTGCACGGCGCGAAATATGGGCTGTGCCTGGCCAACGGAACTATCGCGCTGGTGGCCGCGCTACAAGCCGCCGGCATTCGCTTCGGTGATGAAGTGATTGTGCCCGCTTACACCTGGGATGGCACTGCCACGGCGGTGCTATTTGCGGGCGGCGTGCCGGTGTTCGCCGATGTTGATCCGGATACTTACTGCCTGGATGCAGAGTCCGCAAGAAAAGCCATAACTCCGCGAACCAAGGCGCTGCTGCCGGTGCACCTGGCGATGCGGTTCGCCGATATGGATGCGTTGAGCGCCTTGGCCCGCGAGCACGGGCTCAAGTTGATTGAGGATTGCGCGCACGCCCACGGCGGCCAGTATCGCGGGAAGGGCGCGGGCGCCATCGGCGATCTCGGATGCTTCAGCTTCCAGGAAAGCAAGCTGATGACGTCGGGCGAAGGCGGCCTGGTGCTCACTTCCGATCTCAAGTATTTCGAGCACCTGCAATCTCAGGTGAATTGCGGACGCGCCAGCCGCACGGACCAATATCAGCAGCGCGTACTCGGCGCGAATTACCGCATGACGGAACTGCAGGCCGCGCTGTTGATCGGACAGCTCGACATGCTGCCGGAGCTCGCCGCCAAACGTGCGCGAGCGGCCGCGCGCCTCAGCGCCGCTCTGAGCGTGATCCCTGGTATCCGGCCGCTGCCGCCTCAGCCTGCCATTACCCGCGATACGATCTACAACTACGTCTTTCAATATCGGCCCGAGCGTCCCGGTGTTGTCGCGCGTGATCTTTTCGTCGCAGCGCTGGACGCCGAAGGGATCCCGAGCGATGGCCGGTTCTATGAGCCGGTCTATCGCAGCGATCTATTCTACGCGACGCCGGAAAACTGCCCGCAGCTCAAGACTGATTACTCGGGCGTCAAGTGTCCGGTGTCCGAGCGCGCGGCGTATGAAGAAGCGGTCTGGCTCCCGCAGTTCCTGCTGATCGGTGAGGATGGCGATGTGGATGACATCGCGGCCGCGGTCGCCAAAGTGATGCGGAACTTCAATGATCTTGCATCGGCCGATCCATCGCTCGCGGGAGTGAAAGCCATGAGCCGGGCGGAGCGGCCGAATAAAGAACGCGCGAGGAATTACTAGCTCGCGCCTATTTTTTCGGACGCGATGATGGCGGCACTATCCCATTAGCGCGGTAATAGGCAACCAGCAAACCATAGTGTTCGGCCGAGTGTTCCATCACGCCCATCCAGGGTTCTAGATCCTTTTTGGGGCCCTGAGGCGACGTTTTCAATGTTGCGTTGGCGTCCTGAATGGACTTTTCAAGCAAGGCCACGATTTCAGCTTTGGTTTTGTAATTCTTGGGATCCAGCTCATCCCATTTCACCTTTTCTCCGCGGCCTGCTTTCGCGGCGTAGACATTTCCAGAAGCCACGTGGACGATGACATCGCCGAAGGATCGCATTTCGGGCTTGAGACGGAATTGATATTTGTCCTCGGGAAAATCCTTGGCCATCACCAGCAGTTGATCGTTGCCGCCTTTGAAATACGCGGCGATAGTTTCGGCGGGCGTGGCCGGCGGCTTGGTCTGCGCCTGCGTAAGGGCAAGCGTCAGCGCCACGAAAACGATGCAGTAACCTGTTATCTTGAGCATAGTGGTTACATGCTATCAGAACGCCTGTAACCCGTCAATCAGGTTTGGACGGTTACCATGGCGGAGATGAAATTCGTTGCCGGTTCCCTCTGTCTGGACTTCGTCAACACCGTGGGCGGACGCACCGGCGGCCGGGACATCGTTCTGCGTGACAAGCTGAAGGAGTACCGGGATCTGTTGACTTGGAGCCGGCTGGCAGGTCTTTCCACCGCCCGTGATAGGCGCTACCTGGAGAGCGCCGCCGAGCGTTACCCGGCACGTGCTGCGGCGACTCTGGCGCGCGCCATCCGGCTACGCGAAGCGTTGTTTCGGATTTCGAAATCCCTGCTGGGCCGTTCGCTGCCGGATGAGCGAGATGTCGATGTCTTAAGAAACGAGCTCTCCATTGCCAAAGCGCGTGAGCGCTTGGTTCGCAATGGCAGGCAATTCGTTTGGGCCTGGGACCCATCCGGGGACGCGTTGGATGCTCCGCTTTGGCGGGTTGCGCGCTCGGCGGCGGATTTGTTTACCTCACCTGAGCTTAAAAAGCTCCGCCAGTGCGGCGGCGATGAGTGCGGTTGGATGTTCCTGGACACCAGCCGCAATCATAGCCGGCGCTGGTGTGATATGAAGGATTGCGGGAACCGCGCCAAGGTCCGGCGCTTCCGGCGGAGGGAAAATCCTAGATGAAGACACTCGCACTGCTGTTGGCCGCCACCGCCGCACTCGTGGCGCAAGATGGCAAGATTCACGTGATTGCGTTCGGCGCGCATCCGGACGATTGCGATATTCGCGCCTCCGGTACAGCTGCGCTTTTCGCGAAGATGGGGCACGCGGTGAAATTCGTGTCGGTCACGAACGGCGATGCCGGGCACCAGTCCATGAGCGGCGTCGCGTTGGCGAAACGCCGGCTCGCGGAAGCCAAGGAATCCGCGCGGCGGCTGGGAATCGAGTATGAAGTTCTAAACAATCACGATGGCGAACTGCTGCCCACGCTCGAAGTGCGCAAGGAGATCATCCGCCAGATCCGGCGCTGGAACGCGGATATCGTATTGGCGCCGCGCCCCAACGATTATCATCCCGATCACCGCTATACCGGCGTCCTGGTGCAGGATGCCGCGTACATGGTGGTGGTTCCCAATGTGACGCCCGAGGTTCCCGCACTGCACAAGAATCCCGTGTTTCTCTATTACGAGGACAATTTCCAGCGGCCCAATCCGTTCCGTCCCGACATTGCGGTGTCGATCGACGAAGTTGTGGATAAGAAAACGGACGCCCTGGACTCCCATGTGTCGCAGTTCTATGAATGGCTGCCCTGGGTGGACGGGAAACTGAACGAGGTGCCCAAAGATCCCGCCGAGCGCAAAGCCTGGCTGAAGCGTACCAGAAACCGCCCGCCTAATTCCGCCGTCCGTGAGGCGCTGGTGAAATGGTATGGCGCTGAAAAAGGAAATGCGGTGAAGTTTTACGAGGCGTTCGAGATCTGCGAATACGGCGCACGGCCGGACGAGGCCCGGATCCGCGAGCTGTTCCCGATGCTCCACTGACATCCCCAGTAGTTAACCGTCTTGTATTCCTTCAACGACTATGTGGGGCACGCGCATGCTACCAACAGTTACCAAAGAAGAGCGCGCCCGCGCCGCTACTGAACCGCGACCGTGAGGGAGCCGGTGCCATTGCGCAGCGCGTCCAGGCCTGCGGAAGAAAAACCGGCGAAATGCTTGACGTCGATGGTTGGGTCGACTATCCTGCATGTCTGAACTTAAAGAAATGTAGCACGTCATTAAGAAACGGCATACGAAAAGAATCACCGCTCCATCAAATGAACTCGCTACTCATTCGCTATCAGGATAACGATACGCCACTCACCGGCTTCCTCGTCTGGGACGATGCACGAGGCGATCAGCGCCCCGGCATTCTGGTTGTCCATGGGGGAGCCGGCCTCGACGATCACGCGAAGGAGCGTGCGCGACGCCTGGCCAGTCTGGGTTATGTGGCGTTCGCATGCGACATGTACGGTGACGGCGTTGCAGGCGACCGGCAACGTGTGATGGCGCGGATCATGGAGCTACGCGATGATCCGGAGCGACTCTGCCGGCGGGCGCAAGCGGGAATCCATATGCTGGCGTCGCGGCCGGAAGCCGACGGGCGTCTGGCGGCGGTGGGCTATTGTTTTGGCGGGATGACCGTGCTCCAACTGGCGCGCAACGGCGCCGAACTCGCGGGTGTGGTTAGCGTCCATGGCAGCCTTAAGACCAGCGTTCCTGCTCAGCCATCCCAGATGAAAGCCAAGGTGCTGGTCTGCCACGGCGCCCTGGATCCACATGTTCCCATGACCGATGTGACGGCGTTCAGCGTAGAAATGAATCGCGCGGACGCCGATTGGCAGCTTCTGATTCTAGGCGGCGCCATGCACGGCTTTACCCATGAGGATGCGGCTCAGTCTAATATGCCAGGCGTCGCCTACCACGCCGTCGCCGACGCCCGGTCTTCGGCCGCGATAAAAATGTTCCTCGCCGAGTTATTCAACTCCCACTAGCCGAACCGCGACCGTAAGGGAGTCGGTGCCTGGATCAACTATTGCACCGATTACTTGAGGTTCAGAATCTTTCAATGGCACCCACTCCCTCACGGTCGCGGTTCGGTAACACTCTCTGAACGAGACTTTCTTTCCGAGCCGCGAGCGTAAGCGACCGGTGCTTTTGATTTTTTCACGGATTCTCACGGTCGCGGTTCGGCTACTTCAGCGTCACATTAAAAGCCAGCTCTTCAATCACCTTGTCAAGCGCCGCTTGAGCACTGTCCTTCTGTGCCTCCAGTTGCTGGCTCTCTTTGCGCAGCGTCTCCAGGCGATTCTCCTGCTCGTTCAGTTGCTGGGTGTAGCGTTGCAGCAGCGCTTTCTCCTCCGCGCTACCCCTCAGAGCCTTCATGTTTTCGCGCAGCCGCTGTTGATCGTCAAAGATCTTCTCCATCTGACCGCCGCGATCTTCCTTCTCGGAATCTAGACCCGCAGTCACGTTCTTCTGCGCCAGGATGCGCCGCAGCGCGGCTTCCACCGTTTTGTCGATGGAATTCTCACGTACGAACAGGCTCACCTGAGCATCCGTAATGTTGCTGAGCTGGTAGCTGTTTTGGATCGGACGAGCTTCGTCGATCTCGAGCGATGCAGTCTGCTTGGGTGGCACCTGTAACCGGAACCGCATCCAGCCCGCGCTGGTTTCCACCGGCTGAGCTTCGCTGCGCAGCGTGTACCCGGTCCGAACAGGATGCTCCACGATCACACTCCTCGGCTCGCTATCTTCATTGCGGAACGTGTACGTTTTGCTTTCACGCATTTCGCTCATATGCGTCATCATTCCGTGGCTCACCAACACTTGCGAAACACGCTGCGCCTCGCTGCCCTGCTTCGACCGGACATTGAGAGCCAGATCTGTCGCATACGAAATCAGGCGCTTCTCACCCGGGCGAATTGGATCGAAGATTCCTTCGCCTGCGAATGTCTCGTCCTCCAGCACGCTGAAACTTCCGCCATCCAGGGTCAATCCACTCGAGTTGGTCAGCCACAGGGCGCGCTGCGGCCGAGGCAATCCGGCGGATTCGTTCCACACCGAGACTTTGTCGCCGCCAATATTGGATTGGACAATGGGGACAAGCGCTGAGCGGTTTTTCAGGATAGTGATCGGATCTTTGAGCTTGTACTCAAACAGGTCGCCGAGTTCTTGTGCCAGGGCTGCCGATGCCGCGTGGGCCCGCGCCGCGCCAATGCCGGACGCTGCGCCGCCCCCTATCCCACCGCCGGCGCCCGATCCGAATCCACCCCCGCGGCCGGATCCGCCCAGACCCACTCCGGTGCCGAGCATTCTGCCGCTTCCGGCCATACGTGATCTGCCGCTGCTGACCTCGGCATTCTCAGTCTGAACCGTCGAAACTGATGCGTTTACCGACACACTCTGATTCATCGAGCCAACCTGCAGCGTGGCATCCTGCTCAGCCGTTCTTCCCTGCGAAATCGGCACACCGTTGATCACCGTTCGCTGGAATCCCTGCGCCTCAACCTGCAATTGCACAGGTCCATCGGGCAACACTTGAAATTCGTACCGGCCGGAAGCATCCGTTCTGGTCTCACCCACGCGCGCCCCGTTTGCGATGGCTGTTACAGTAGCCTGGCTAATCGCACTGCCACTCGGATCGCTAATGGTTCCACTGAGCTGAGCCGCGCCCGGCACCAGCGTGGATTCAAACGTCTGGGGATTGCTCAGCACGCTCTCCGGCAATGGCACCACCGGCCGCCTGGAATAGTACGGCTGCGAGAGATTCTGAATGAAACTCTGCGGCGCGCCGGCCACCAGCGACAAGTGAATATTCTGCCAATCCTGTCCCGTAGTGTTGTCGACAATGGCCCAACCCTGCAGCAAGTGATCCGGCCCTTTGGCATTCAGCACGATGCGATAGGTTGCCTTCCAGACGGGCACCTCGCTGATGTAGCTGACGAACAGAGAACGCTCGCCCGAGCCCTGCGTGGACACCACCATGCGCCGCACGTCCGCCTCGCGCCCGGCCGCGGCCAGATCCAATAGCCGATCCACTTTGCCCGCGAGGCCGCGCTCCAACAGCCGGACCGAAAATGCCGGAGATACTTCCGTGGTCTTGATCTCGCCCGCGTCGCTGATAAGCGATATGTAATCCACTTCAAGCGTGGTCCCGCCGGAAACTCGCGTCTTATGTTCCACACTGAGCAGCCGGCCAGTAATGGTGGTGGTCCCGTTGCGGGCTTCCAGGCGCGTACCGCGAAGAGCGCCCAGGAACTCCGCAAGCGTGGTCTTGTCGCTGGATGGAAGGCGCAGATCGCCTAACTGCCGATCCACGGGAGCCGCGGTTCCATACGCCACCCCGGCAATGCGCCCTCCGTTGAGATCCAGCACCGTGAGCGTCTTCAGGACGTCATTGAGCTGGCCGGATGTGAAGGGGATCGCGACGTCCTGGTTGTCGCGCACCTGGCCCAGATGTTCGAAGTACCCGACGCCGTTCTTATAGAGAACGACGCGCTTCACGGGAAGCTTGTTGTTATCGTTGGTTTCCTGAGCCGGCACGGACCCGAGCATCAGAAAAAGACACACTGCGGACATGGAGTGAATTCGAGACATAATTCTCCTTGTGACTTGATCCTTTCCCCCTGACGTGTGGCCTGCCGGCTTCCGGTACGCCGCACGAAGCAAATTGTTGACATCAGAATATGCCTCCCCGGGCAGCAAATCAAGAGGAAAGAAGCCCCTCCAACTTCCTGGACTTCTTGAATTCTTGGATCCCTTGACTTCCTGTGTCCTTCTTAGCGACCCTGAAACAACAAGTGTGGAAAGGGCTTCAACTCTGAGCGTGAAGCGCATACGGCCGGATTCTCTGATGCTGGGAATCGCGACGCTGATTCTGCTCGCCATGGCCGGGATGTTTTTTCGCGATTGGGTACGATATCGCCGCGCCACCGCCGAAGCGGATCACACTCGCGGTATTCTAGACTCCGTCCAGCGCCTCTTCTCCACCGTCCAGGATGCCGAGACGGGGCAACGTGGATACCTGCTCACCGGTGAAGAAAAATACCTGGAGCCGTATTATCTCGCCATCCAGCTTGCTTCCGGCGAGACGGCGAAATTGCGGAGTCTCCTTACTCGCCCCCAGGACCGGCCGGAGGACCTGACCCGCCTGAGAGCGGTTCTGGACGAAAAACTCTTGGAGCTTCATCGAACCATTGAACTGCGCCGGAGCCAAGGTTCACAGGCCGCGTTGGAAGTCGTCCTGACCGGCCGGGGCAAGCATTTGATGGATCAGATTCGGGAATTGTGCGCGGGAATTCAAACCCGGGAATATTCCGCGCTGATTGACGGATCTCGCCAGGAGAAGACATACGCCAGGCAGACCGAGCTGGTGATGATCACAGGCTCCCTCATTCTCTTCGCTTTTCTAATCGCCGCCAGCGTGGCGACGAATCGCGCGGTTCTGGCCCGCGATCAATCGCTCGGAGAGGCTCGGGACGCCAAGGATTTGCTCGAAACCATACTGACCAGCATCGGGGACGCCGTTATCGCCACGGACGGGGAAGGGCGCATCGTCTTTTCGAATCCTACGGCCAACGGGCTGCTCCGCGCCGGAGACGTTGCAGGCCGGTCTCTGGATGAGGTGTTTCGAATCGTGAACGAACACACGCGCGCGACTGTGGAGAGCCCAGTGACGAAGGTAATGCGCGAGGGCACGGTGGTGGGGCTTGCCAACCACACCATTCTTATCGCGCAGGATGGCGCCGAAATCCCGATCGACGACAGCGGCGCCCCGGTTCGCGGAGTGGACGGTAAAATTCGCGGTACCGTGTTGGTGTTCCGTGACATCTCGGAACGCAAGCGGGCCGAAGAAGCCACCCGCTTGCTGGCTGACGTGGTGGAATCCTCCGATGACGCGATTATCAGCAAAGACCTGAATGGGCGTATCACCAGTTGGAACAAGGGCGCCGAACGGCTCTTCGGTTATTCGGCTGCCGAGATGCTTGGCCAGCCTATCTCGGTCCTCGCGCCGCCGGACCGTGCCGGTGAAATGCCCGCAATTCTGGAACGCATCAAGCGCGGTGAGCGCGTGGAACATTTCGAGAGCATCCGGCGCGGAAAAGACGGCCGCTTAGTGAATGTGTCGCTCACCGTCTCGCCCATCCTGGATGCGTCTGGGAAAATCATGGGGGCGTCCAAGATCGCGCGCGATATCACCGAACGCACACTCGCCGAGCAAGCCATCGCCCAGCAGGCCAACCAGCTGGCACGGTCTAACGCCAGTCTGCAACAGTTCACCTACGCGGCTTCGCATGATTTGCAGGAACCTCTGCGCACCGTGGTTACGTTTACTCAACTGCTTTCTGACCGGTACGGCGAAAAGCTGGACGGTGAAGCCAACGAATTCATGAGTTTCGTGATTTCCGCAGCCACGCGGATGCGGCTTTTAATTACGGACCTGCTGAGTTACTCGCGCAGCGTTCACCACGAAGACGTGCCGCTCAAGGAGGTTTCGTTGAATGAAGCCGTGGTTCTGGCGGCGCACAATCTCCAGCTCGCCATTCAGGAAAGTGGCGCGGTGCTGGAAGCCGGCCCGCTGCCCACCGTTTACGCCGACAAGGTGCAAATGATTCAGCTTTTTCAAAATCTCATCAGCAACGCCATCAAGTATAAGAGTAAGGATTCTCCCCGGATTCGAGTTGCGGCCGAACAGAATGAGGAGGAGTGGGTGTTGAGCGTATGCGATAATGGCATCGGGATTCCTGCCGAATATAAAGAATACGTTTTCGGTGTATTCAAGCGCTTGCAGGGCAATGCGCAAGCAGGAACCGGGGTGGGGTTGGCAATCTGCAAGAGTATTGTAGAAAGGCACGGCGGCCGCATCTGGGTGGAGTCGGAGCCAGGCCAGGGATCCACGTTCAAATTTTCCATTTCCACGAAGGGAGCATCCGGACGCGTAGCCGGATAGGATGGCTCGGGTTCTAATTGTCGAAGATCACGCCCCGGATGTTTACCTGGTAAAGGAAGCGTTGCGAGCCAGCGGGGTCACCTTCGAACTTACCCAGATCAACGATGGAAACGCCGCGCGCGTATATCTAATCGATGCCACCAGCGGCGGAGTACCCGATCTTATTTTTCTGGATATCAATCTCCCCAAGGCGGATGGCCTGGAAATACTGCGGATGATTCGCGCCTGGCCGCACCTGGCTCAGGTGCCGGTGGCCGTACTCACTTCATCCAGTTCGCCGGAGGATAAGGAAAGAGCATACCGGTTCGGCGCCAATCTCTATATCACCAAGCCCACCGGACTTTCGGAGTTTCTAGCCACGGTGGGCGGTGCTGCAAAACAGCTGCTGGCCGCGGGAGCGGATGGCAGTAGCGCGCGGCCATCGTAACTTTCGTCTGCCAACCCCGCGCTCATGCCGATTTTGTAACCGAACCGCGAGCGTAAGCGACCGGTGCTTTTGATTTTCGGTTCTTGCTAAACCCGCATCCCCCGAAAAATCTCCGCATGCGCGCCCAGAATGCGTGCTTCCGCTTCGCGATCCGGTTCCAGATCCCAATTACCCCGTTCATGTGTCCCGCCTAGAAGAATCCCATCGCGGCGGGGAAACATGTAAAGACCATCCGGAGGCTCGGTCGCGTATTCCACTTCCGGCTGCGGAAGCAAAACTGTAAGCTGCCCTTTTACAGGAATTAGTTCCGGATCGTTGAAGAGAGCTTTGGCTCCCAGGCCCGTGCAGTTTACGATCACCGGCTGCGGCAGATCCAAGACATCGCGCATATTATGCATCTCGCGCACCAGCACCGCTCCGCCGGCCATCCGGAATTCCCGCAGCATCGCCTCCAGGTAGATGGAGGGCTGGATGAACATGGTGTCAAACTGGCGAACGTAGGGGAACGGGAAGGGATGTTCGTCTTTTGAAAGATCCCGCAGCTCCGGAATCAGGCCGGCGATGGGGCTCTGCTTGCTGATCAGTCCGCCTTCCGGGAACGGCTGGTGATCCAGCATGTAGTTGGGCATCCAGCGAATGCCGTAGTAGTCGCCAATCATGAGTTGGTAGCGGCGATAAGCAAAGCGCGCCGCTTCCAGGAATTGGGCGAGAAAGGCCGGTGTCGCTGAAGCCTGCGTAAATACGCCGAAAGGGAACCATTGCCCTCCAGCGATATTGGATGTGGTCGCAGGCGGAAGATCCTTGGCGTAGATGGTAACTTCTACTCCGTGTTCCTGCAGCAGGCGCGCGGTGGCCAGTCCAACCGCGCCGGCGCCGAGTACCGCCATGCGGCGGGCATTGGTGGGCAGCGCTTGTTCCACCGCCAGATGTGCGGTGCCCCACGAGAGCGTGACGCCGCCTCCTCCGTGCCCGTAGTTGTGGACGATGGTTTTTCCTTCGATGGATTCGGTTCGCACCACAAATCCGGAAGGCCGGAACGGGCGCAGACCGGTGACGGTGCGAATGATGCGCTCCTCAGAAACCATAACCCGAGCCAATCGGCGGCCGGCGTGGGGCGCGGCCGGCGGCTGAATTTTGGTTCGCCGCATGGAGCATCCAGTGGTGAGCGCGAGTGAACTGAGGAAGTGGCGGCGATCCATGAACTCGTAGGAAGTACCAGTTTAGCTATTCGTTATCCTGAGTGTATGAAAATCGGATTCATCGGACTCGGACGCATGGGCTCTGGCATGGCGCACAATCTGCTGCGTGCCGGCAATGATGTAACAGTCTACAACCGTAGCCGTGAAAAGGCCGAAGCGCTGTCGAAAAATGGCGCCCACGTAGCCGATTCGCCCGCGGATGCCTGCCGTAACGCGGAGGCCGTATTCACCATGCTGGCTGACGATCTGGCGCTGGAACAAGTGGTGTTCGGCGAGAAGGGTGTTGCGTCCGCACTGGGGAAAAATGCCGTTCACATTTCGAGCAGCACCATCAGCACAGCGCTGTCCCGGCGGCTGGCGGCCGAACACGCCGCGCGAGGCCAGGGCTATCTGAGTGTTCCAGTTTTCGGACGGCCGGAAGCGGCGGAAAGCAAGAAGCTTTTGGTGGTGGTCGCGGGCGAGCCAAAATTGGCGCAACGTTTTGCGCCGCTGTTCGACGCCATTGGACGCCAGACCTTCGTAATCGGCGCTGAACCATGGCAAGCCAATGCCGTAAAGCTGTGCGGAAATTTTATGATCGCCAGCATGCTGGAGGCGTTTGCGGAGGCATTCGCCACTTTACGAAAAGCCGATGTGCCGCCGCACGCATTTCTGGAAATCATGAGTACGCTGTTTGGTTCGCCCGTATATTCCAACTATGGGCGTTTAATCGCTGACGGGAAATTCGAACCAGTGGGGTTTGCATTGCGGCTGGGATTCAAGGACGTTCGCCTGGTGCTCCAAACTGCCGAGGAGTGCGCCGCGCCCATGCCGCTGGCGAGCTTGATTCACGATCAATTCGTATCGGCAATGGCGCACGGGCAGGCCGATCAGGATTGGGCCAGCCTCGCACAGGTAGCCGCGCGTAATGCAGGCTTATAGCTCCGCGCGTCAGCCGGCGGACAACTTCTTCGCCTCCCACACGCCGAATGTCATGCCCTGTGGATCTTCGAGCACCGCCATCTCGTCACCTCCGGCAATATGGTTGGCGGAATTTTTCCGGCGCAATTCGAACTCCTCGCGCAGCTTTTCGCGAAACGGTATCTCACCAATGGTAAAGGAACGGCCGGGCCCAGGCAATGGATACCCGCGACGAAGCGGGGCAGGCTGTTGCCCCTACGATGGCTTGTCCGCAATCCCCTTGCACCACTGGCTTGCGGGTCAATCCTTTTGAGCCGAACCGCGACCGGAAGGCAGCGAAACCACCAGGCCACTAGTTCGCGCTTTCGTGGCCTACTACAACATAATTACAACAACAGCGCCTCCACCCGATACCCACACACCGCCGCCCTGGCCGCCGACCATGCGAACACCGTAAAGCGCCCGTCCTGCGAGGCAACCAGCGCCACCGAGTTGATTTGATCCTGCGCGAACTGCGCGGCCGACAAATGCCGCGCTCCTCCGAAATGCGCCGGATGCACAGTGCGTCCCAGCGCGCCCTCTATCAGTTCCGTATCCACCACCTGATCGATCCGCGCCCACGCGTCGCGGCGTCCGATTTTCGCGCCGAACGCGAGTAACTCGCACCGGTCAGTGATCACCATGGCTCCGTCCACCGCGGTCAAGCCGGCCACCGCATCCACTGCGCGGCGTAGCGCCTCCTGCCAGCGCCGCTGGCTCCTCTCGGCGGGTTCCTCCCGGATCAGACCCGCCAGTTCCGAGTAAGGCGGCAGCATCGAGTACGGCGTCGGCCCCACAATCGATTCCCGCCACGCCTCCGTGCCGTGCGGCACAATCAGCATCGATCCGCCCCGCCGATGTGTGCGCATCGAGGCCGCAATCTGGATCAATACCTGTATCGACTCCGCCGAAGAACTGGGCACATCCAGACCCAGCAACGACGCCACCAGTGCCGGCGCATCCGGACGGCTCACCGATTTGCGGTCCAGCACTTTAATCTGATCGCCTTCCAGCACCGCAACGTTGACGAACTTACCGGACTCCGTGCCGCGCCGATGCTTGATCACCAGCAGGCCCGGATCTACTACCTCCACCACGAAACACAACACCGGCAATGTGCGGGTGGCGCCCCAGATATGGAATTCTTCATTCTCACGCCATACGCCCAAATGGATTCCGGGCCGCTCCACTGCCGGCGCCAGGCGCGCGATGCTCTCGGGAATCAGCGGAAGCCGCTGCTCGAAAGTGAGCGGGAGGCGCGACTGTTCCGGAGGGAGAAATGCCAGCGAGAATTTTGGCGGGTAATGTTCCTGCCTCAGCAAACTGGCCCAGAACGCAGCATCCACCACCGCTTCGATGCTGGCGGTATCCGGCTCCCACGCCAAATCCTCGGTTCCACGCGCGCGCTCTTCGGCCAGGTGGCGCGAAAAATGCAGCCGCACCTGGCTGGCCACGGCTCGTGCGGCGGGATATGCGGGTTCGTTCATAGAATTATCATCAGGATAGTCAGCATGAATGGCAGATCAGAGATCCTTATCGAAGCGTACACCGAAGCTGAACTATTGGCTCTGCCCAGGGAATACATTCAAGCCTTGATCCTGGCGGGCCAGCCTGTGGTTTTCCGCGCCGGCTCCGCGGCCATCCTCGGTGAATTTCGTGTGGAGGCGGCGAAGGCGTTCTGGTACAATCCGGGTGCTCGCCGGAAGATACCCTCGATTGCATCAGCTGGGCGCGATCCAGTGGATCATCGACACGGTCCATTGCGCCCACCCGAACCTGAAGCTCCGCCGCGTCCCACGGTGCTGCCGGCTGTCGGCGAGGCCTATTATCTGCTGGAACTGATTGACTCATAGTATACTATATAGTATATGGCCCAGATCACCATCTATCTGCCGGATGACCTCGAGAATAAGGCACGCAAAGCCGCCAAAATGCAAGGAACATCCGTGAGCCGTTGGATCGCGGAGCGGGTAGTAGACACGCTCGAGGACGCCTGGCCCAAGAGCGTGCTGGATGCCGCGGGTGCCCTCCCGGACTTTTCGGACGTGAAAGAGATGCGCGCGGGTTACGGAAAGGACGCCTCCCGGGTGCGCATCCGTTGACCCTTCTCGACACCAACACCCTCATCCACTATCTACGTGGCCAGCCAACGGTGGTTTCCCGTCTCCAGAGTGCCTCCCCGCGGCAACTCGCGATTCCAAGCATTGTGGCCTACGAAATCGAATATGGAACGCGCAAGGTCAGTTCGGCGCGCCGCCGGGAAATTGTTTCCGGGCTCCTGGCTAGTATTCAGCAGATCCCTTTTGATCGCGAGGCTGCACTCGAAGCCGCTCGAATCCGTATCCATCTGGAAGCTCGCCGTCTGTTCATCGGTCCGATGGATCTACTCATCGCTGGAACGGCCTTAAGCCGGGGCGCCGTATTGGTCACTAACAATACCAAGGAATTCTCCCGGATAAAAAGCTTACGCCTCGAAGATTGGACTAAATAATCGGATCACCAACCAGGTAAGCTACCATCAAGGAATATATGTCCATCTCCCGGGCCCTTGGCGTCGCACTCGGCTCGTTGTGCGTTGTTCTCTTCGCGGCCTCCAACACCCGAAAACCGCTAACGCCGCGTCATACGCCGGCCAATATTTTGCCATCGCCGCGGTTAGCCGCTAAACCTCGAACCACGCCCAGCTCGGATTCTTCCTACACCCTCTTCGAAGCCGGACAAGTCCGCCCGCTGGCCCTCTCATCCGATGGATCCCTGCTCTTCGCCGTCAACACACCCGCCGGCCGCCTGGAGATTTTTTCTATCTCGGGTCAGTCCGCCCAAACTTTCTCGCTGGCCGCTTCCATTCCCGTCGGACTCGAACCGGTCGCCGTCGCCCTTCGATCTCCCACCGAAGTCTGGGTGGTCAATCACCTCTCCGACAGCGTGAGCATCATCGACGTCAGCAATCTTCAAACTGCGCGCGTGGTCCGTACACTGCTGGTTGGTGATGAGCCCAGCGATATCGTGTTCGCCGGACCCGCGCATGACCGCGCTTTCATCACCACCGCCCATCGCGGCCAAAATTCATCTATCGACCCGCAGCTCACCACGCCAGGCGTCGGCCGCGCCGATGTCTGGGTATTCGATGCATCCAATCTTGCCGCCACTCTCGGCGGACAGCCGTTGACCATCCTCACGCTATTCGCCGATACACCGCGCGCTCTCGCGGTCACGCCCGATGGCAATACCGTTTATGCCGCGGCTTTTCGCTCCGGCAACGGCACCACCACCATTTCCACTGGTTCCATCCCCACCAATGCCGGGCCGGCCCCGTTCACAAATTTCCAGGGCATTTCCGCGCCCGCCACTGGATTAATTGTCAAATTCCGCCTGAGCACCTCCGACGGCAAGATGCACTGGCAGGATGAAGCCAATACCATTTGGGATAGCGCCGTCCGTCTCTCGCTGCCTGATAAAGATGTCTTCGCCATCAACGCCGCAGCCAATCCGCCCGTCGCGCAATCAGGATCCACCGCCATTTACACCGGCGTCGGTACAGTGCTTTTCAATATGGTCGTGAATCCAGTGAGTGGTGCGATCTACGTCAGCAACACCGACGCCCAGAACGATCATCGTTTCGAAGGCCCCGGCACCTACGCCGGACACAGCCTGCGCGGCCACCTGGTGGAAGGCCGTATCACGGTGCTCAGCGGCGGTCAGGTTACGCCACGTCATCTGAACAAGCACATCGATTACGGTTCCTGCTGCGCCGCCAGCCCGAACCCGGAGAGCATGAAGAGCCTGGCTTTTCCTACCGACATGGCCATCTCAAGCGACGGCCAGACGCTCTACGTCGCTGCGTTCGGCTCCAGCAAAATCGGCATCTTCAATACCGCCGCTCTCGAAAACGATAGCTTTGTTCCCAACGCGGCAAATCAAATCGCAGTCTCAGGCGGCGGACCAAGCGGCCTCGCACTCGACCAAACACGCCACCTCCTCTACGTACTCACCCGATTCGATAATTCCATCTCCATCGTTGATCTCGGCGCTCAGCAGGAAACCGCGCACGTGCCCATGTTGAATCCAGAACCTGCCAGCGTGACCAACGGACGCCATTTCCTCTACGACGCAACTACATCCAGTCACGGCGATTCCGCCTGCGCCAGTTGTCACATCTTCGGCGATTTTGACGGCCTGGCCTGGGACCTCGGCAATCCTGACGCCACCACTGTCAACGACCCCGGACCCTTCGCCGTCCTAGTCGGTCCAGACACTCCCTTCCATCCCATGAAAGGTCCCATGACTGTGCAAAGCCTGCGCGGCATGGCCAATCACGGCCCCATGCACTGGCGTGGCGATCGCACCGGCGGCAACGATGCCTCCAGCGCCCAACCCGATAGCGGCAGCTTCAACGAGGCCGCCGGATTCACGAAGTTCCAGCCGGCCTTCCAGGATCTGCTGGGCAGCGCCGCGTCGCCCTCCGACTCAGACATGCAGACCTTCGCCGATTTTGCTCTGCAGCTCACCTATCCTCCGAATCCGATTCGCAATCTTGACAACTCGCTGACTGCCGACCAACAGGCTGGCCAGAACTTTTTCTTGGGGATTACCAACAACGGCCTTGCATCCGACACGCTCAAAACCTGCACTGGCTGCCACGTGCTGGACCCTAACGGAAACAGCCAGTACGGCGTGGCTCGCCCAGGCTTCTTCGGCACTGATGGACAATCCTCGTTCGAGAACGAGACGCAGCTCTTCAAAATTCCGCATTTGCGCAATTTGTATCAAAAGGTGGGAAAGTTCGGCGTGTCACCGGATCCGCTCTTCCCAAGCGACCCCACTCCGTCCATGGGCGATCAAGTTCGCGGCTTCGGATTCCTGCACGACGGAAGCATCGACACATTGTTCCGCTTCCATGGCGCGAAGGTTTTTGAGCAATCCCTCATCAATCCCGGCGGCATCCCCACCGGCGCCGCCGGCGATCAGATCCGCAACCAGCTCACGGCATTCCTGCTGGCTTTTGACAGCAACATGGCGCCCATCGTCGGGCAGCAAATCTCGTTGACGCAAACCAACACGTCAGTAGCCGGTCCGCGCATCGATCTGCTGGAATCGCGCGCCGCTACCGGCGAATGTGATCTGGTGGCCAAGGGAATGGTGAACGGAAAAGCCGCGGGCTACCTGTACAATCCCCAGCAGAAAATGTTCGCCGGGCCTAACACATTCTCCGATACCGCATTGCGCGCTCTAGCCCAGACGCCTGGCCAAGAACTCACCTTCACCTGCACCCCGCCAGGTTCCGGCGTCCGCATCGCAGCCGAACCCATCATCGGCCCAGCTCCCGCTACGACTACAGCAGGTTTCGTGAGCGCCGCCAATCCCGCGCCCGGATCCGTACTCGCTCCCGGCAGCATGGCATCACTCTACGGAACCAATCTATCCAGCGCCACGCTGCACGCCAGCGGATCTCCGCTTCCATTAGTGCTGGCCGGCACATCTATTTCTGTAGCCAACACTCCCGCGCCCCTGTTCTACGTTTCTCCGCTACAAGTCAATTTTCAGGTGCCGTCAATCGCCGTCTCAAAGCCCACCCCAGTTCCCCTGCGCATCACGCAAGCAGAAAGCTTCACCACCATCACGGTCACGCTGCTACCGTACGCGCCGGCACTGTTCACTACGAATGGCCAAGGCAGTGGACAAGCCGCTGCCCTAATTGCAAACACTTCCACGCTGGCCGCGCCCACAGGAGCTTTTCCAGGATCGCGCCCCGCGAAGAAAGGCGAATTTGTTTCGCTCTACTGCACCGGCCTAGGTGTAGCTTCTTCCACCCTCCCAACCGTGACGCTCGGCAGCGCAGCGGCCCCGGTCTCGTTCTCCGGCCCGGCCCCCGGCTTCGTAGGCCTCAACCAAGTAAATTTCCAAATTCCGTCCACGGCCCCTAGCGGCAACGCAATCGCGCTAGCCCTAAGCATCGGCGGTGCAACCTCGAACACCGCCACAATCGCAATCCAATAGGTTGTCAATAAGGTGCCGCAGGCACTCCTGCCTGCAGCGTCGGCACTCATGCCGACGTCTTCGAAGCAGCTTCACTTTCCAGCCCGCTCCCGGCTCCAACGATCCAATCCGTCCAGATCTTCAATTTTGAATTCGAATCTCGGTGTATGGTCTCCGCAAAGACGATTCAGATCGATCATCTTTCCAGGCGTCAACACCCACACGTAGCTCGGCATTTGCCAAGCCGCGGCGCCCTTGTAGACCCTGACTTTGCAGAACTTTTCGTCGGCCGGCCCGTGGACATCGAAAAATGCCCGCATCGGACAAATGGACCGTCTCCTCGCAACTTACAGCGGGGCCAACCTCGCCAGTGATCACAACCGCGGAACCAGTCACAATTTCGATCCCGCCGGAGTTCGCATTGATATCGTGGTTCGCTCGCACCGAGCTGTTTTCGCCGAGGAACACAGTGTCACCGCGGCCGAAAACAACCTCAGCACGCCCCTTTTCTGTTCGCACAACGGAGTCGTTCTTCACCGGAAACTCAGCCTTCAATCTCTGCAAAGGTTTCCCGTCGACAGACACGCTTCCCTCGACGTACGCGATTGACACGCGGGCCCACTCCGCGGACAACGCCGCTGCACCTAACACCGAAAACGCGATCGCCAACAGCACGGGTTTCATAATTCCTACACATACTCCATCATCGCCATGAACCCGTAATCCATATGCATCTGCTGATGACAATGGAACAGCGTCAGCCCAGGATTATTAGCCACCAGGTCCACTTCCACCTGACTCTTCGGCCGCAGCATCACTACATCCTTGCGCACGCCTGACGTCGCCACTCCTTCCACTTTGGTCAGCTCAAAGGTGTGGCGATGCAGATGCACCGGATGCGCCTCGTCGCTGCGGTTATCCAGCACCAGCCGGTACCGGCCGTTCGCCTTCACTCGAATCGGATCGGTCTTGGGAAATGATTTTCCGTTGATGGTCCATTTGTCCACCCAATTGTGGCCCGCAAATTTCTTCTCGAATACCAGTGGGATTCGCTCCGCCTCCTCCGCCACGCCGGTCCGATTTCCGAAAGCCACGTAGTCCCATCGTTGATCCCCAGGCGCCATCCAGCGAGCATCACCATGCTGCATCGCATACTCTATAACGACGCCCATCCCCCGCTCACGAGCGTGATCATCCGTGGTTCCGAAAATCCACACCCCCGGCCGGTTCATCTCGACAATCGCATCGATTCTTTCGGCTGGCCCCAGTTCCAGCGCCTCGATCTCCTTCGGAGCCGCTAGCGGATTCCCATCCATCGCCGTTACATGAAACATGTGCCCCGCCAGTGCAACTCGCCGATGCACCGTCGCGCTTGCATTGAGAATTCGGAACAGGATGCGCTGCCCTTCCCGCACCCGTATAGGCGCGCCGTGTCCCAGCGCGCGATCGTTTATCGAAAAGTGTTTGTACGCGGCATCCATGCTGCCTTCATCGTCCCCACCGGTCGACATGTAGGGATCCCACTCCTTCAACGCCAGAAACACTTCCTGATCGTAAGCGCCCGGATCGTTCTTCGGTTCCACATAAAGAAAGCCGAACTGCCCGGTATAGGTAGCGCGCTTCAGATTGCGCATCGCCATTACGTGCGAGTGATACCAGCGCGTTCCGCTCGG
>DASYNU010000211.1:0-12039 GCA_036008345.1 Bryobacteraceae bacterium
TACAGCGGCGATCAAGCTTCGCTGGAAGCGTATTCTGTGGTTACCAAGCAGCTTGTAAGCTGGTGCCAAGATCGAGGTTCGGACCACACTATTCCTGATGCGTACGTTAACCTCATGGAGCGAGCGATGCAGGCGGGCAAAAGTCAGGCTGATTTCGCATGCTTGTTCGAGATTCTGTCCGCCACGAGCAAGCCGATCTGATGTTTTGGTCGCTCACGTTAGAATCGTGAAGAACGATATGCCCGTAGAAACTTTTCCGAACAATGGGACAAGCCTCTAATACTCCTCCCACGCGAGAATATGCGGGTAAACGATTCGGCGCTGCCTCTTGGGGTGAATCCGGTAGCCGGCGCTTTGCGACCGGAACAATCACACTGATCCCATGCGGCATGGGCAGGCTATGCATTGCTGTATTCTCAGTCATGCTTGAGGACGTGGGGGAATCGGCGAAATGAAATTCTGCATGTTGTTCGCGGGCGTTGTGTTCTTGGTAGCCGCACAGACCCCCTCTTTGGCGCCGATGCGGCCTCCCGCGGTTCCGCTGATCGCGCACGATCCTTATTTCAGCGTCTGGTCGGCGGCCAATCGATTGACTGATTCCATCACCACACACTGGACCGGCAAGCCCAACAGCCTGACTGTGCTGGCTAGAATTGATTCCAAGACGTACGCGTTGACGGGCGGCAGCAAATTTCCCGCTATGGATCAAGCCGGGCTGGAGGTCTTGCCTACGCGCACCATCTACCAGTTCCTGGACGGTGGCGTGCGTCTCCAACTCACATTCTTCACACCTGCGTTGCCAGACGACCTGGATGTATTGTCGCGGCCGCTCAGCTATGTCGAATGGGAGGTCCAGTCTACCGATGGCAAACAACACGATGTCGCGCTGTATTTTGACGCGTCATCCGAATTAGTTGTCAATACCCGCGATCAGCCGGTTTCGGCGACGCGTGTTCTACTGGATGGTCAAACCGCCCTGCGGATCGGCTCGCGCGAACAGCCGATTCTCGCCAAACGCGGTGATGACTTACGGATCGACTGGGGATACTTGTATCTCGAAGCTGATCGCCCGGACGGCGTTACGGCCTCCATTGGATTGAGGAGGCAGGAGACTACTTCGTTCTCGAAGGATGGCCGCTTTCCGGATTCCGATGATTTGCCGGACAACGGCGTGGTGCTTGCGTTCGCTATCGACTTGGGTAAGGTCGATACCCGGCCTGCATCCCGCTACCTGATGATCGCTTACGACGATATCTACGCCATTGAATATCTGGAGAGGCGTGAACGGGCTTGGTGGAGACGCAACGGCGCAAACGCGACAATTTTGCTTCGCATGGCCCGGCGCGATCACGATACGCTGCTCGAAAAAAGCAAAGCTTTCGACGCACGGCTGATGGGTGACTTGCGAAGTGTCGGCGGCGAGAAGTATGCGCGCCTGGCTACCTTGGCTTACCGCCAGATGCTGGCCGCCCACAAGCTGGTTTCGGACGCCGATGGGACTCCGATGTTCTTTCCTAAGGAGAATTTCAGCAACGGTTGCATCGCCACTGTGGACGTCATTTATCCTAGCGCTCCGTTCACGCTCCTGTTCAATCCGCGGTTACTGGAAGCGCAGCTTTATCCAGTGATGGAATACGCGCGCTTAGAGCGGTGGCACTGGCCGTTCGCGCCGCATGATCTCGGAACGTACCCGCTGGCGAACGGGCAGGTTTATGGCGGCGGTGAGCTTACCGAAGAAAATCAGATGCCGGTAGAGGAAAGCGGCAATATGCTGATCCTGACTGCGGCGTTGGCCAAAGTGCAAGGCAATGCGTCGTTTGCCGAGCGCTACTGGCGTGAGCTTACCAAGTGGGCTGAGTACCTCCGGAGCAAAGGCCTGGACCCGGAGAATCAGCTTTCCACGGACGATTTCGCGGGACACTTGGCTCACAACGCAAATCTGTCGATCAAAGCAATCCTGGCATTGGGCGCGTACGGTATGTTGGCGGAAATGACCGGCCGAAAGCAGGCCGCAGCCGAATATCGCGCCACGGCCCAGGGATTCGCAAAGAAGTGGATCGATCTGGCAAAGGATGGCAGCCATTACCGCTTGGCGTTTGACAAACCGGGAACCTGGAGCCAGAAGTACAACCTCGTCTGGGATAGGTTGCTCGGCCTGAATCTGTTTCCCGCAGAGGTGGCTCGCACCGAAATCGCCTTCTACAAAACGAAGCAGAACAAGTACGGCCTGCCGCTCGACAATCGCAAAGATTACACGAAGCTGGATTGGGTGCTCTGGACCGCGACGCTCGCGGACCATCAGGCTGACTTCGAAACGCTGGTGGCGCCGGCGTATCAGTTCGCGAACGATTCGGAGAGCCGTGTGCCTCTGACCGACTGGTACGATACGGTGACGGCCAAGCAAGTGGGGTTTCAAGCACGCTCCGTCGTTGGAGGATTGTTCATCAAGATGCTGTCCGATCCGGCAATGTGGGCCAAGTACGCCAAGCAGTAAAAGCTTGTTGTGCCGGACAAGGTTTTGTTGGAAGGGGGCGCCGGAGAGACGGTTCGCCGCAAGCTGCTTCATGAATGCGATGTCCACACACTGCTTCGCCTTCCGGCCGGCGTCTTCCATGCACAAGGAGTCAAGGCGAATGTACTGTTTTTTGATCGGAAGCCGGCCTCTGAGATGCCCTGGACGAAGACGCTTTGGATTTACGACCTTCGCACCAACAAGCACTTCACTCTGAAAACGAACCCGCTTCAGCGTGCAGATCTCGATGACTTCGTGGCATCCTATAACCCGCAGAACCGTCATGAGCGGAACGAGGCGGAACGGGTGCGCGATGACAGCCTCGAGGATTCCTCGAATCTCGCCGAACGCGATGTGATCGCCGCCGAAATCGTCGACGGCCTTCAGGCGGCGTTGGAACAGTTTGCGCAAATTGCAGGCGATCTGAAACCGGCACCCCAACATTGACGGACCTGTCAACAAACGCGACCTGTCATGAGGAGAAAACCGAGAATTTCTACAACCCTCAATCGTCCACCGTTTGGGTCCGCGACGAGGAAGAGCGTCTCCGGCAAGGGAGAGTGTTCGGAATCATAAAACCCTCAAAATGTTTGGGATAGACGCCGCTGTTTCGCAACTCACGATGCTGTCAACAAAACAGGCCAACGGTTGCAACTTGAAAATTTGGCTCCCCAAGAACACGGCTTTACAACGTTCTCTCTCAAGATTCGTCAATGTTTCTGGGTGGCCCGAGATGGATTCGAATTGGCCCACTCCGTCACGGTTCGCTCAATAGCGAGCCGCACGGGCATGCGTGCATTTAACAAACGCGACTCTGCGGTGGTGACCATTCATCGCTCTCGCCGGGAGAAACAGAGCCAATTCTTCAACGATTAGGCTGAGACCACATTACGCCGATACCAGATCAGGGGAAATTGGCGGGTGGGCTTCCTTTTTTATGTACCCGACAAAATCTTCTCCCCTGGAATTACCGCGAGACGCCGACGCGGCTCGCCACACTGGCAGCCGCGTAATATGATGGATCTCGCCTGGCCGGAAAGGATCGACTGTTGCCAGGCGGGAGCGTCACTCGAATATGGCCGGGAAACAGGTCTTTGCACTGGCAAAAAATCTGATTACGTTTTTGGCCAGACCCGCTCGAACCATTTTCGGTAGCCTTCGTTTCTAATTATGATTTGATGATGTTAACTTCCTGGTTCTGCAATTGCCAAAAACGCACCAGGCGGCGACGCGATACCACCAATCACAATCTGAAGCGGTTGATTCCCCGCCGGCGTGCCGGAGGGGATCCGAATATTCAATTGCGAAATGAGTTCACCCGGCGCTGCTCCCGCATACAGAACATCACTCGGTGCAAGAGTCATCGAACCGAGCGTCACCTTGGCTGTACTCGTCACCTGGGCTGCGCCGCTAGCAATAGCACCAGGCGCTATGCCCGGATTGGTCGCGCCGAAGCCCGACGCATAGATCGTCACCAGATCTCCCGGGTGCGCCGGCGTAAAGCTCGGGCCAAGCGTGGCCGGTCCCATGTGAGCGCCACTGAGAGAATTGACCGCCGCAACCGGATTCTGCCCGTTGGCATTGTGCGCAAAGTAAAAAAACTCCGGAGCGGCCGCCGCGACGATTACGGACTGCGGCATGGATTGGATCGGTTGCGGTGTGCCGCACCCAGTGGTGACGATTACCTCGACCATGGATGGCTGCTCACCCTGCGGGAGCGTCACATTCGGAGTGACGGCGTTAATCTGGCCGGGAAACACGTCCAACAGCGGAGCGCTGACTCCTTCCACCGAGACGCACACCCCGAGCAGAGTGGTGGGAAGCATGCCCTTGACAAACTCTGCGCTACCGCTCGTGCCGGCGGGGACAAAGTTTGGGCCATAAATGCTAAAGAGCGCCCCCGGCGTGATCGTAGTTACCGCGGGGACGCTGCCAGCGATACCAACGATTCCACCCGCGGAGATCGCCGGGCCTGGGACGGTCATCGAAAAACTTGCGGGCACGCCCAGCGCCTTTGCCGTCACCGTAACCGGCCCGCTAGCCGGTCCCATCATTACACTCGCGCTTGCCGCCCCGGTCGCATCAGTGAGAACCTGTGCAGGCGCGGCCACATTCGCCGAGCCTTGTACCACCGCGAAGCTCACCAGCTCGCCGGCCAGAGCATTTCCCGAGTTATCCGTAACGCGGACCGTTAGGCGCGATGGGGCAGGTTGATTGGGAGCGACGGTCTGGCCGTTTCCGCTAACGATGGCAACCTTGGCGCCGCTGACCGGTTGGAATTCGTACGAATCCCGGAAAGCGCACGAGCCATTCAACCCGGTAGCGGAGGTGGTCAGAGGAAACGGTGAAGCACTGATGTTGGAACCGAGGATCGTTCGCAGCCGCGCTGCCGTTGTGGAAAACGGAAAGCGAGCCAGATATGACTCAGCCCACGTCAGACTGGAATGCGAACCCGGGCCGAACACGGTGGAGAAGTCCGGTGGGTCGCCGGGATTGCCTTCGGAACAGATTCCTCCGCCGGCCATCGAATACTGATACAAAAGAGCGGGATCCGCGTATGCGTTCAACAGAAACTCGATCGCAGTCTCAAGCGTTTTTCCGCCGACGTCCATACTGTAGAGATCGTAGCCCTGGGTGGCGGCCATTTCGGCCATCTTGACAAGGTGCAAAAGATCGACATTGGTGTACCCGGCCGAGCAGGCGCTGAGCATGGCTGCCAGAGGGAAGCTGCCGTCCGCGCGCATCTGATTGAGCGCGCCATAGAATCGCTGGACCCCGAAAGCGAAGGTGGCATTGTCGCCGCGGCGAATTGCATCCGCCATCACGATCGAATCGGCATTGTAGCCAAGATCGTTAGGGAAATAGTCTGGCACCACTGGAGGAGGTACCAGCCAGTTGACGATCCAATTCTCGATGGTTTGACGGTCGGCGGGCGAGAGCGCCGGGTCCGCTCGAAGAGTCGGCCATAGCATGACGATGGGTGTTGCCATGGGCCATTTATTCGCCAAGAACGAGAAAGCGCCCTCGCTGGTAGCGTTGTAGACGGGGTCGACGCTGGGCGCGTTTGCCTGCGCCCAGGTGCGCAGGTTGTTTACAAGGATGTTGAAGGACTCGGTGGTGCGCAACCCCAGGTATTCTCCTCCCCAGGCGAGTACCACGTTCGAGAGTGCTGCGATCTCGCTCGCACCATCGCATGTGAGATAGCCGTGCGAGAGTGCGCTGCAATTGAAAGGAGGGCCTAGAGGGACAGCGGCATTGGCCGCGGCCAGGATCCAAGGCTGCGCCTGCCCGGCCAACGAGACGATCTCGGGGGCCGACCAGAGGGGCTCGCCAGCGGGCGCCGGAGTTGTGACGGTGAAGTTGGCGGCTTGCAAGATGGATTGCGCATTTACGAACACGCCGAAGATGGCTTGGCGCAGCAGCACCGAAGACGGAGTGGTTCCGAAGAAATCGGCAGTCTGGCCCACGGGGTCGATCATAAAGCCGACGCCCGAGCCGCCGCCTTCCAAGCCAACAACGTTACTCAGACCCGGATTTCCCGGTTGGATTTGGATGCTGTACTGAGGCACCTCGGTGGCATCCTGGGTTATCTTTCGCACCATTCTGAAGCCGAACGATGGGCTGCTATAACCATCGGACGTCGTGAAATTGGTGAATTGGACGTCCATAAACTCGAGCGGGTAGCCCCTGGTCGGCATCTCCGGGGAAAAATAGATCTGGGCCTGAACGGCGCTCTTGTCGAAGCCGATCGTCGGAGCGGGAGTTGTGAAAACCGGCGGGGCCGCGCATAGGGTTTCAGCGGTGGACGGACCGAGCGAGGCGAGTTCCTTCAACCGCTGCGCAGGATCGAACTCGACGGCTGTCGGGTTCGTGACCTTGTAGTCCTCGAACCTTAGCCCTCCCATGACCGAGCTATCGATGAAGTGACAATCGAGCGCGTCGCAGACCCATACTGTGTGCTGGCTTTGGCCACATGCCGCGACGCAAGCCAACACGCTGGAGATGAGCGCCCCAATAGCATTTTTCATATGCCGCCCTCGCTGCTGGATTTTGCGATCTTATTAATGACAGTATAAAGCGGTCGCCCATGTCTTTAGTGGAGCGCGGCGCGCCCGAGCCTGGCCGGCTTGGCCACATCGCCAGCAGGAGCGCGCGGTCGGCCGATCGTGCGAACCGGGTCATGCTTCGGACGGCCAGCCGGCGGCAGCCAAAACACGAACGTCGGTGGACTACGCCAGGTCAGAGTACCAAAACGCGATGGGCCGCTTCCCCGGCTGGTCGCCCCAAAGGGACTCTTTCCGAAACGGTCCCGAGCGACCCAGCCTCACCGAAAGGACACCGAATCGCCGACTCTTGCGATCGCGATCCTTCGAGGTTTGGCGGACAGTGACAGCGGCCTGAGGCGACGGCTAGACAAGCGACCATTTCGGATCGGGCAATTAAATTATTCTGGTCGCGTCGGTGAAGCCGGAGGGGACTGACTACCCTGAACGCGATCCGTTGAGCGCACTGGGGCGACACCGGTGGTGAAGTCTTGTACTTGAACTTATTGCGCCGCAATTCCTCGTGACAACAGGTAGCTCAGTTGGTGGTGTCAACGCCTGGATGCAACGGCACGCGGCTCGGGGACCCTGTGTCGCACTGATTCAGGTTCGAGTTCTCGTAAGGGAGTGGACGTTCATGACGGCGCTGATCCATCATCATTTCACGGCGATGGTCACTCCCGACTGGCTCGTGACTGAGCCGACAGTGAGCACCACGGCTGCGTTGCCGGGCTGGATGTCGCTCGGCACCACTACGTTCAACTGCAACAAACCCGCGGTCTCGCCCGGAGCCGCGCCGTAGTAAGCCAGGCTGGACGGCTTCCCTCCAATAGTCACGCTCACTGGCAGCACCGGTTTGGGATACGGGCTCGTAGCGAGCTGGCCGTCCACGCCCGGCGGATCGGTCTGGCCCTCGCCGGTCGCAAACATCACGATGGTCGAGCCGCGCGCGATGGGATGAGATGCCGAGTTGGCGCTCCCATCCGGATTCACCGAAGCGGCCTGCTTGCCGTCGACCGTAAAGATGCCGGGCGCGGAGGGAGCGACGTTGATCGGAATCGCATCCTGAAGCGCGCCGTTATAAAACGGAATCATGTTGACCGATGTCTTGCCTGCGACGGAATACGGAACAACGACGCTCACCTGACCGGCCTCAGTGTAGACGACGGGCGCCGGATCATTGTCAAAGAAGACCTGAGTGCCTGCGACGGAGGTGCTGAGCTTCTTGCCGGTTGAATCCAGCTGCGCGCCGACCAGCTTAGCGGGTCCCAAGTTGCTGCCGAATATCGTTACGATTTCGCCCGGCGACACAGCGGAGGGCGCAAAACTCGCGGCGTTGACTATGGCCGGCGGGTAAGCGAGGCGGACCCCGATGGCCGCCGCTCCTAGGGTCGCGTCCATGGGATGCGCCCGGCCGGGCGGTATCGGGGTACTGGCGGGAAAAGCCCCGGTAGCATCAACGGTGGTTCCCAATCCGAGTCCGTTCAAAAAGGCTTCCGCGTCTGTCGTGCCTGGGGGAACATCGATAAACTCCACAGACTTGCTCTCACCACCAAACGGACCTAGCACCGTTCTCGTCGTTTGGAATACTATGATGCTCGCCACGTCACCGGTATCGCTGTCTAAAAGTACGACGAATTCGTAGTGAATGAAGGTTCCCCCTAGAACGTTTATCTCCTTGACCACGTCAGCCTCGTAGGTCAACGTTGTGATCGGACCCTCGTCTCGAGGCTTCAGGTCGGCGGCAGCAGCGGACGCGCTTGAAGCCGGGGCAGGAACGGTGAGTCCGGGGGGATTCAACAGTGCGTAGAATCCGTTGTGCTTGTTCGGCAGTAGCGTCGTTTGATTCGCACCCGGCGTCACCGCGAGGTCTGGCGAACTGGTGAGGCCGCCGATGGCCACTCCCACGCCCGGAATTGCGGCCACGGCATTAGCGATATCGGTTCCGCTTCCACCGAGATAAGTTCCGTACACAATCTGCGAGCCGGCCGGATTCAGCACCACCAGGAATGCGTTACCCTGCGCCTTGCTCAGGAGCGTCTGCTGAACGCCATTGTTGGCGGTGACTGGAAAATCGCTCGATCCCGTGAACCCGGCGACGTAGACCTGACCCGACGAATCCACGTCGATGCCGCTGGCTTGTTCCTGGTTGCTGCCGCCGATCACCGCATCCCAAGCCAGCGCGCCCGACGGCGACAGCTTGGCGACCCACACATGGTTCGCGCCCACTGCCAGCTTCGGTGCTTGGTAAGCCCCGGCAGTCGGTATTAGACGCGGGCTGGTAACTATTGGCATGCCGTTCCCGTTCGTCACGCCAGGTCCGGCGAGCGGGTCGAATCCAGTGACGTAGGCGTTGCCCACCGAGTCCAGCGCCATGCCTGTGGCGTTGAACGCTTCCAGGTTGTTGCTCCAAAGAAGCGTGGAGTGCACAAGCTTGGAGCCGGTGGGGTCGAGCTTGCTGATAAACGTGATCGCCTGTCCGTTGATGGGGTCCGGACCCGGCGGCGGATAGCCTCCGGATGGCAGTGGATTCACGGTGGGGAAATCGGGGGAGTGGGTGAACCCCAGCACTACCGCGTTGCCCTGGGCGTCCACCCGGATCTGCTGCGGCTGGTCCTGGCTGGATCCGCCCAGATAGGTGGAGTAGATCAGTTTCCCGGTCGGGGCCCACTTCGCCACGAAGCAGTCGCCGATCCCCCCGCCAAACGTCTTCTGGGCGGGAGTGAGAAGCTCAAGGTCCATGGACGTTGTCACGCCAGCGATGTACATGTTGCCTTGGGCATCGCTGGTGACGGCCAGGCCGGTCTCGACCCCGCTGCCCGTGAGATTCACCGTGAACACCACAGTCGGGTCGATCACCAACTCACGGCTGCGATCGTAATCACCCACGTCGAAGCGCACCATCCGGGCGCCGCGCTCCAGGCGGTAACCGCCGTCAACCGTCACTTTCTTGCCGCCGATTTCCTGATACAGCGCGGGAGGCTCGAAGCGGAGCTCGCCTTGTTGAGTGCCGATGAGCAGAGCGCCGTCCGAGCTGAGGCGCAGCTTGTTCGCGCCGGTGAAAGCCAGCGCGACGGCCGCCGGGTCCGCGCCGGGCTTCACGATAAAGTCGTGCTCTAGACGCCCGCCGTTCTCGTACAACGCCAGGTCGATGCCGTCGTAGAGACTAGGATACCGGACGCGCGCGAACTCATCGAGGTTGTGCGTCCAGTGTGCCGGGTCGCCGCCGATGAAATAATTGACATGGCCGATCGAGGGTCCGTCCGCCACCGCTTGCGCCTCCCGAGAACCGGGAAAGCGCAGCATTACCGCGCCCCGATTGTGGGTCTTGCCGGTCAGCAGGAAGCGAACTGCGCCCGGCTCCAGGCTCACTCCGTACTCACGGCCCTGGGCCACGAAAGAGATTCGGGGATCGAAGCGCCCTGCGTTGGGTTGGAATCCGGCCGGCAAAGTGGCAGCGGAGGCCGCCGTCAGAGCGACAAAGAATGCAGCAGCTCTACGGGTCATTTGGTTCACCCCTTGCGGTCAACCATACTACAGTCGGCAGCGAATGTTCAAGACGGCATTGTCAAGTTGGGCAGGTACCTGAAAAACCGGTTCCATGAAGAACGATCGGTCTCGCTGTTCGGTCATCGTTTCCCTCCAGAAATCATCAGCTATGCGGTGTGGCTTTACCATCCGCTTCTGCCTGAGCTTCCGAGACGTCGAGGATCTTCTGGCCGAACGCGGAATCCTCGTCTCTTATGAAGCGATTCGGTTGGCCGCGCCTGCTGTCATGGGGGCCTGGGTGCCGCCAATTGCCTGGTCTGATGCCTGCCTGATGTGGCCTCAGCCTAATCGTTGAACAATTGACTTGCTGTTTCTCTCCAGCCTGAGTGATGGATGGTCACGACCGCAACCCGGTCAGGAGAAACGAATGAACCCGACAACCGGATCGGAAAAGAACGTATCGGCGCCTGAAGTTCCGCAGCCGAAGACGAAGCGCGCGCCGGGCAAGCTGGCGGATGTCACAGTGTTGTCAAAAGATATCCTGACAATTCCGGAAGACGAAATTCCGAAAGCGCAAGTGGACTATACCATCGTGGGCGGAAAAGTGCTGTACCTACGGTCTCAGTAAGTGGGGCAGTGCAGTGGGGCAGCGCAGTGGGGCAGCGCCATGCGCTGCCAGTCAAGCCTCAATAAACCGGATCCCAATCGCGCCGCAGCTCCCGACGCATTTCCCGCAGAGCTTCGCGTTCGGCTCGAACCGATTCGCGAATCGCATCGCGGAGTTCGCGCGTTGCCTCACGCGCACTTTCGCGGGCAGTGCGGGCGACTTCGCGCTGGACGTCCCGGTTGGCGCGAGTAAGTTCACGTGCCGCGCGCGCCTGCTCTCGTGCCTGGTCCCGCGCTTCCCGGGCGATCTCACGGGCATGCTCACGAGCTTCGCGCGCAATCTCGCGGGCTTCCGAGCGGTCCCGCCAGTCGCCATCCTCATTAACGTACGCAAAGGCGCAACCCGCCGCAAGCGTCGCGACCAGCAACACGCCACCTATCTTAGCCGTCATACGGCCTCCTTCTTCAAGGTACAGACGAACAAATTTTCATTTTGTTCCGAAAATTTCCACAAGTTTCGATAGGTCGATATTCCCGCCCGAAACCACGCAAACTACCTTACCCGTACCCGCCCCGCCGGCTAATGCACAGGCCACCGGCGTTGCCCCCGCCCCCTCCGCGATGATCCGGTTCCGCTCGGCCAGCAGGCGTACCGCGGCTGCAACCTCATTGAGACGGGCCACTAACACCCCGTCCAGCAAGCGTTTCGCGCGCTCAAACATCCGTGGAAACACAGACTTACCGCCGATGCCATCCACGAACGAACGCTCCGTCGGGATTACCTGCGGTGTCCCTGTTTTCCACGCCACCAGAAGTGGCGCCGCCGTCGCGACTTCCGCGGCGAAGATCTTAGTGGCCGGCTTCAGTTCCCGCAAAGCCGACGCAATTCCGCACGCCAATCCCCCTCCGCCCCAGGGAATCACGACAGCATCCACATCGGCCAAGTCTTCCAGAATCTCGATCCCAATAGTCCCGTTCCCAGCCATGACATTCAGATCGTCAAAAGCATGGACGAAGACGCCCTCGAGGCCTGGATAACGCCGTTCCTCAAAAGCGCGCCACCAGTCATCGTAGGAAACTTTGAGGACGCGGGCGCAAAGCCGTTCGATGGCGCTGATCTTGGTCTCGGGCGCTGTTTCCGGCGCGATCACTGTGCATGGAATCCCTAACTCGCGCGCCCGCCAAGCCACTCCTTGTGCCATGTTTCCCGCCGATGCCGTTACGACGCCCCGGCGAAGCTCATCCGCCGACATGTGCGCCATGGCATTCGCCGCGCCGCGGATTTTGAACGATCCGATGGGTTGCAGATTCTCGAGCTTGAGATAGATTTCGCTCGGCGCGTTGAGACGTACCAGCGGCGTCCGGATAGCCGACCCCGCGATGGCTTGC
>DASYNU010000212.1:0-3607 GCA_036008345.1 Bryobacteraceae bacterium
AGTGCGCACACGGCACGCACGAGTGCGTGCGCCACAACTGCTAACGCTATCTCTGCGACAGGCCCGTCAGCATCTTGACTTCGCCGGGAGTCAGCTCACGAAATTTGCCGATAGGCAGGTCGCCGATAGGCACTCCCCCAATCTCGATCCGAACCAGCTTGAGCACCTTGCTTCCGATAGCCTCGATCATGCGGCGCACCTGCCGGTTGCGTCCCTCGCGAATAACGATTTCGATAAAGGAATACTTGGCGGAATCGCGCACGCGCTTCACGATGGCCGGCTGCGTTGGCCCGTCGCTCAGGATGACGCCCTTTTGGACTTGCTCGACTTGCGCATCGCTTAGACGCGTAGAGGTCTTCACCAGATAGGTTTTCGGAATCTTGTAGTCCGGATTCGTGACGATTTCAGCAAAGCGAGTGTCGTTCGTCAGCAGCAGCAACCCGCTGGTATCTTGATCGAGCCGCCCCACTGGGACCACCCATTGGCCGGCCTCCTGGATCAGATCGTAAACCGTCGGACGTCCTTGCGGATCTTTGTAAGTGGTGATGTAGCCCTTGGGTTTGTACAGCAGCAGATAGATTCGCTTCGAAGCGCGGACCGGTTTACCATCGAGTGTGACGATGTCGCGCTCCAGATCCACCCAATGGTCGGGCGTTCCTACAACGTTTCCATTCACCTTTACGCGTTGGGCGCCAATCCATTTGCGCGCTTCGGTGCGAGAGCCCAGACCGGCTTTCGAAAGCACGCGCTCCAGGGTTTTGAGAGGCCGCTTGCCGTCCTTAGACAGTTTAGATGCTGTCATACAACCAAACCCATGCTCTCCCAGACCTCTTCGCCACTGATCCAGGCTAGCAGGCGGTGAAGGGTACAGACTAAGAACAGTAATGCCCCGAATCACGCTGGTAAGGGGCGCCAGGCAATTGCTCACATTGCACGGGCCCACTGGCCCCCGCCGCGGGGCCGACCTCAGGAACCTCGGTCTGATCCAAGACGGGGCCGTTTTGATCGTCGACGGTGTGATCCAAGAGGTCGGATCGAGCCGGCGGGTGGAGAATCTCACACTGGCGCGCCAAGCCGACGAAATCGATGCTAGCGGCCGAGTGGTTATGCCGGGTTTTGTGGATAGCCACATGCATATTGTGGGAGAGCCGGGGCTGGCCGCGCCGCGAACTCTACAGAGACGGGCGCTGAACGTGCTGGAAGAAGCGGTCAGGCACGGCACGACAACTATGGAAGCGAAGTCCGGCTTCGGGCTCTCGGAGGCAGGCGAGATCAAGATTCTACGGGTGCACCAGGCGCTCGAAAAGCAGCCCATTTCATTGGTGTCGACATTCTTGGCTACGCCATTGGCGGCGGAATATAAGATAGGGCCGGAAAAGTATCTCGAATGGGTCTGCTCTCGCATGCTGCCATTAGTCAAGCGGCGGAAACTGGCCGAGTTTGCCGATATTCGCTGCGAAGAAAGTACTTTTGACCGACAATACGCGCGCCGTTATCTGATTGCTGCCCGCGACCTGGGCTTCGAACTGAAGATGCATACCGGCCAGCGCTCGAGTGCCGGTGCGATCCAGTTGGCGGTAGAACTGGGCGCCGTTAGCGTTGATCATGCCGTGGATGCGAGCCACGACGATGCGCTACTCCTGGCCCAATCGAACACGATCGCTACTTTGCTGCCCGGAGTAAATTTTTATCTCGGAGCGGAGCCCTATGCGCCGGCGCGGATGCTCATCAACAGCGGTGTGTCGTTAGCAAGTGAATCTGTCCGCTTTTGTTAGCACGTGATCTGTCCGGTTTCATCACGCAGCCCTGTTCCCCGGTTTTGACTTTTTAGGTTTGGGAATAAGAACCGCAGTAGGCGCGGTGGGAAAGTGGGAATCTCGCGGTGTTGGCGAGATTTCCAAGGAGCGGTGGGAGCGCTGGGAAACCTGCTTTTGGTTTTCCAGCGCTTCCACGGCTCCGCCTTTTCCACGGCGTTCGGGTTTCGGTAAGGGGTTTCCGTTGCGGTCGTAGCTGCCCACCACATGCGGGCCATAGCGCACCGAAATCGTTTCGTCCAGGTGCTCATGGATGGTCACGGTGCATCCGGCCAACGAGTACCGCCAGTGGGTTTGGTCGAGTTGCCAGATCTGATTTCGTAAGGTGAAGGTATTGTCTTTGGCTACGCTGCGCTCGGTCTGAACCGTAAAGATCCAGTCCAGATCGGTGCGCGTGGGACGCCGGAAGGCGCTCCCTTTCTCAGCCGCCGGCGTGGTGAACTTAGCATTGAACTCGGCTATGTAGCGGTCCCTCAAAAACCGGTTGGCATCTTCCCGGGTAGTCACACCGGCCAGGCGGAGTTCCTGCGGTAGGCGGCCTTGCCAGGTTCCAAAGCTGCGCTCGCTGCGGCCACGCGCTTGCGGCGAATACGCCGGAATCATCTGAACGCTCAACTCTTTCAACGCCCTTCCGACCTGCGTCAGTCGGTGCTTGTCCACCGGTTCTCCGGCCTGGGGAGTCACAAAGAAATGGCTCGCTCGATCACTATACAGCGCGCAAAACACTCCTTTTTGCTCGATTACAGCCCGCAGAGCCGCCATCACCGTCCGCGTTGATTCTTCCCGCACCAACTGTGCGTAGTAGATCTCGCTGGTGGCATCATCCAGAATCACAATCAGGTCGTACCAGCGATCGTCGTTGAGCCAGCGGTGCTGGCTGCCGTCGATATGGAGCAGCATACCCGGCAATGGTCGCCGCTCTCGGCGCCGCCGATGCGGTCCGCGTCGTCTCCGCCGCTCCACCAATCCGGCTCCCTGCAAGGCTTGTTTGACCCACGTGTAGCTCAGCTCGATCGAGTGTTCTTCCTTTAACTTTTCGTGGAAATGCTTCGCGCTCAGGTCAAAGTAGCGCTCCTGGTAGAGCCCCAACACCTCTTCGCACGTCTTCACCGGTACCCGCCGTTGGCTTGGCTTTCCCTTCCTACGATCCGTCAATCCGTCGTAGCCGTGCTCTTCCAACCGTTCTCGCCAGCGCCGCATCGTCCGGTCACTCACTCCGATGATCTCCGCCGCTTCCCACCAGTGCATCTTCTTGGCCATGGCCTTCAGCAGTACGTCTTGTAGCTTCATCATCCGCTCCACTTCCGCGGCTGAGTATGCCTGGTTGGAATCCACCCTTCCAGGCTCCCCCGCCGCTGGTCAAAGCGGACATATCACGTGCTAATGAAACCGGACACATCATAAGCTAACGACACGGCCGCTTCGGCCGGACGACGAACACCTCAAAGTGATGTATATTCGTTGAGACAGAAGTCAAAATGTACATCTCTACCAGTACGGCCAGCCTGGATAAGTCCGCCGAAGAGTCCGGTGACAGGCTGAGTAGGGTCAGCCGCCTACCTGGAGTGCCCAAGGCGGTGGGATCACTTCTATGGGGACTACTTCTCATCAGCGGGCCGGTTGCCATGGCCCAACCACCGGATGCGCGAATATTGGAAGGGCAACGGCTTTTTGAAACCTCCTGCACGGCTTGTCACGGGCAGAACGCGAAGGGTGGACGCGGGCCGGACCTTACCGGCAAGCTGAACCGGGGTTCTCTCGAATCGGAAATGATCGATAACATTGTCGGCGGG
>DASYNU010000213.1:0-63497 GCA_036008345.1 Bryobacteraceae bacterium
GGTGATCATCGATTCGAGCGGACGAATCGCCGGCTTCACCTTCATGGATCCGGACCATGCGCAAATCCAGGCCGTTCTGGATGGACGCGCCCTCGCTATCGACGGCGATGCCACCGATGCCCAACTGGACGAAATCCTCGCCGGCCGCGCGGTCCGTTTAGACGCCGTGGCCCAGCGTCCACCGGACGCCGCGACGAAACCCAATATCCCGCCATCCTATGAAGTTCATATTTCGCCCACCACCACGCGCGGCACTGTTAGCTCTGCCGGACCGGGTTTCCGCGTGCTACGGGGCTATGATCTCAAAACGATCCTCTCAGAAATAACCGGTAAGGACGCCACCCGCATCCTCTTGCCTGCTTCTCTCGAAGACAACCAGGGATACGACTTCGTCTTAGTTCTCCCGCGGGCAGAAGATCAGGTCACCATCCATCGCATTCTGCAACAGGGCATTGAAAAGTATTTTCAAGTTTCCATGGCGCTTGAAGAAAGAACCATGGACGTATTCGTGATGACCGTGCTCGAAGGCAAGACCCCGCCGGCCAAGGATCCAAACGAAACAAGCGGCGGCTCCGCCAGTTGGTCCAGCCAATTGGTAGAGATCGCTCCCACCGATGACGGCCGGCCTCCTACCATCCAGGAAATCCGCAAGTCCGTCAGCACCGGAGCCTTCGGAATCTCAGCGTACAGCGATAATATAGACGAATTCCGCCGCACGCTGGAAGATGCATTGCAGCGCCCTGTGGTTGACCTGACGAATCTCCAAGGGACGTATGACCTCGCAGTCAATGCTAAAGCGCGCAACACCAGCGACTTTTTCCAATTGCTTCGCGATAAGCTGGGCCTCGTCCTCACCCCGGCCCAACGTCGCGTAGAAATGCTTGTAGTGAAACCGTTACGTTAAGCGCGGGACGTATAATAAGTCACGAGGTGCAATCCAATGCGCTGCGGGAGCTTGTTAGTTGCATGTCTGCTCGCCATTAGCCCAGCTGCACCGATCGTATCGGCGCAGACTCCATCCGCCACCGATGCAGCCCAGCCTGCTACGAAAATTTGGACCGTACCAAAAGCCGACACCAATCCCCCATTTCTAAAAAACTTCACCATCGAATCGTTCGGATTTACTCTCGCCCCACAAGCTCCGGGATTCCAGTTCTCACCAGGCTACACTTCAACGTTTTTCAACTTGCATGGATTGGAATGCCCCTATTGCGTGCCCGGCCCCCAGGACCGCGGCGGCCGATTCACACTGCCGCCCTTCGGCGCCAAAGCCACGCTCAAACTTCAGGATGGCCGCGTGCAGCTGTTTAGCGGCTTCGCGGCGCTCGAAGCCTGGAAACCCGACGGCACTTTCGAGCCCCGTGGACACAGCCTCTTCTCTACCTCCTACGGCGATGCATGGTTAGCGCAGACGGAAGCCGGCGGCCGCATTTCGCTCGACCCACATCAGCACCTTTGGATAGGCGCAACCGGTCGTCACTTGTCAAACTTCGGCCCAGGCCAAAAAGAGTGGAACACCTTCAGCGGAGCCGCCACATTCGAATTCGGCCATCACTGAAATCGCACAGTGGGGCAGGGCCATGCCCTGCCAGCGCCGCGCCTCTACGCTCCGCCAGACATGAGTTTCACGCTCCACCGCTCCGACCCGGGCCACTTCGCTGAGGTAAGTCGCGATTCCGAAAATTGGCAATAAGCTCGAATGTCCCCAACCTCCGTCTACCGAACCTCAACCTTGAACCCGTGTTCGTGCCGGTATCTGAAGTACTCCCGCCGATGCCGAACGCTCACGCTCACAAACGGAACATACACCCGGTGCTGTTCCACCAAGTATGCCCGATATTGACGATCTTCATCGTCATTCCAATAATGATAGTCGTGATGGTCCCGATCGTAATAGCGCCTATCACCATGGTGGTCATCCGCCATCACCGCTACTGGTGCAATCATGACGGCAGCCATCAACAACCCGCCGAAAATCAGAAAATGCTTCATTGTCGAATCCTCAGCCACGGTTAGAAGCACGCCACTAGCCACTCCTGGGGGTCCGTGAAAAAATCGCGGTTCAGAAAGAATGTGGCATGTTTAGAGAACGTTACCGAACCGCGACCGTGAGGGAGTCGGTGCCTTCGCTCATTTTTTCAAGAGTCCCACTATGTAGGTACTAAGGCCGGCCCTATGACCGCATTTGATCGCGTGACGCTACGCGGTCACTCTGGCCGGCCACGATCTCATCCAGTTCCTCCGAAACCAGCCTCGACCAAATCAAACTTCTAATGGCTGAGAAAGCGACTTCGATGACCCCGCCCTCGCGGTCAAGCGGTTTCCGAAATGAACGAGTCACATCTCCTACCCAACCCAATCTCCCCCAACCGCCACAACTTCCGCCCACCCCCACCTCCCACCGCCCACCGCCTGTTTATCCTCTTACCGGAGACCCAACTATGTCTACTTCCCCCGCCCGTCTCGCGGCCAACGCTGCCAATGCACAGCATTCCACCGGACCCCGCACCCCCGAAGGAAAATCGCGCTCCTCTCAGAACGCCTCAAAACACGGCCTCACCGCCCGCGAAGTCGTCATCGCACCCGGCGAGCAAGAACAATTCGACAACCTGCTCGCCGATCTGGAAGCCGACGTCAAACCCCAAGGCGCCATCCAACAAATATTTTTCAATGAACTAGCCGCCGCCGCCTGGAATCTACGCCGCGTTCGCCTTTTGGAAGCGGATCCACGCAATCAAGACCCCGCCGAGCTCGACCGGCTCGCTCGCCACCACACCCGCATCGAGCGATCTTTCCATCGCTGCCTCAAAGAGCTGAAAGCCCTGCAAACCAATGTCGTCCTGCACGCTTCCCTCCCCGCCCCGCTCCGCAAAAACTCCCCAACCCTCGCCTCCGCAAACGAAATTGCAAAACGAACCCAACACCTCGAAGCGCATGACCCGCTAGTAGCGCGCTCGTTTCTCAGGTTGTTCTCGGACATCCCACTCGCGCAGGCTGCTAAAATTGAACCAGATCTTCACCTGACCGCGAATGCAATTTGAATTCACGCCGGAACAAATCCAGCTACGCAAAACAGTACGCGAGTTTGCCGAAGCCGAAATCGCCTCGCATGTTCTCGAGTGGGATGAGCAGCAGATCTTCCCGCTCGATGTCATCAAACACCTTGGACGCCTCGGTTTTCTCGGCTCCATTTTCCCGGAAGAACTCGGCGGCGCGGGACTCGGCTACATCGATTACGCCATCATCATCGAAGAACTCGCGCGCGTCGATCCCTCCGTCGGCCTCATCGTAGCCGCGCACACTTCGCTCTGCACCAATCATATTTTTCTCGCCGGCAATGATGAACAGCGCGCCAGGTACATTCCGAAATTGACGTCCGGAGAATGGATCGGAAGCTGGGCGCTCACTGAGCCCGAGTCCGGCTCCGACGCCGGCTCCATGCGCACTAAAGCCGTAAAGCAGGGCGAGTGCTGGGTCCTGGACGGCTCCAAAACTTTCATCACCAATGCGCAGTACGCCGACATCGTTGTAACCATGGCCATCACCGATCGCGCCGCTTCGCAGCACGGCGTCTCCGCGTTTCTCGTCGAAAAACAAGTCCCAGGATTCCGCGTCGGCAAAAAGGAAAACAAGCTCGGCATGCGCGCCAGCGCCACCGGTGAGCTGGTATTCGCCAACTGCCGCCTTCCCGAATCGCAACTGCTCGGAAAACCCGGCGAAGGTTTTGTGGATAGCCTGCGCATCCTGGATGGTGGACGTATCTCTATCGCAGCGCTCTCGGTCGGCACCGCGCAAGGCGCTTACGACGCCGCTCTCAAATATTCCATGCAGCGCAAGCAGTTTGGACGGCCCATCTCGGAGTTCCAATCCATCCAAAACAAACTCGCCGACATGGCCACCGAAATCGATGCCGCGCGCTTGCTCACTTATCGCGCCGGCTGGATGAAGGATCAAGGCCAGCGCGTCACTAAGGAATCCGCCATGGCCAAGCTGTTCTCTTCTGAGGTCGCCGTCCGCGTCACCAACGAAGCCGTGCAGATCCACGGCGGCTACGGCTTCATCAAGGATTACCCAGTCGAAAAATTCTATCGCGACGTCAAACTCTGCACCATCGGCGAAGGCACCAGCGAAATCCAGCGCCTGGTAATAGCCCGCCAACTCCTGAAATCCTGATGCTGCTCTGTTCCAAATAAATGCCCTCCTGTCCTCAACAAATCCCTGTGGGGCAGGGCCATGCCCTGCCAAATTAAAATGTCCCAGTCCCAACAAATCCTCTCCGGCGACCTCCGCGCCCTGGCCCGCGCCGCAACCGCCATAGAAAACCGCAACAGCCAAGCCGACACACTACTAAGAGAACTCTTCCCTCACACCGGCCACGCAATCACCATCGGCATCACAGGCGCCCCCGGCGCCGGAAAAAGCACCTTAGTAGACAAACTAACCCGCATCCTCCGCCAGGAAAACAAATCCGTCGGCATAATCGCAGTCGATCCCACCAGCCCCTACACCGGCGGCGCCATCCTGGGCGACCGTATCCGCATGTTGGATCATCACGCCGACCCACAAGTCTTCATCCGGTCCATGGCCACGCGCGGCTGGTTGGGCGGTGTAGCCGCCGCCACCACCGACATGGCCGTGCTACTGGACGCCGCCGGAAAAGACGTCGTCCTGATCGAAACCGTAGGCGTCGGCCAGGACGAAGTCGAGATCGCGAAACTCGCCGCCGTCACTGTCGTTGTGCTGGTGCCCGGCATGGGTGACGACGTGCAAGCCATCAAGGCCGGCATCATGGAAATCGCTGACGTCTTCGTCATCAACAAAGCCGATCAGCCCGAGCCCGATCGTCTGGAGCGCGAAATCAAAGCCATTCAGAGTCTATCCACTCGGCATGACGGCTGGGTCCCGCCCATTGTCAAAACAATCGCCGTCGATAATCAAGGCATCGCCGAGACGCTAGCCGCGGTACGATCGTTTCTTGCACACGCCGATGGAAAAGATCGCGCCGTGGCCAACTGGACCCAGCGGCTGCGCGAAATGCTTCGCGAAAGATTGCTCCACCGTTTCCCCGACCTGGATTTCCACGCCGCCGCCGAAGACATCGTCTCCAAACGCAGCGACCCATATACAATAATCGATGCTTGGCTCAACCGCTAAAACTGCCGAATCCACCGTTCTTGTGGCGCACGCTCTCAGCGTGCCGCGTCGGCACTCATGCCGACGCCCGGTTTAAGAAATGACAATCTCCAATCAATTCCAAATCGATCACCTAGGCATCGCTGTCCGCTCCCTGGACACAGCCCTCCAATTCTACGAGCACCAACTAGGATTCACCGTCACCCTACGTGAAACAGTAGATCAAGAAAAAGTAAAAGTCGCCATGCTGCCAGCCGGCGAATCACGCATCGAGCTTTTGGAAGCCACGGAGCCCGATTCCGTAATCTCCAAATTCATCGAGAAGCGCGGCGAAGGGATCCATCACGTCGCCATCAAAGTCCCGGATCTAATCGCCACCATCCACCGTCTCAAAACCGCCGGCGCACGTCTCTTGAACGACCCCCGCCCGGGCGCCGGAGGCCATCTCTATGTTTTCGTTCATCCCTCCTCCACCGGCGGCGTGTTACTAGAACTGATACAAGAATGAAACCAACTATAGGCATCATCGGCGGCAGTGGTTTGTACTCCATGCCCGGCTTTGAACAACACGAAGAAGTCCTGCTCGACAGCCCGTGGGGCCGGCCTTCGGACGACTATATAGTCGGTCGCCTCGGCGGCCGCGAAGTCGCATTTCTAGCGCGCCACGGCCGCGGTCATCGCATCTCGCCATCCGAGCTCAACTTTCGCGCCAATATCTATGGCTTCAAACAACTCGGCGTCGAACGCATCATCTCGCTCAGCGCCGTCGGTTCGCTGAAGGAAGAACACGCGCCACTCCGCTTCGTGATTCCCGATCAATTTTTCGATCGCACGCGCGGCCGCGCCTCCACCTTCTTCGGCGAAGGATTAGTCGCGCACATCAGCTTTGCCGATCCGGTTTGCCCTCAGCTCTCCGAAGTAGTTCGCGAGGCCTGCGTCCAATCCGGCGTGGATGTTTCGAAAGGCGGAACCTATCTCTGCATGGAGGGTCCCGCGTTTTCCACCAAGGCCGAGTCGAACGTGTATCGCAGTTGGGGCTTCGATGTTATCGGCATGACCAATTTGCAGGAAGCCAAGCTCGCGCGCGAAGCTGAGATCTGTTACGTCACTGTCGCCATGGTCACCGATTACGATTGCTGGCACGCTGAGCACGCCGCCGTAACCGTCACCGATATCCTCGCCAACTTGAACAAGAATGCCTCCAATGCGGCGAAAGTTGTCGCGGCCGCCGTCGCCGCCATGCCGTCCGCGCGCGAATGCAAATGTGGATCTGCCCTCGCACATGCGTTAATCACCGATCCGACGACGGTCCCCGAAACCACTCGAAGAAAGCTGGAACTGCTGGTTGGAAAGTACCTCCGCTAACGCTCTCGCTCAAGAGCTTCTCGATCATTGCCTGGCCGCGCGTCCGTGGCCGGAACACCTGCTCGATCCTCTGATCGCCGAGCCAGGCAACAGCGCCCTATTCCGCATCGTGGTCGAGCGCCTGGGCGATCTTTTCGAGCCGCGCCTGTGCCGCGTCTACGCCGACCTTTTCGCCGATGTGATCGCTCGCCGCATCCCCGAACTCCACTCCGAACATCTGGTGGCCCGCTACGAACGCATCCGCCTCCCACGGCTGCACCTACCGAACCGCGACCGTAAGGAAGCGGTATCCGGAATCGACCGCGAACCCGCGACGGTCTTCGTGCTATCCCGCGTAACCCTAGGCGCCGATGTCGCCATCACCAGCGTTCTGCTGGACGCGGCCAAGCAGCGCTTTCCAAATTCACAAATCTGCTTCGTTGGACCCCACAAAAGCTGGGAACTCTTCGCCGCGGACGCGCGCTTGCGCCATCTCCCCGTCGCTTATGGCCGCAGCGGCACCCTCGACGATCGCCTTTCCATCTGGCCGCAACTGCGCCAGGCCGTCTGCCAGCCCAACAGCATCGTCATCGACCCAGATTCCAGACTCACCCAGCTCGGCTTGCTGCCCATTTGCCCCGAAGAAGATTACTACTTCTTCGAAAGCCGCGCCTATGGTGCCGACAGCGACGAATCCCTATCAGCTCTAGCCCGCCGCTGGGCAGCAGAAACCCTCGGAATCGCAGATGCCCAACCCTACATAGAAGTGGGGCAGCGCCATGCGCTGCCAAGCCATATATCCGCATACGCAACAACGGTCAGCCTCGGAGTAGGCGAAAACCCGGACAAGCGAATCGCCGACCCATTCGAACAAGATTTACTGGAGCAATTACCCCGCCCAATCCTAATCGACAAAGGCGCCGGCGGCGAAGAAGCCACGCGGGTGGAGCGAGCAGTATCGAGAGCCGGCGCCGGCATCACCATGTGGGAAGGATCCTTCGCCGGCTTCGCCGCCCACATCCAAAAGAGCAAGCTGTACGTGGGCTATGATTCAGCAGGCGGCCACGTCGCCGCCGCTTGCGGAGTGCCATTGCTAAGCATCTTCGCCGGATTCGCCTCCGCGCGCATGTTCCACCGCTGGCGCCCCTCAGGCCCCGGCCCAATCGAGGTAATTCGCGCCGATGTGAAGCAGGTTGACAACCTGCTCGCCGATTGCCAATCGGCGCTCAAAAAACTCAGTATGCTAGGGTGAGTATTCAGACAATACTGGAGAACAACCAGGAGGATTACCTATGGAAGCCCTCGGCATGGTGGAAACCAAAGGATTAGTAGGCGCAATCGAAGCGGCCGACGCGATGGTGAAGACCGCCAAAGTCGTATTGCAGGGGAAAGAATACATCGGCGCAGGCTACGTCACGGTGACCGTCCGAGGTGACGTCGGCGCTGTGAAAGCCGCCACCGATGCAGGCGCGGCCGCAGCCCGCCGCGTAGGCGAGCTCGTCTCGGTTCACGTAATCCCCAATCCGCATTCAGAAATCGAATCCGTGTTACCCGGTGCCAAAAAGGGCGAAAAATCCCTAGGCTAGGAGGCCGAGTGGCGGAGTGGCCGGGCGCCTAAGTGGCGCAGGCGCTTTCGCCTGCGAACCACAAACTGCTAGGCAGACTTGATTTCCAAGGCAGCATCCGCAATGCTCAAAGATCCAGATCTCGTCGAGGACGCCTACGCAGCCTGGCAGAAGTATCGCGCCTTCTCGCAGTCCCAGGTAGATTCCATCGTGGAAAGCGTAGCCGCGGCCGCGCGCGCCAACGCCCAGCGCCTGGCGGAGTTAGCAGTACAAGAGACTGGATACGGCAATGCGAAGGATAAACTAGCCAAGAATCTTCTCGCCGCTGAAGTTCTTCCCCGCGCGATGCGAGGCTTGAAGACCATCGGCATTCTACGCGAGATCCCCGATCGGAAACTAGTGGAAATCGCCGTCCCCATGGGCGTTGTCGCCGCCATCCTGCCCACCACCAATCCCACTTCCACCGCGATCTACAAAACTCTGATCTCACTCAAAGCCGGCAACGCCATCGTCATCAGCCCGCATCCCCGCGCCAAGATCTGCTCTTGCGAAACCGCAGCCGTGCTGCAACAAGCCGCGCTTCAGGCCGGCGCGCCATCCGGTTTAATCCAATGCATCGGTGACTCCACCATTGAAGCCACCAACGCGTTGATGAAGCACCCACGCACCGGCGTGATTCTTTCCACCGGCGGCCCCGGCATCGTGCGCGCGGCTTACTCCAGCGGCAAGCCTGCCTTCGGTGTCGGCCCGGGCAACGTCCCCGTGCTCCTGGACAAATCGGCCAACGTCGAGGATGCAGTGTCCAAAGTCGTGGAAGGCAAGTCGTTCGATTTCGGAACCCTCTGCTCCAGCGAACAAACCATCGTCGCCGAGCGCGCCCTGCGCGACAGAATCCTCTCGGCGCTAAAAACGCGCAAAGCTTTTCTGTGCGATGCCCGCCAAACCGAAGCGCTCGGGAAACTGCTGTTCACCCCTCATTTCACCGTGAACCCGGAATGCGTCGGCCAATCGCCCACCAAAATCGCGAAGATGGCCGGTTTCGAAGTTCCATCGGATACATCCATTCTCGTCGTCGAAATTGCAGGTATCGGCAAGCCACACCCGCTCTCAGCCGAAAAGCTTTCGCCGGTTCTTTCGCTATACTTCGTCGCGGATTTCCCAGCCGCCTTGGACGCCTCGGAAGCCATCCTTCGCTTCGGCGGCCTGGGCCACACCGCGGTGATACACGCCACAGATGACGCGCGCATTCGCGAGTTCGCCCTCCGCATGCCGGCCTTCCGAATCCTGGTGAACACGCCCGCGCCGCAGGGCTCGGTCGGCATCTCGACCGGCCTTTTTCCAGCCATGACGCTGGGCTGCGGTGCAGCAGCCGGCAACATTACCGGTGACAACATCGGCCCGCTCCATCTCATCAATATCAAGAGGCTCGCCTACGTGACCGAATCCCCTTCCTCTTCCGGCCCTGACCGCCAAACCGTGATAGCCGCCGTGGAGCGCTACTTGGCGAAACGAGGCTTTGAGCAGCCCCCTCCAGTCACGGCTTCCGTGGTGGATCGCTTTCTTGCGGCGCGGCGTGGATCGCCCGCCTTGCCCACGCCTGAAGCACCCGCGCCCCACCCTTCGCATCCCATTGAGATTACTGACTTCGTCTGTGAGGACGACGTCCGTCGTGCCATCGCGCAATCCAAGAAAATCTTCATCGGACCCAAGACCATCGTCACTCCCTCGGCGCGCGATCTCGCACTCAGGAGTGATACCCTCGTGATGACCGATCGCACCAAGCAATGATGAAACCGAACCTGGACACACTCAAATCCGAAATTGAACATCACCTGGAAGAATCCGGCATTGCCGTCTTCTACGGATACTCGCGGGGACTTGAGTCCATGCAAGGCGTTTATTGGGATTGCGATCAGTATCCCGATTACCGGCTGTTCGTCAAAGCCGCTCAAATCGCGGGTGTCAAACTGCTTGTGTTCCACCAGCGCGAATTCTCGGCCGACCAGGTGGATGAAGCACTCGAACAGTTGGCCGGCTGCGATATGCCGCGCGAGGAGCACCACGAGCTGGAGCGCCGCCTGAACGATATGCGCGTCTATGACGGCTTCGTTTGCGCAATCGAGCTCTCCTTCGATCACGACGGCCGCGTCTTCTTGTTCGATCTGCGAACCGATTGGTACGAAGATCTTTCCGATATCCTGGACGAGATTCAAATCCTGGACGCCGAATCCGATGACGATGACGACACACCCATAAGCGGTTATTTCTCGAAGAACTAGTCGTGCCAACCACCCAATGGGTGCTTCCAACACCCGATCCTGAAGCAGTTCGAGATCTTGCGGCAACTCTACGCGTCCAGCCGTTGACTGCGCGCGTGCTCGCCGCGCGAGGGTTCTCCGATCCCTCAACCGCCAGGCGTTTTCTCACACCCCAGTTGGAGCACCTCCACTCGCCGAGCCTGCTCACCAGCATGCCAGAAGCCCTCCAACGTCTCCGCGCCGCCATCACTGCCCACGAGAAAATCCTGATCTACGGCGACTACGACGTCGATGGAACAGTCTCAGTCGTCATTCTGAAAAAAGCCATCGAGCTCGCCGGTGGCCAGGCCAGCTTCCATGTCCCGCACCGTCTGAAGGACGGCTACGGGATGCGCGCGGATGTCATTGAACGCGCCGCTGCCATGGGAGTGCGCCTCATCATCAGCGTGGATACCGGCATTCGCGCCACTGAAGTGGTCCGAGGAGCTGGCGAACTTGGCATCGATGTTATTGTCACCGATCACCACCTTCCGGAAGCCGAGCTCCCACCCGCTCTCGCGGTTCTGAATCCGAACCGGCGCGATTGCAATTATCCCGACAAGAATCTGTGCGGCGCCGGAGTGGCCTTCAAGCTGGTTCACGCATTGCTAGCTACGCTCGGGTGGCCGGAAGAAAAGCTGACGCGCATGCTGAAGTCGTTTCTGAAGCTAGTCGCCGTAGCCACTGTGGCCGACGTGGTGCCGTTACTGGGCGAGAATCGAGTCATCGTCAAATATGGTTTGCAGGGCTTGCAGCGCGTCAGCAATCCGGGCCTGCGAGCCTTGCTTGAAGTTTCAGGAATGCTGGACGGCCGGGCTCCCAACGCTCGCCAGGTGGCATTTCAAATCGCGCCTCGCATCAACGCGGCCGGACGCATGGACGATGCTCAAAATGTCATCCGTATGTTCCTCACCGACGATCTGGAACAAGCCCGCACCCTGGCAAAACAACTCCACTCGCTGAATCAGGAGCGCCAGCAGACTGAGGCCGACATCGTGCGGTTGGTTCTGGAAGAATGCAGCCAGGTTCCCGTTACCGAAGCTCAAGCGGCCTTGGTTTTTGCCGGACCCAACTGGCACCGCGGCGTAGTCGGTATTGTCGCTAGCCGTTTGGTGGACCGCTTCTATCGCCCGGTGTTTGTCTTGAGTGAAGAAAATGGCGAGGCGCAAGGGTCCGGCCGCAGCATTACTCCGTTCCATTTGCTCGAAGCATTGGAATCGATGCCCGAACTTTTCTCACGCTTCGGCGGTCACCGGCAAGCGGCGGGCCTGAGCATGCCAACGGAAATGGTCCCCGAGTTCCGGAGGCGTCTCGACGCCTACGCCCGAGAGCGGCTAACTCCAGCGGATTTTCATCCGCGCTTGGCGATCGACGCGATGGTGGATCTGAAAGAACTGACCACTGGCCCGGCCGTCGCGGAAATTCTCGGACTCGCGCCCTTTGGATTCGGCAATCCCCCTCCGGTTCTGGCGATTCACGACGCCGAGATTGCCGCCGCTCCCGTGGTGTTGAAGGAAAAACATCTGCGAGTCCAACTGCGCCAGAACGGACGAAATTTACTATCCACAGCCTGGAACTTCGCCGAGCGTGCTCCGGAGCTGACAGCCGGAGCACGCCTGGATGCCGCGTTCTGCATCGAAGAGGACCCCTACTCCGAGAGCCGCGGCTGGGGCGGCTGGGCAGCCGTTCTGAAAGACGTCCGTCCTTCCAGTTAACAGTCGCGGTCCGATCCCGTCTTTCGAATCGGAGGCAACAAAATGCGTAAGACTCTGCTTTTCAAACTTGGCTTTGCCATGCTCGCGACCATAATCAGCGCTCAGGCCGGCCCACCACTCATCTGCCACCCCTACAACATCGGCGACGCCAAATCACTGCCGTGGGGCACTGGATCAAATTGGAACGCACCCGATCCGGCGTACAATATCCGAAACCTGGTAAGCGATACGCTCGCGATTCTCGATCAAGGCGCGCCCGTATTGGTTCGTATGGAAACACTTCGCCGTGCCGTATTGTATGGCGTCAATGACCATGCCGTTGCGCGCGTGCTGCTGGCAGAGCTCGAACGTCGCGAGATCGCCAAACCCACGGCCAACGGCTATTTCGATTACGGATATTTCCTGGCGTCGCTCAACCAAATCAACTGGCTCTACAAGGAGGATCTCAGCGCCGGCATCGACGGTTACCAGTTCGTCGAGAAAGCTTTAGCGCTTGCTCCAGATTCGCCCGAACTGCATTTCGCAGCCGCGATCATGGCCGCCAGCCCACCGCGTCCCGTGGAACGCGACGCGCATCTCGCCAGGGCGCGAGCTGCTAAGAGCGATGCGCTGCTGGCTCAAAACCTGGCCACCCATTTCCAGTAGAATTCGAGTGGTGGACTATCGCATCGAACACGACACCATGGGGGAGATGCGTGTACCCAAAGATGCTCTTTACGGCGCGCAAACGCAACGCGCCGTGGAGAATTTCCCCGTCAGCAGCCTGCGTTTCCCCCGTTCCTTCATCCGCGCCCTAGGGCTGATCAAGAGCGTAGCCGCCCGCGTCAACGGACGTATCGGCCAGCTACCGCAGGAGGTCGCCGCCGCCATCGAAAAGGCAGCCGAGGAAGTTGCCACCGGGAAATACGACCGCCAGTTCGTGGTCGACATCTTCCAAACGGGCAGCGGTACCTCCACTAACATGAATGCGAACGAGGTGATCGGGCACATCGCCAAAGCGCATCCCAACGATCATGTGAATCGCGGCCAATCCAGCAACGACGTAATCCCTTCCGCCATCCACATCGCTGCGGCAATGCTGGCGCACGAAGCCCTTCTGCCCGCCATGGCAGGGCTCGCGGCATCGCTTAGAAAGAAGTCGGACGAATTCCGCGACATCGTCAAGATCGGTCGAACGCACCTTCAAGATGCGGTGCCCATGCTGCTGGGCCAGGAATTCTCGGGCTACGCCGCGCAAGTCGAGTTGTGCGCCGGACGAATTCGCACCGCGCTCGAAGGCATTTACGAACTGCCGCTCGGAGGCACCGCCATCGGCACAGGCTTGAATGCCATCCCTGGATTCGCGCCCGCAGTCATCGCGGACATTGCGGCTAGAACCGGCCTTCCCTTCCGCGAGGCAGCCAATCATTTCGAAGCGCAGGCTTCCAAAGATGCCGTCAGTTTCCTGAGCGGCGCTCTGAAAACCTGCGCCGTCGCGCTCACCAAAATCGCGAACGATATTCGCTGGCTGGGTTCCGGTCCACGCTGTGGCCTCGGCGAGCTCAAGCTGCCGGAAACTCAACCAGGTTCCAGCATCATGCCGGGCAAAGTGAATCCAGTAATCGCCGAGAGCCTGTTGATGGCCTGCGCGCAGGTGATCGGATACGACGCCACCATCACCTGGTGCTGCGCGGCGGGTAATTTCGAATTGAATGTCATGATGCCAGTGATGGCTTATGACCTTTTGGAAGCGATAGAACTGCTGGCGGCCGGTTCGCGGAACTTCGATCAGAGACTGGTGCAGGGTCTCGAGGCAGACGCCGCCCGAGCATCGGGATACGTCGAGCAGTCGCTCGCCATGTGCACGGTGCTTGCCCCGGTCATCGGATATGAGCAAGCCGCGGCCATCGCCAAAGAAGCCTATCGCACTGGCCGCACCGCGCGGGAAGTGGCGCGCGAAAAAAGCGGAATCCCGGATCAGCGGCTGAATGAATTGCTGGATCCTCGCAACCAAGCCAAGGAGAACCGACATGGCTAGTAAGACACACCCGGCAAGATTCCCGGGCGAATCAGCGCGCTATCGCACGGCCCGAAATCGGCTTCTTTCGGCTGAGATCGACCTGCGCAAGCAAGTGGAGCGCGTGGCCATTATGCGGCGCAAACTGCCGCTGGGCGGTCCGGTGCCTGAGGACTACGTATTCGAGGAAGGTTCAGGACGCCAGGTGAAACTCTCCGAGCTATTTCGAGACGGGTTGGATACGCTGCTCCTCTACAGTTACATGTTCGGCCCACAAGCCAAGCAGCCTTGCCCGATGTGTACCTCGTTTCTCGACAGCCTGGAAGGCGCGGCCAAACACGTAACGCAGCGAGCCAACCTGGCAGTGGCCGCGAAATCGCCGATCGGCCGTATCCAGCAGGTCGCCGAGAGCCGTGGCTGGAAAAGGCTGCGGCTGCTGTCGTCGGCCGACAACAATTACAACCGCGATTACTACGGCGAGAATCCGGAGGGCGGCCAGCTACCAATGATGAACGTGTTTACGCGGCGCAAAGGCAAAATCTATCACACTTACGCCACCGAACTTCAGTTCCTGCCGCCGGAAAAAGCACAGAACCAGCGGCACATCGACATGCTGTGGCCGTTGTGGAATCTTCTCGATCTGACGCCGGAAGGCCGGGGGACGAGCTGGTTCCCATCTCTCAAGTACTCCTAACAGCATTTGGCGCGCGCGTATTTTCGGGCGAATCGTTGGTCGCTGAATCGGCGCCACTCATCGGCGGAGTGCTTTCGGCCGTGGTAGCGCAAATGCCGCTGATAGGCGTTTTCGTCGGAGATCTCGCGGATGATTGCCAGAACGGTTCGCAGGAACGTTCTCATAATTCCTCCGGCCGGAGTTCGGAGAGAACGAACGGTGCTTCATTGACCTTGGCTTCTCTCGATCCGCTGAGGATTGAGAACCAGACTCTGAGCGAGTCCACCAGGATCAGCATCACGAGCACCAGGAAGATTCCACAGACTACGGCATCCAGATGATCGTTGAAGATTTGTCCGCGCGTCGTGGCGATTTGGGCGGCCGCGATTTTGCCGGCATCCAGAGCGCTCTGCAGGCGCGCGGCGTCGGCGAGGAATCCCAGGCGAGGTTGGTCTGAGAAGATCTTCTCCCAACCGGCTGTGAAGCAAACCGTCACCAACCAGGCCAGTGGAATGCCGGTGATCCACATGTAGCGGGCGCCGTGCATCTTGATCAATATCGTGGTGGCGACGCACAGCGCAATCGCGGCCAGCAATTGATTGCCGATGCCGAACAGCGGCCACAATGAATTGATGCCGCCCAATGGATCGCGCACGCCTTGATATAGGAAATAGCCCCAGGCAGCCACGATGGCCGCGCTCGCCACCAGCACGCCCGGCATCCAATTGGTTCGCTTCAACGGCGGGAACACATGGCCGAACAGGTCCTGCAGCATAAATCGGCCGACGCGTGTTCCAGCGGCGATGATAGTGAGGATAAACAGCGCCTCAAACATGATGGCGAAGTGATACCAGAAGCCGAGAATTGCCCGGCCGCCCCCGGTCTTGGAGAAGATGTGGGCCATGCCCAGCGCAAGCGACGGCGCGCCCCCCGTGCGATAGAAGAGGTTCTTTTCGCCGACATCAGCAGCGAGCGAATCCATCTGCGCGGTTGAAACTGGAAAGCCCCAGCTTGAGATGGTTGAAACGGCGGCGGCTGGAGTATTTCCCACCACGCCGGCGGGTGAATTGACCGCGAAGAAGACGCCCGGCTGCAATGAGCAGGCCGCGATCAGCGCCATGATGGCCACGAATCCTTCCAGCAGCATCCCGCCGTAACCCACCGGCCAGGAGGTCCACTCGCGCGCGATCATCTTCGGAGTTGTCCCCGATGAAATCAGCGAATGAAATCCGGAAATAGCGCCGCATGCGATGGTTATGAAGGCGAACGGAAACACTTTGCCTGCAAAGATCGGCCCGCTGCCGTCGGTGAAGCGAGTGAAGGCGGGCAGCTCGAGTGTGGGATGCACCAGGATGATTCCAAGGCCCAGCATCAACACCACGCCCAGCTTCACGAAGGTGCTGAGGTAATCGCGGGGGGCTAAGAATAGCCAAACCGGTAGCACGCTGGCCAGGAATCCGTAGATGATGGTTGCTACCGCCAAGGCCGTTGCTGAAAGCGTGAACCAAGGCGCCAGCGTGGGTGAGCCAGCTACCATCTGACCGCCAAATATGCTGGCGATCACCAGAACGAATCCGATGATGGAACATTCCAGAACCTTCCCAGGCCGCAAATAACGGAGATAGATGCCCATGAAGAGGGCGATCGGCATGGTGGCTGCGATAGTGAATGTTCCCCAGGGGCTGCCTTTCAATGCGTTCACCACCACCAGCGCTACCACCGCTAGCAAGACGATCATGATCAGCAGAACCGTGATCAGGGCTGTGAATCCTCCCACTTTTCCGATTTCCTGGCGTGCCATTTGTCCGAGAGATTTTCCATCGCGGCGCATGGAACAGAACAGAATTACGAAATCCTGAACCGCGCCGCCTAGCACGCAGCCGATGACGATCCACAGCGCGCCTGGAAGGTAGCCGAATTGCGCGGCCAGGGTGGGACCAACCAGAGGCCCCGGTCCCGCGATGGCGGCGAAATGATGACCGAAGACGATCCACTTGTTGGTGGGTTCAAAATCCAGGCCGTCGCGCAGGCGCTCGGCGGGTGTGGCGCGTTGGTCGTTGAGCGCCATCACTCTTACGGCGATGAACTTCGCGTAGAAGCGGAAGCCCACCAAATAAGTACACACCGCGGCCAACACCAGCCAGAAGCTGTTTACGGGCTCGCCGTGGTCGATGGCAATCCCGGCCAGGAAAAAGGCGGCCGCTATCGCGATTGCTGCCCAGAGGACATGCCCGAGGATCTTCTTCATCGAGAGGATTGTAGCAGGGGAAGGACTCGGGACTCGGGACTCGGGGCTCGGGACTGTGGGCGATCCGGTATCATGCAATTGTCGTGACTCGGACTATTGCTCTTTCATTTCTCTTGTGCGCCGCTTGCGCGGCGCAGACTGTGACGCCGTTGCGGCTGGCTATTGCTGGGTTGGTGCATAGCCACGTCGATGGGTTCTTGCGCAGCATCCGCGATCGGAATGATGTGCAGGTGGTGGCGGTTTTTGAGCCGGATGTGGCTGTTCAGCGCAAGTATGCCAAGCTCTATCATCTCGACGAGTCTATCTTTTCGACTGATCTCGGCGCGATGTTGGACCACGCCAAGCCTGAAGCTGTGGCCACATTTACCAGCACCTTCGATCATCCGATGGTGGTGGAAGCCTGCGCACAACGCCACATCCCTGTGATGATGGAGAAGCCTCTGGCGGTCAGCATGGATCATGCGCGTGCCATTCAACGCGCGGCTACCCGCAGCGGTATTCCCGTGGTCATCAATTATGAGACCACTTGGTATCGCAGCCACGGAGCGATGTGGGATCTCATTAAGAAGAAGAAGAGTGCCGGAAAGATTCGCAAAATGGTGGCTATGGATGGCCATCAAGGGCCGCAGGAGATCGGCGTGCCGCCCGAGTTTTTCCAATGGCTCACGGATCCGGTGAAGAACGGTGCCGGTGCTTTGTTCGATTTCGGATGCTATGGCGCGAACTTGATGACCTGGATGATGGACAACCAGCGGCCCATCGCGGTGACAGCGATAACATCGAGGTTCAAACCGCAAATCTATCCGCGCGTGGATGACGAGGCCACCGTCCTGGTGGAATATCCGACGGCGCAAGGAATAATTCAGGCGTCATGGAATTGGCCGTTCAACCGCAAAGATTTCGAAGTGTATGGCGAGCGCGGATACACAATCGCAGTGGGCGGCAACATGCTGCGTGCGCGAATGCCGGGCGAGCACGACGAAGAGATCCACGCCACGCTGGACCAGCTTCCCGTTGACGAACGGGATCCGGTGGAGTATCTGGCGGCCGTGGCTCGCGGCAAACGAAAGCCGAGCGGCCTGTCATCGCTTGAGAACAATATGATTGTGGTGGAGATTTTATCCGCGGCGCGCGAATCGGCCGCAACCGGGAAAACAATCAAGCTGGCTAGTCAGTAGACTGAGCCGGCCACATCACCTGACCGATGGCGCGGGCCAGTTGCTTCCACTTGGATTCCTCGGCGGCCAGTTGCTTCCGGCCGGCCGGTGTCAGCCGGTAATATTTGAACTCGCGATTACGATCCTTGGCTGTCTCCCACTTTGCGGCTATCCAGCCCTTGCGCTCCAAGCGGTGCAGGGCGGGATAAAGCGATCCGTGTTCCACTTGCAGGACTTCGTCGGTGGTGCTGCGGATGTGCTTCGCGATCTGGTGCCCGTGCGCGGGGCCGAATAGCAGCGTCCGCAGTATTAGCATGTCGAGGGTGCCTTGCAGCAGGTCTACACGGTCGGACGATTCTTTGGGCATGGGTCGCTGGTAGATATTCTACCCTAAGGCACCGACTCCCTTACGGTCGCGGCTCGGAAAGGGGGGTTACACTTGCATGGTGAAGACGGCGCCGCCGGATTGGCCGTTGGCGGCGCTGACGGAGCCGCCGTTTTGTTCCACGATGGATTGGACTACGTAGAGGCCCAGGCCCGAGATGATGGATTTTGTTGAGACGCGCGGCTGAAAAATGCGGGGAAGCAATTCGGGCGATATGCCGGGGCCATCGTCACTCACCACGATTTGGCTGTCGCGCGCCTGCACTCTAATGTTCTTGGCGCCGGCTTGCGCGGAGTTCAGGAACAGATTCACCAGCACGCGCTCCCACTGTGCGGCGTCACCCTTCAGGCGAAAATCGGGATCGATCTCGTCGGTGAATTCGATCTTGGGGCCATTGGCGCATTCCAAATAGTCACGGCAAAATTGAGTTGCGTTTTCGATCACGGGAGCCAGCTCCGCTCCAGTGCGATTGCTTTCGAGGATGCTGTGCACGATCCTTTGGCCCCGGTCGACGCTGCGCTGCAGAGTATGCGCGAGCTTCTCCCATTTGGGATCGTCTTCCAGAAGCTCCGCGCTTTCGCCGATGGTTTGAAAGACATTGTTCAGATCGTGAACCAGACCTTCGAGGGTGAGATCAGCAACATTCATACTTATTCACCTGCCGCACGACGTAGTGTATCGAAAAACTCAGGGAAAGACACGGAGGCCGCACCCGCGTCTTCGATCGCGCAAGGGCCGTCGGCGATAAGAGCGGCGACGGAGAATGCCATGGCGATGCGATGATCGCCGAAAGAGTCGAGTTCAGCGGCATGGAAATGCTGGCGGCCGGGGATTTCGAAGCCGTCCTCATGGGTTTCAATGACGAGGCCCATGCGGCGGAAATTTTCGGCGAGGGAAGCGATGCGATCCGTTTCTTTGACGCGCAATTCAGAAGCATCGCGAACGATCAAGCCTTCGTCGCTCGCGGCGCCGAGAATGGCCAGCACCGGAATTTCGTCGATGAGTGCGGCGGATCGCGCTTTTTCAAGTACTCCTCCGCGAATGGGCGACTTGCGAATGAGTACGTCACCGACCAATTCGCCGCCGGTTGAAGTGACATCCAGGATTTTAAGATCGGCGCCCATTTCCACCAGGAAATCGAGCAGAGTGGAACGGGTTGGGTTTAGCCCGACACCGTGGATGGTGAGGTTAGATTCGGGAACGATGAGAGCGGCGACCAAAAAAAATGCGGCCGAGGAGAGATCGCCGGGAACACGGAGATTGCGGGCCTCTAGACGCGGACGGCCAGTGACGGTGATGGATCGTTTGATGACTTCCACGTCGGCGCCGAACTCGCGCAAGGCAAGCTCGGTGTGATCGCGAGTGCGGATGGGCTCGTGTACAGTGGTGCGTCCATCGGCGTAGAGACCAGCCAAAAGTACGCAGCTCTTCACCTGCGCGCTGGCCACGGGAAGCGTGTATTCGATGGGATGAAGCTGGCTTCCGTGAATGGCGAGGGGTGGAAAGCGTCCATCGCGGGCGTCCATGCACGCTCCCATCTGGCGCAGCGGATCGAGGATGCGCTGCATGGGACGGCGCGAGAGCGACTCATCGCCGCCGATGCGGGATTCAAACGATTGGGCGGCGAGGATTCCCGAGAGCATGCGGATGGTGGATCCGGAATTCCCGGCGTCCAAAATATCGGCCGGCTCGCGGAGGCCGCTGAGGCCGCAGCCCTGAATCGAGATGGCTCCTTCACGCCGGTCGATGACTGCGCCGAGGGAGCGGACGCAAGCGAGCGTAGACTGGCAATCGGCGCCGGTGGAATAGTTCTCAAGCTTAGTGGTACCTTCGGCGATTGCGGCCAGCATTGCATAGCGATGAGAAATGGACTTGTCGCCGGGAAGTGCGATTGCACCAGAGATGGAGGCAGCGGGACGGATTTGCTCGCGCATGGAATAAAGAGTTAGTGTAGCTGAAGGGGAAGGAGCGAATTGGACATGGCATCGAGAATCAGCAGGCGAATGTGGATGAAGAACTCCGCGGCGCTCACGGCGGCAGCGGCGGCCGGACCAATGGCAGTTGCGCAGGGGCCGAAGAATATCGTGATCGCAAGCTCCAACGGCAAAGAGGCGTGCCGCAAAGCGATGGAGATGATCAAGGCCGGCGAGGACACGCTGGACGCGGTTGTCGCGGGAGTGCAAACGGTTGAATTGGATCCGAAGCAGCACGGCGTGGGCTACGCGGGCCTTCCCAACGAAGATGGCGTGGTGGAGTTGGATGCCAGCGTTATGCACGGCCCGTCGCGGCGCTGCGGCTCCGTAGCGGGTGTGCGCATGGTGAAGACTCCCGCGCGGCTGGCCAAGCTGGTGATGACGGAAACCGATCACATCATGATGGTGGGGCAGGGCGCGGACCAGTTCGCCAAGGATATGGGATTCAAGCTGGAAGAGCTGCTGACCGACGAATCCCGCCTGGCGTGGCTGGTGTGGAAGAAATCGGTACGCGATAAGAAGGGGCACACCAATTGGTCGAATGAAGTGGAGACTGGAAACGCGACGGCCGAGCTCAAAGAGTTATTCCCGGACGTGGATGAAAAGACGCTGGCATGGGCGAGGGAAATGGCCATACATCCGATCACGGGCACGATCAATTGCCTGGCGCTGAACGCGAAGGGCGAAATGTCGGGCGTTACAACCACGAGCGGACTGGCGTGGAAAATCGCGGGGCGCGTGGGGGATTCGCCGCTCATTGGGGCGGGATTGTATCTGGATCAGGATGTCGGCGGAGCGGGTTCAACCGGACGGGGCGAGGAGAATATTCGGATCGCGGGTGCGCACACCATCGTCGAGAACATGCGGCATGGAATGACGCCGAAAGAGGCGTGCCTGGACGCGCTGAAGCGAATCTCGCGCAATTTTAAGGACGACCAAGCGCGGCTGGCGAAGTTCGACATCAACTTCTATGCACTGCGCAAGGATGGCATGTACGCCGGGACGACACTCTGGAGCTATGAAGATGGCTCGCAGAAGCGCAATCCCGTTTTCACGGTGAATGACGGCGGTGAGAGCAGGCACGAGGATTGCGTGCCGTTGTACAGACGGGCGTAAAGGTTCGAGGTGGGCGGGTTGGCAACCCGCCGCACGCTGGCGGCCTGCCCGACACGGACAGCGTCGGCGAAGGCACCGACTCCCTTACAGCCGCGGCTCGGCTCCGTGACCGAACCGCGAGCGTAAGCGACCGGTGCTTTTGGGAGCTTGAGCTGCAGTTCTCGAGTACTACAAGGCGCAAAACGAGGGGAAAACTTAATGCACGAGCAACTGACGCCGGAATCCATTTTACAGGTGGGTTTGGGATTTTGGCCGTCGAAGGTTTTGTTGAGCGCGGTGGAGATGGAATTGTTCACCGATTTGGCCAAGGGGCCGCAATCGCTGGAAAGCATCCAGGGACGGCTCGGCCTGCATCCACGCTCCGCGCGTGATTTTCTGGACACCTTGGTCGCGCTAGGATTTCTGTTGCGCGCGGGTGGGGAATATTCCAACACTCCGGCCACCGATACCTTCCTCGACAAACACAAGCCTTCCTACGTAGGCGGCATGCTGGAAATGGCGAACCAGCGCCTCTATGGCCACTGGAGTCACCTCACCGAAGCTCTCCGGACCGGACTACCCCAGAATGAAATCCGCGGCGGCGGGGTGCCTTTGTTTGAGGCTCTTTATGCCGATCCCGCGCGCCTGAAATCATTCCTGGCGGCGATGACGGGGGTCAGTCGCGGCGCAAACGTGACCATTGCCTCGAAATTTCCATGGGCCAAATACAAAACCTTCACCGACGCCGGCACTGCGCAGGGCGACCTGGCAGTGCAAATCGCACTAGCCAATCCTCACTTATCGGGGATCGGATTTGACCTGGCCGAAGTCGGACCCATCTTTGAAGAGTATGTCGAGAAGAACGGTGTGGCCGGCCGGCTGCGGTTTGTCTCCGGAAGTTTTTTCGATCAGCCTCTGCCCCAAGCCGACGTGATTCTGATGGGCCACATCCTGCACGATTGGGGAATGGAAGACAAGCGCATGCTGATTCGCAAAGCTTACAATGCCGTGCCCGAGGGGGGTGCGCTGATCGTCTATGAAAGCATCATCGACGACGACCGCTCAAAGAACGCGTTCGGGCTGATGATGAGCCTCAACATGCTGATTGAATCGCCTGCCGGATTCGACTATACCGGCGCCGACTGTCAGGGCTGGATGAAGGAAGCCGGCTTCCGTGAGACGCGCGTCGAACATCTGGTAGGTCCGGACTCGATGGTGATCGGCGTCCGCTAAATGACCCGTAGGTGGTCTCGAGAACCGCGTCAGGCATATGGAAGAGCCACCGGCATTCTTAAGCAGCTCCCGGACCGGAGGATTTTCGTCAGCCAGCGCATGTGACCGTTGCCGCCAAGGTTACGCACTCAATAGACGGATAGGGCCTGAAGTTGGACGCCGGACCTGTAGCGGACGGAGCGGCCCTCTGGGAACGATAATCGGGTTCGGGCTAGCTAACCCTACGGCGCCGGCGTTTCGCTCGCGCTGACGTGCACGATGAGGCTGGCAATTGCAGTGTGGGTGGTCAGGTCCACCAGGAAGAACAGCATCCCGTCAGTTACCCAGTCGCCCGTGCGCGTAAAGCCGGTGGACCCCATTGCTCCTGTCATTTGATCCCCGGTGACCGATCCGACGAATATCTCCAGCCGCGTATGGCCGGGTGCATCCCAGGTGAGCGTGGTTATGCCTGTACCACTGAGGGACACGATCGGATTCGGATTGGCGTTGAAGGCCACTCCCGACTGTGGCTCGACAACCATGATAACGATGGATCCCGAAGATACAGCGAAACTGGCATCGCCGCTGTAAGCTCCGTCAACCGTATTGCCGCCGGGCGTTAATTGGCTCCCATTAACGACTATCGACGCCTTCGCACCCGACAACGCAACGGTTCCGAGCACGGCGCCGGCTACGCTGAACGTCACACTCCCCGTGGGTGTGCCGCTGCCGGGAGCGGCTGAGACAGCAGCGGTCAGTGTTGTCTGGCCCTGTCCAAACGTAAATATATCAGGAGAAATCGCCGTCACAGCCGTGGTGGTGGCGCGCGGAGATCCGCGCGTGCTGACATGCGCGGTAACACTAGCAATCGCGGTGTGGGTGGTCAGGTCAATCAGAAAGAACTGTACGCCGTCAGTTACCCAATTGCCCGTGGGCGCCGAACCACTGGATCCGACCGTGCCGGTCATCGAAGACCCAGTAGGCGATCCGACGAATATCGCCAACTGGCTGTGCCCCGGCGCGTTCCAGGTCAACGTCGTCGTGCCGCGCGGTCCGCTGGTCACTATGACCGGATTCGGATTGGCCGTGAAGGTGACGTCCGCTTCAGGCTGGCTGAGGGCGACTCCCACGGATCCCGTAGATGCAGAGAAAGCGAGGTCGCCATTGTAGGTTCCGTCGATGGTGTTGCTGCCGGACGGCAACTGGCTTCCCACCACAATCAATGACGCTTTCGCTCCCGACAGCTCCGCGGCTCCGAGCACCGTACCGGCGGCGCTGAACGTCACGCTACCAGCAGGTGTGCCGTTGCCGGCAGCGGAAGACACGGTTGCGGTCAATTTTGTCTGGCCGTTGGCCGTTATGCTGGTGGGATTTGCAGTCACGGTGGTGGCGGTGGAATTCCGTGGCCCTGCGCTGGTCACAAGATTGTACCCGTCGACCGACCCCAGACCCGTTGCCAGATCGTATCCTACGCCGGCTGAATAGCCGAAAGAACCGACCGCGCAATCGGAAGAGCCGACGAGGCAGGCAACGATGTTGTCCCCGGTCGTGATGTCGTGAAAAACGTTGGTGGTGCTGTGGGCCAGCGCATACAGCATCGGATTGATGTTGCCTGCCGTTCGCTGTCCGGCCGCGGTCAGAAACTGATTCAGCAATACGACGATCCCGGCAAAGAGCGGCGTGGATGCGGACGTGCCGCTCTGCGTACCCCAGGCGCCGAGGTAGTACACGGAGTAGGAGTCGTGAATGGCTGCGTTCATTGAGACATCCGGCACATCGCGCATTCCGTTATTGGGGACACCCGGCCCTGTCTGCCACGGCGGCTTCGAGTAAAACGTACTCATACCGCCCCCGGTGGAGGCAAGGCCATGCGTGATCGAGGATTCATTCCACGCGATCTCAGGGATATAGCCCTTTGCGGGGCCGCCGTTGGTACCGCTCCAGTAGGAACCCGAGCCTTCGTTGAATTCCGTGCCCCCGACCGCTGTCACCTCCGGCACGCTGGCGGGAAGGTTAACGGCGAGGCCGTTTGCGGCAACGCCGTCGCCAGAAAACCAGGGATCGCAACCCGCTGCGCCGGAGTCGCCTGTCGCGGCAACCCACGTAATGCCTTTGGCGTTCGCCGTAAGGGCCTGGGATTCCCAAATAATCGGCGAACCGCCTGAGTTGGAAACCGCCTGCTCGCAGAATGCGAAGCTCTCGCTGATGACCGGCGCCAGATCGTTATCAATGGCGTGGGACACGGCATCATCGACGAATTGGGAATAGACGAAAATGATTTCGGCGTTGCGCGCCACCGCAGCCACCATTTCCACATCCAGCTCGGCCTCAAACTCATCGCCAGTTTCGCCGGGATCCGCGCTGCAACATTGGATGATCCGGGGATCGCCGCCCGGCAGATGGTAGTAGCTACTGAATTGGCGGATATCGGAGAGGTTGATTTTTGAATCCCCCACTACGACGATCTTCTGCCTCGAGCCATCGATCCCGCGGTCATACAGCGGCGCGATGTCATAGATGGTGGCGATATCGTCGGGTGCGAGCGTGTGCATCCCGGCGGCGCTCTGGGCGGCCTTTCTGTCGCGCGCGCCAACGTGCTTCGGCCTTAGATCGTTCAAGCCCCGCAGCGACAACACGACGTTCGCTAGAGCCCGTGGTATCGACGGCGCACTCGCGTTCATGTAGTGTGGCGCGCCGCCCATCGTGTACCGGTGGATCTCGGTGCGAAAGGTCTTCTGCACTTGCCCGGCCGTACCACTGAACACAATGAAATCACGGTCTTTCGCCAGGTATTCGACACGGAATCCTTGGGTTTCGAGCCACGCGGCGATCTTGCCGACGTCGTTCGGGCTGAGGCCGAATTGGTCGGCAAACTCCTGCGACCCAAGCCAGTTGTGGTAGTTCGGTGAGGAAGCGTCCCGCTGTTCTGCCAGCAACTGCCTCAGCGCGGCTTCCTGAATCGGGGTTCGCATGAACCACAGCGTGATCCACGGTAGCTTCTGCGAAGGCGCAACCAGCCCTTCATCGCCTCGCTCAGCCAGAGTCAATGGCTCGACTTTGCTTTCCAGGACGGCCGTGTAGCCAGTGTCGATTGGGCTGGCCACTCGATCCTGCTGGGCGAGCCCCGCGCGTGCCAGGCAACAAACGAAGATGAGAGTGCCAAATACATGAAACGCCGGTTTCATGGCATTGGATGCTCCCTTCTTGCTACCCGGAGTCTAACATGGCGAGTTGGCGGATTCGATCACCATAGGGAGGCGCACAGGGACTGGCAACGCAAGACGGGCTCCGCCCGGACCTGGAGAAACTTGGAAATTGGACAGTCGCGCGGGCGTCATGTTGGGGAACGCGGGTCGCATCATCTGCCTTCAATTCGCAATGACACGGCTGCACAACCCAAATGGATGCGGACATAACGGGGCCTGCGCGGCCAGCCCAAAGCACGCGGCACAGGCACTCGAAAACGCGCTTCACTCGCGGCATAATAGGGTGTGAATCCTAAACAATCGAGCAGCCGCTGGAACACATCGCGTTTTTTCTGGGCGCTAGCCTTTTCTACAGCACTGAGCGTTGTCGCGCAAACACCGCAGCGATCTGGGAGCCTACGTCCCGACTTTGACGGCTTCTGGAGTTCCGCCACCGCCATTCCTCTTGAGCGCCCCGCGCGGCTGAAGGACCAACCGTTCTACACCCCAGAACAAGCGGCCCAATTACAAAAAAAGACACGCGGCGCGGATGACGATCCGCTAAGCCGGTTGGAGACCGGTTCGCTGATGCTGCCGAGCCTCCGGACCTCCATCATCACAGATCCCCCCAATGGCTTGCTTCCCAGCCTCACTCCCGCCGCGGCCGCCGCCAAGCGGGATCGCTTGGAACGTCTGCACAATCCGACGGCGGCGATAGATATGGGTCTCCAGGATCGATGCCTGGTCTTTCCAACCTCGGTGCCGCCCATGATTCCCTACCGCTACAACAGCAATTATCAAATCATCCAGACGGGCGATGTGGTGATGGTGCAGGCGGAAATGATTCACGACGCGAGGATCATCCGGCTGGATCGCCGCGCGCATCTGCCATCGAATATGAGGCAGTGGCTGGGCGATTCGGTGGGGCACTGGGAAGGCGCCACGCTGGTGGTGGATACCACCAACTTCAACGATGCCGGCGGCTTCTACGGGGACGCCGGGGGAATGTATGGCTGGGACCGCAACATGCACGTTGTGGAACGCTTCAGTTTGCTCGACGCCAATACCATTCTCTACCGCTTTGAAGTAGAGGATCCTACGGCCTATACGCGGCCCTGGAAGGGCGAACTCAGCATGAACCGGGTGTCACGCCCGCCCTTTGAGTACGCCTGCCACGAGGGCAACCGGGATCTACCCAATATTCTGAAACTCTCAGCATCGCCGGCCCACTAAAAGCCCGGCTCCCAGGAAGCGATTCCGAGCCCTATAGGACACGAATCGAGAAGATCGGCTCTTCCTCAACAGGCGGGAGCTAGTGGGGTGCGGATACGCTTTCTAAAACCACGTCCGTTCGCGATACTGGCGATAAGCGTCGCCGAACTTGGCTTCCAGGACCTTGGCTTCGCGGCGCGCACGGATGATCTGCATCGGAATAATGATGACCAGAACCACCCCGAGAACGGGGTACCGAACCATAAGGATCAGCCCGAGGATGAAAATCACTCCGGAGACATATATTGGATTGCGAATCCTGGAATAGATGCCGGAGGTCACGAGTTCAGTGGCTTTGGCCTTCACCGAAAAGGACCGGCCCAGCGTGAAGCGTGCCAAAATGACCCCCGCAAGGCCAAGCAGACCCAGGGCAAGCCCAATCCGCCGAATCAAGTCATGGGGACCTGGGCCGTCTACGAATATCGAGTAAAGACAATACAGACCCAGCAACAAGGGAAGCCAGACCCGAAATATACTTCCGCGATCCACCATAGTATTTTCTCAGCTTTGCGCGCTTGCCTCCGCAAGATTCAGCATCTTCGCCAGCGTGGGCCAGCGCGAGCTTCGGCGTAGTTCCTTCAATTGCGGTAACTGCAAATAACTGGTCAGCGCCGCATCACGTTGCTGGATTGCCTTCTCGGTCCAATCGGCGGCCAAATCGATTTGAGAACAGAGAAGATAATAAATAACAAAAGCCAGCGGAGCGCCGTAAGCTTGGCCATCTCCAAGTTTGTGAAGGACCGCGGCCGCCTCGCGGGCATCTCCGGCGCGCATGAGTATGCCGGCTAAGATCGCGACTACTGGCAAAAACCAGGGCGCTAGAGAATACGCTTTTCGAGCGAGCTGAACAGCTGCCTGGAGATCCCCACGTTGTGCGTGGATGAGGCTTAATAGAAAATAGCTCCAATATTCGTTTTCGTCGAACTCCACGTTACGGCGACCCTGCTGGGCTGCGTCCGCCTCACGGCCTGCTCCCAACATGCAGAATGCCAGAGACCGGCGGTAGCTTATATTAAGCGGATCCGCTTCGAGAGCACGCTCGATCTCCTGTATGGCCGGCTTGAAGTGGCCAATTGAAAACAGATGATGACCTGCCAGCCAATGGACCATGGGTGAAACTGGAATGGGTGAGACTGGATTCGAGGCCATCGCCGATCGGAACAGGCGTTCGGCTTCTTTCCAGTCGTAATCGTAAGCCCCGGCGATCCAACCCAGCATCGCGAGCGCGTCCGGCAGCGATGGATCAATCGCCAGCGCCTTGAGGCACGCCGCCCGCGCGGGTGGATGGGCTTCGTGGGCCGGCCGCAAGCCGAGCAAGGCAAGAATGTTGAAATAGAATCCAAGGGCGCTGTGAGCTGCCGCATAGCCCGGATCCAGGGCGATGGCCCGCTGCAGGTAGTCTCCGGCTTTCGTCATCGATTCGGGAGTGTACTTAGAGATGTGGTGCCAGGCCTGAAGCAGAGCCTCATAGGAAGCGAGGTTGGGCGTGTATTGCCGGAAAGCAGAAGGCTGTACCGCAAGCTTGATCCGCAGAACCGCCGCAATCGCCTCCGCGATCTCATCCTGTAAGGCAAAAACATCCGCCAGCTCGCGGTCATAACGTTCGGACCAAAGATGCGATCCGTCTTCGGCACTTATCAACTGGGTGGTGACCCGGATTCGATTCCCTGCCCGCCGGACGCTGCCTTCCAGAATATTGCGTACACCGAGGGCCTCGGCAATTCTCCGAATATCCTGCTCCTTGCCGCGAAACGCGAACGCCGAAGTGCGCGCGATCACCTTCAGACCGGGGATATGCGCCAACACGTTGATAATCTCTTCCGACAGGCCGTCGCTGAAGTATTCATCGTCCTGGTTGCGGCTCATATTGGCGAATGGGAGCACGGCGATCGAAGGCGGGGCTTCCGTGGTTTTGGCAGTGGACGCGAAATCCAGTGCGGCATGGAGTTCAAGCGCGGACTGGAAACGATCGGCTGGGGACTTGCGCAAGCAACGCTGGACGACGTTCCGCAACTCTGGCGACATCTCCGCAGGGAGTGGAGCGGGTTCCTGATTCAGGATCGCAGCCATCAGCGCGATGGGGGAATTGCCTTGAAACGCCCGGCGCCCGGTCAGCATTTCATAGAGCACCAGACCGAAAGAGAAGATGTCGGAGCGTGCGTCAACAGGCTTGGCTTCGGCTTGTTCGGGCGACATGTAGGCAGCGGTGCCAAGGATCGTTCCGGCTTGGGTAAGGCCCATGGTCTGAGTAGTATCTCCACCGGATGGCGCTGTCGTTCCAACCTGGGCAAGGCCGAAGTCAACCAGCTTCAGCCCGTTCGCGGTAACGAGAATGTTGGCGGGCTTCAGGTCCCGATGCGTGATTCCCTTCTGGTGCGCAGCATGGAGTGCATCGCAAATCTGAGAGGCGTATTTCAGCGCACGTTCTATAGGAAAAGGCCCTTGGAGCGGCGCGCCTTCGATGTACTCCATTACCAGATAGTTCGGTCCAACGTCGTAAAGCTGGCAGATGTTGGAATGGTTCAACGCGGCCACCGCGCGCGCTTCGCGCTCAAAGCGATCCGAGAACTGCTCGTTTAACACCTTGACTGCAACAATGCGATCCAGCCGCGTGTCGCGAGCGCGATAGACCTCGCCCATACCGCCAGCGCCAATGGGCGCGAGGATTTCATAAGGGCCGAGTCTTTCGCCTGGCTGGAGTGCCATCTGGGTGACAGAGCTAAGTTTAGCCGATCAGACAGCGCCCAACTCGCGGATGTGACGGCATTCCGATTTTATAGTCCTCACGTCTCATTGGAGGAGTTTGGAAGTGGGATCAGTCCTGGACCGAAATACGTCCCCTGAAACGCCGCTCACGTCCGGCTCCGCGCGTGGTACCGAGCCGCGCCCGATTACTTGATGGGACGCCGACTTACCAGGTTCAATCCGGCAATGGCCCTCCAGCATCACGTTCCTGCCGCTGTGCACGATATTGTTCGAACGCCCGCTGCTCGCTCTTGATTTCCAAGGATGCATGCAGGGTGAGCGTCAGGCCATCACCCACACTCCCGAGATCCGTAGTCAGTGTGAAGCAAGCCGCCGGAAAAGGGCGGGCGGATTGCATTTGAGAATTGCAGGCTGTTCGAAGCTGACTATGACGATGGACGTTGAATCAAGCCCTTAGAAGCGACAGACAGTTGCGATGTGACTATCGGTGGTCAGTGGAGTCGTACATTCGACAGGCGAGTCTTACCGGGCGCAGGCTTGGCCCGATCCCGGACGCAACATGATGCCAGGGCTTGCCAAATCAAGGAGGGGTATGAATATTAGTGAATTGAGTCCTATTTCTCGGCCGCCCGTTGCTCCGCTGCGAAAACCAGGTGCGCTCGAGCGACTTACGGCAATCGGCGCAGCGCTGGCCGTGACTACGGGTCTCTTTCTGTATGCCGGCGGTTGGTTCACACCCCGCAAGCTTACGCCGGCGGCGATTATCAACACGTTCGAAAGCGTGAACGGAGTGCATCCCGGATTTCGCCGTAATCACGCTAAGGGGATCTGTGTCACCGGTTATTTCGAAAGCAAGGGCCAGGGACAATCGCTCTCCAAAGCTTTGATCTTCCTACCCGGCCGCGTGCCAATGGTGGGACGGTTTGCACTGGCGGGCGGACAGCCATACGCTTCTGACACGCCGCAAAACGTACGGAGCCTGGCGATTCTGTTCAAACTGCCCGACGGCGAAGAGTGGCGCACTGCCATGATCAACCTCCCCGTCTTCACCGTCAACACACCGCAAGCGTTCAATGATTTCCTGGTCGCGTCGGCCCCGAATCCGGCCACGGGAAAGAACGGTCCAACCGCGGTGGGCGCTTTTCTGGCCAAACATCCGGAAACTGCCGCGGCATTGCAGGTGATCCGCAGTCATCCGTTTTCGTCGGGTTTTGCGGACAGCCCTTATTATGCTCTGAACGCCTTCCGGTTCCTCAATGCCAACGGCGAATCCACGCCGGTTCGCTGGTGGGTGGCGCCGGATCAAACCTTTCAGACAGCCACTTCAACGGACAAAAATTTTCTGTTCGATGCACTGATCGCGCAGGTTCGTGCCAAGCCCCTGCACTGGCGTTTGATCCTCACGGTAGGCCAGCCAGGCGATCCGACCGCGGACGCGACGCTCCCCTGGCCGCCGGACCGGAAACAGATCGAGGCGGGAATATTGACGATCGACTCGATCGAGAGCGAAGATATCAGCCCGACGCGCGACATCAATTTCGACCCGCTGGTGCTGCCAGACGGAATAGAGCCGTCAGACGACCCGTTGCTGAGCGCTCGCTCGGCGGCGTATTCGCAGTCCTTCACCAGGCGCGAAGGCGAGCGCAAGGAACCTAGCGCCGTTTCGACACAGGAGGTTGGAAAGTAATTATGTCTACGACGAAGAATCCCGCTCAATTCGCGCTCCTGTCGCGCATGCTTCACTGGCTGATGGCCGCCTTGCTTGTGGCCATGCTGTTCATCGGTGTGGCGATGGTGTCATCTTTGGGAGACTACCACAGGCTCCTGATTATCCATCGGCCCCTGGGCATTTTAATTCTGATTCTCGCGGCAATCCGGCTGGTCACTCGGATGTTAACCCGGCTACCTCCGTTTCCGCCGTCTATGCCGCAATCGGAACGATTGGTGGCAAAGCTCTCCGAGCGCTTGCTCTATGCCTTGTTCTTCGCCCTACCGCTGGTTGGTTGGGCCATGCTGTCAGCAGGCCACTACCCGATTGTGATGTTCGGAGCGGTGCACCTGCCGCCCATTCTGCCTGCGAAGCCGGGACTCTACGCCACGTTGCGCGAGACGCACACGGTACTTGCTTATCTTCTATTCATGACCTTTCTCGCCCATGCGGGCGCGGTGTTGTTCCACACGCTGGTGTTGCGTGACGGCCTCTTGAACCGTATGGTTCCGTGGCGCGTGCGCTCAGTGGAGGGTGAGAGTCAAAGCTGACCCAAGGTGGGTGGGCAGAAGATACGCGAAGGCATCAAGCAGCGGTCCACTCCGCCGTGGCTGTACGGAAGGCACTTGGCGGGTTTGCCGGCATCCTAGACTCGGCGCTCGGATGATTGATGGGCGCGGAGGGCGTTGACGGCGGCGCCGATTACGGCGATTTCGCTGCCGGCTGGGACGATTTCGAATACGTAGCCTTGCAGCGGGCTCATCTTTACCATTTCGCTCACGTATTGGTTGAGGAGATTCAATTCCAGGTGACGGGCATTGAATCCGGAAATGAAGAATTTTCCGGGGCCGGCCAGGTGAATGGAATTTGCGGTGCCCGCGGCCAGGGCAGCATGCCACAACTTGACGAATTCCACGCAGCGGGCGTCGCCGCGATGAGCGTTCTCGAAAATCTCTTCCGGCTCCAGATCGAGAAAACGAAGACGCATGGCGCGGTGTCCCATGATGCCTTCCAGATGCCCGCGGCCTCCACAGCCGCAATATTTTTCACGAGGATCGAGAGACACTACTACGTGTCCGCCTTCCCAGATGCCTTCGTGCCAGGGATAGATGCCGAAGCCGATGCCGTGGCCGAGCGTCCAGACGCGGATGAGCCGGTCCAACTGGCCGCGCGTGGCAGCCAGGCCCGCGGCGACTACGTCGGCATCGTTGTAGACGTGAACGGGAGCGTCCAAGCCGTGTTCGCGTAGAGCCTGGGAGATCAACTCCCGCATGTTCGCGCCTTTGAGCTGGCGAAGATTGGGCGATTCTTCCACTAGGCCCTCGCGGATGATGCCGGGCACGCCGATTCCGATGGCGTCCACTTTCGATCCGGCGGCCACCGCCAGAATCTGGCCGGCGATGGTTTGAGCGATGCCGGCTGACGGCATGCCATGCAGTGCGTCGGTTTCGGAATCCTCTTCAAACAGGTGGAGCTTGGAAACCAGTTGAGTACCTTCTACCATACCGGCCGCTATATGTTCGGCGGTTGTGACGCCAATGGATCGGGGCATATCTTTCTCTTTCAGCACACTGAGAGCTTAGTTAGCTTATTCACGCCGTTAAATGCCGCGGCTTTGTAGCATTCCGCCAAGGTGGGGTAATTGAAAACGGTATTGATGAAATAGTCGACGGTGCCGCCGAGAATCATGACGGCCTGGCCGATGTGCAACAGCTCGGTAGCGCCTTCTCCAATAATATGGACACCCAAGATGGCCTTGGTTTCGCGATGAAAGATGATTTTCAGGCGTCCGGTGGTATCGCCGCGAATTTGGCCTCGGGCGATTTCGCGATAGTACGCGACGCCGACTTCATAAGGAACGTCTTCGTCAGTGAGCTGCTCTTCGGTTTTACCGATGAACGAGATCTCGGGGATAGTATAAATTCCGTAGGGATAGCTGGCCGGGTTGGATTGAATGGTCTTACCGAAGGCGTTGGCGCAGGCGATGCGGCCTTGCTCCATCGAGACCGATGCGAGGCTGGGAAAGCCGATGACGTCGCCCACCGCGAAGATGTGGTTTTGTTTGGTGCGATAGCAGGTATCCACGGGAATACGGCCGCGTGCATCGGCGTCCACTTGGGCGGCCGCAAGGTTCAGCTCATCCACATTGCCTTGCCGCCCGACGGAATACAGCAAGGCATCGCCAGTGAGCTTTTTCTTGCTTTCGAGATAGGCAACCACGGAGCCGTCGGGCATTTCCTCCACACTTTCGACCTCTTCGTTCAGGCGCATGGTAACGCGATGATCGCGGAGATTGTAAGATAGAGCCTCCACCATTTCGGCGTCGGCGAATTCCAGCAGGCGCGGACGCTTTTCAATCAAGATGACGCGCACCCCGAGAGTGGCGAACATGCAGGTGTACTCGACGCCGATGACGCCGCCGCCGACCACCAGCAAGGTTTTCGGGATTTCGGGCATGGACAGGATCTGGTCGCTGTCGATGATGTTGCGCCCGTTGATAGCAATCTTGCTGGAGGCGGCGGGCTTGGTTCCGGTGGCGATGATAAACGCTTCGGCGGTGTAGGTCTGCTGGCCACGCGGGCTTTCCACGCGGACGGTGTGCGGATCAACAAAAGTCGCGACGCCGTTGATCATTTCGACGTTGTTGCGGGATAACTGAGCCTGGATGACATCCACTTCGGTCTTGATCACGTGCTGGACGCGGAAAGCCAGGTCCGACATGGTGATCTTTTCCTTGACGCGATAGTTGACTCCGTAGACGTTCTGATAGTAGTAACCGGAGAGATGCAAGACGGCTTCGCGGATGGTTTTACTAGGGATGGTGCCGCTGTTGATGCACACGCCTCCGATGACTTCGCGGCGCTCGACGAGGCCGACGTGCTTGCCCATCTTCGAGCCTTGGATGGCGGCGCGTTGTCCGGCCGGACCCGAGCCGATGACGATCAAGTCGAAGCTCTGCATTGTGGAACCAATTTAGCGCATTGGGGGTGGGGAGGAGTGTATCAGTTTGGTTACGAATGCCGGAGGAGCGCTACACTTGGGCTGGAGGGATTGTGGCTTCCACTGAGCACTTCGATCCGGATCTGGACCTGGTTGTTGTTTTTGAGACCAACGACCGCGTACAGCTTGCCATGGCGACGGGGCTGCTGGAGGACTCGACAATTCCTTTCTTTGCGCTGGGGCAAATCGCGACGCTGGTTACGGACGTGGACGGGTTTCTGCACAAATGGGTCCGGCTGCAAGTTCCGCGCGACCGGGAGGCGGAGGCTAGGGAGCTTTTGGAGACGCTGCTTCAGGCTGAGGGCGCGCAAGAGATCTAGCCACGATCCAAGCGCTACGACCCGATCATAACGCACAACTAAGGCCTTGACAGTTGATTTTTTGTACATTACCATTTGGTTATGGAACTTAGTGGTTATGAACTCGGCTAGCCGGTTGGATGCCACGTTTGCGGCGCTGTCGGATGCTACGCGGCGGGCTATTCTGGCGCGCCTGGCGTCGGGTGAAGCATCGGTGAATGAACTGGCTCGGCCGTTTTCGATGAGTCAGCCTGCTATATCCAAGCACCTCAAGGTGCTGGAACGGGCCGGTTTGATTTCGCGCGGGCGCGATGCGCAGCGGCGGTTGAGCCGGCTGGATGCCAAACCGCTGCGGGAAGCTAGCCAATGGCTGGCGGAGTATCGGCAGTTCTGGGAAACATCCTTCCAACGGCTGGATGGTTTGCTGGATGAGTTAAAAACCACGGCGAAGAAAAGAAAAAGGAGACCCAATGTTTTATCCCGATAGCTTCCAGGTGTCTACACCGTCGGATCGCGAAATCCAGGTGACGCGCGATTTCAACGCACCGCGCAGATTGGTATTCGATGCCTTCACGAAACCGGAATTGATCCGGCGTTGGCTGCTGGGGCCACCGGGCTGGACGATGCCCGTGTGTGAGATCGATTTTAATGTTGGCGGCACATACCGCTACGTCTGGCGGAATGAGGCGGATGGAAAAGAGATGGGAATGGGTGGTGTGTTTCGCGAGATTTTGGCGCTGGAGCGGGTGGTGGCAACGGAGAAGTTCGATGAATCCTGGTACCCCGGCGAAGCGTTGGACACCACTGTGTTTGTTGAGCGGGGCGAGATAACCAAGATTACGATCACGGTGCTGTACGAATCGATGGAGGCGCGCGACACGGCGCGCAGATCCGGGATGGAACGTGGGATGGCAGCGGGTTACAACCGGCTGGAGGAGTTGTTGGAGACGATGCAGGCGGGTGCTGCGAGGTGATTGGGAAAGCGCCTGTCCCTGGGCTGAGAAAACCGTCGGCATGAGTGCCGACGCTGCACGCTGAGAGCGTGCGCCACGATTTTATTGTTGGAATTTGATGGTGGAATCTACTGTGTAGATCTTTACGCCGGTGGCTAGGGGGCGCAGCATTTGGAGCACGATGGCGTTGCCTTCGGTCTTCAGGGAGAAGTGGGAATTTCCGTCGCGCACCACCGGGAACTGGCGGGCGCCGAAGGGCGGCACCTGGACTTCGAGGAATTGCGAACAGATGGGTGCCAGTGTTTTACCGGGGACGGAGTAGAGGTTGCCCGCTGAATAGCATAGAGAGGCTTTGGCCGCGCGTTCCGAAGTGTTGACGAACGAGATGACGTTGCCTGGGATCGCGGAGACATCGTCGGAGAACCAGGGATTTCGCGTGGGATACGCAACTTCGCGGCCGGTGGTACGGAGCTGATTATCGATGGCGCACTCGCTGATACCGGCGACAGCTACCACTGGCCAAAGCCGCTCGGACGGAACCTGCTCACGCACTTTCACCCAGGCATCGCCGGTTTCCTCCTGGATTTCCAGGCGATGGCTGACCTTCTCCCCCGGATTCAGGCTAAAGACGACGCCGGGATGGCCTACTAATGGGACCAGCGCGCCGCTGGCGCGATGAGCTTCTACTTCGACGCTGACCACACGGTCGCCGAGGTTGTGTAGATTGAGGCTGGACCAGCAGGAGGGGCCGTAGGCGAGCGCTGGGAGGACGCTTTCGACGGCGCGGGCGGGTTCTGAGGCTGGGGAGGTGAGTGCCAGCGCCATTAGAAGTAAGATGGTTCGCGCCATCACTATCTATTCGGCAGATTTGGGGGAAACTTGAGGCAAGGCACCGGCTCCCTTACGGTCGCGGTTCGGTTACGCGTGCTTGGCGAGCCAGAGGAGGAATTCGGGGACTAATTCCTGTCGTTCCAGGAAGTATTGGGCGGCAGTTTCACGGGCTTTGCCGACACCGATGGTTATGCCTTCGGGTAATGCGAGGAAGGCGTCCTCATCTGTGGAATCGTCACCGATATAGAGCGGGAGAGCGCCGGGATGGCCGTGCTGAATCCAGCGGACAGCCATGCCTTTGTGCCAGCCAACGCGCGGGCGGATCTCAAGAACTTTTCGTCCCTCCGTAATCTCGAAAGGATTATCGTCGAAAATCACTGCGTCCTCAACCGCCTCACGGATTTCGGCGAGACTGGCGGCGGGCGCTCTGCGGAAGTGGATGCTGGCGGATAGGACTTTGTTCTCGACTTCCACTCCGGGGATATCGTGCAGGCGGACCTTGAGATGCCGCGAAAGTTCTCCTAGCGCTTTGAGCCGCTCGGCAGCTGTAGGTTCAATGAATTCCACACCTGGGCCGCTGATTTCCAGCCCGTGATTGCCGGCATAGATCAGGTCTTCGAGATCCACACGGAGTCGCAGATCGGAGAGAGCACGGCCGCTGATGATGGCGAGCGAAAAGCGGGATTCGGACGCCAGCCGGACAAGAGCCTGGCGAGTTTCCGGCGGCATACGCGCCGAGCTAGGATCTTCCACGATGGGCGCGAGAGTGCCGTCGAAATCCAGAAATAAGAGAATTTCGGGAGCGGCACGGAGCGCGGAAGCAATCGCGGGGAGATGGTCAAAGAGCGGCAGTGTGGATCTTAGGCTGGCTGGCATTTAACTCCTTGGGTTGTTCGACGCGAATTTCCGAGACCGCTCCGATCAGATTGGCGGCCCAGCGATAAATATTGTGTTGCTTGACGACGCGCCGCATACGGCGCATACGCTCCCGGCGCTGGCGGGAATCCATGTCGAGCGCGTAGTGGATGGCTTCAGCGAGCTGCTCGGTGTCATACGGATTCACGATGAGCGCGTCCTGCAACTCGCGGCTGGCGCCGGTGAAGAGGCTGAGGATCAGGGCGCCGCCTTCGTCGGTGCGGCTGGCGACGAATTCCTTGGCCACCAGGTTCATTCCATCGTGCAAGGAAGTGACCAGGCACAAGTCCGCGGCGCGGTAGAACGGCTCAATCTCCTGGTGGTTGTGATGGCGCTTGAGGAAGACGATGGGTTTCCAGTGCTTGGTTTCGAAGCGCCGGTTGATGCGATCGGCTTCGCCTTCCACTTCGCGGATGAGATCCTGATAGCGGCCGATGTGGGTGCGGCTGGGAGCGCCGACCTGAGCGAAAGTGAAACGGCCGATGTAGGAGGGATAGCGGTCTAGAAATCGCTCGATGCCGCGGAATCGCTCGGGGATGCCTTTGGTGTAATCCAAGCGGTCCACGCCAATTCCCAGATAGTCAGCCTGAACTCCCAATTGCCTTTGTAGCTGGTAGCGTTCCTGGCGCAGCACTTCGGATTCTGGGGACCCGTTGGGGTGGGAGTGTGGATCTTCCTTGAAGTCGACACTGATGGGAAATGGCCGGACCACGGTGTCGTGACCGCCGCGGCTTACGGCGAAGCGCTCCCATTCGATGCGCGATTCGAGGGTGCGGTCAATAGTTTCGAGAAAATTGTTGCAGTGCGATTGAATGTGGAAGCCGATTAAGTCGGCGCCCAGCAAGCCTTCCAATAATTCACGCTGCCAAGGACAGATGCCGAAGGCCTCCGGATTGGGCCAGGGTATGTGCCAGAAAATGGCGACCCGGACATCCGGGCGTTGTTCCTTGATGAGTTTGGGCAGTAGGGCGAAATGATAATCCTGCACCAGGACGATGGGGTGATCCTCGCCTTCTACTTCGTCCAGCACGGCGCGGGCGAATTTACGATTGACCTCTTGATAGGCCTCCCAATCCTCGACGCGAAAAACGGGGCGCGTGTGAGCGATATGACAGAGGGGCCAAATGCCTTCGTTGGCGAAGCCGTAATAGTATCTTTCTTCTTCTTCGCGCGTGAGCCACACGCGGCGGAGGGTGTACTGAGGCTCTTCGGGAGGAACGCGGAGGCGATCGTGTTCATCCACGGTTTCGTGATCGGCGTCACCCGCGCCGTGAGCGATCCAGGTGCCATCGCAGGCGCGCAGGACGGGTTCCATAGCTGTTACCAAGCCGCTGGCGGGGACTCTGATTTCAACCGACGTGCCGCGAAACACATGCTCATACGGCTCGCGGTTCGAAACCACAAATAGACGGCTATCCTCGAGCGTGGCTTGCTGGTAGACGCGCAGGCGCTCGGCAGTCCATTGGGAGTTGGCGGTTTCGCGCAGCCGGGCTTCTTCCTCGGCCGAAGCGCGGGCCATTTTGAGGCTGTCGGCCAGATGTGTGAATTCGAGAGTGAGCGGCTTAAAGACATCGCCGGCGGGAAGATCGGGGTGCGGCTCGGTGCTTCCGGCGCGCTGATCACGCAGCCATTGGGCCAGGCGTTTGACGGGCCGTTCCATGGTCCAACGGACAATAAGTAATGTAATGGTTGAGATCAACAGCATCTGGATGAGCACGTTTTTGAAGGTGTCACGCCAGATCTTGCTGTTTTGGGCATCGATGTAGGAGGCGTCGTGAAAGACGGCTAGTGCCCAAGGTGCTGATTCGCCGTTATGGATAGGCACTGCATAGAGGTGCATCTTGGTTTGGCCGGCGTTGAAGAACTGGCCCCATCCGTTGCCTTGGAACACGGTCTTGTTGAGGGGCGGCAGGTTCGGACCCAGACGGGCGGCGAGATTGGAGGTGATAAAAACGGTATTGCCGTCAGCATCGTAGATGGCGACGCCTTCCAGGCGCTCACGATTTCCGAAGCGCTCCACCAGACGCTGCAGATTACCATGGGCGCTTTTGGCGACCAGCGGTTGGACGGTTTCCTGGAGACTCTCGGCCATTAACTGGGCCCGCTTTTCCAGTTCGTTGCGGCGGGCGCGGCGGTCTGCCTGGACCTGGTAAAGGGCGAAGAGAACGGAGACGATGGTAACGGCGAAGATGAGGGAAAGGATCAAGCGGAAGCTGAGACGCATAGTTGTGACCTCCTTTCGGACATAAAAGGTTCCCGTTACGGAAAGTTAATGAGCAAGGGTGGGGCCATCGGACGAGGTTACGGAAGTGAATGAATTTTCAAGGTTTGATGTGGCCGGCGGTTTGCACTGTTGAATGTGTTGACGAAATATTTACCTGGGATGTCGAGGTTGGGACGTAAGGTTTGTTGGCAGGGGGTTACTGGGCGAAGACTTCCTGGACTATAAACGCACCCCGGCGCGCGCTCGCAGCAGCCGAGAAAATCTGGTACCACGATGGGAGGCAGCCACCGGACGCTTCTGATAAGGTTCCAGCGTTTCCGTCAAGTTGATTGCGCTCCTAAACTCCGAATGGGCGCGTCGTTGATCCGTCCAGAAACCGGACTTCCGGGCCGCCTCATCCGCGGCAGCAGCGCCTCGATCAACTCCGCAAACGAGCTCGCCTTTCCTCCGGCCCGCATCAATTTGGAGTAAAGTGCGGATATGTTCGAGCGTTACACCGAGAAAGCCCGGCGAACCATCTTTTTCGCCCGCTATGAGGCCAGCCAGTTCGGCTGCTCCTACATTGAAACGGAGCATCTCCTACTCGGCCTGTTCCGAGAGGATAAGGCGCTGGCGAGCCAAGTCCTGGCATCCTATGGCAACGTCGAAGCAATCCGTCATTCCATCGAGCAGCGCGGCACGGCCGGTGACAAAATCGCAACGTCGGTCGACCTACCGCTCAGCCATGAATCTAAGCGAGTGCTGGCATACGCAGCGGAGGAGTCCGAACGCATGAAGCACGAACATATCGACACGCCGCATTTACTCCTCGGTCTGCTTCGCGAGGAGAAAACCCTCGCCGCTCAACTGCTACGTGAACAGGGCCTAACCGTGGACTCGGTGCGGGAGCAGGTGCACCAATCGGAGTCCCAGCTTGCGCGGGGTGGATCTGCCTCCATCGCCGGTCTCGGCAAATGGGTGGCTGAGTGTGAAGCGAGGCGCGAAATCTGGATCGTCAAGCAAAAGCGCGTCGGAAACAGAGCAACCCACTTCGCCATTTACGCAGGTGATCCACCGAAAGAATACGAGAAGGGCGAGGATACAGCTCCCGCTGAAAAGCTCGCACAGATTCAGAAGCGGATCGATTTGATCGTCGACGGAATGGAACGCGCCATCGCCAATCACCAATTCGAGAAAGCGCGGTTCTATTCAGACGAAGAACGGAAAGAGCGCGAGAATCTGCGCCTGCTGAGCGAGCAGTTCAATTTGGAAGAACCACCGGCGCTAGTCCCGCTCCTGTGTGTCGAAATCATCCGCGACGACCGTTTTTCCGAGGTTCAAAAACGCTGCGACGATTACATCGCCGAAGGCGTTGCCCAGGTATGGCTTTTGGACCCCGGTTTAAAGCGGGCCTACACCGTCACCAAAACCGATGGCCTGCGCGAGTTCAAGGGAGAAATCCTCCAAATCGCAAACCCGCCGCTGGAAATGGATCTGAGGAAGATCTTTGATTAGGGCCGCGCTGGTCTGTCTGACGGCGCTCCCAGTGGTGATCAAGCTGGCGGAATGAGCCATCCATGTGCGAGCGGTTTTGGAACATCGCCCCGTTGTATCGAAAGCGTAGATTCCTGTTGAACGCGCTTGTCTGCTCATTGTCTCGCGGATTTAAAGCGAAGTGGGAATCGGAGACGATTTTCGAAACCGCATCGAATACTTTGGGTTCGGCGGCACAGGCAGGGAGCGGGTTGGTCCACTTCAGATGTTCCGGAGCGGTCGTGGTTGGGTGTGGTGATGGCGGGTTGGCCGGGATGACGCTCATTCGGCGGGCGAGGGCGCAGGGCCCACAGCGCGGGCATACGCCGCAGATCGGACAGATGCGTTCACATCAGCGCTAAAATGCGGGTGGGTTGACAACCCGCCCCGGGATGACAACCCAATGTCACTTAGGTTTGCCGGAACCGAGATTGGGGCCTGGTGGGGCAGGGCCATGCCCTGCCGAGATCTCGAGGATGTGACTTTCCGGTGCGCGGCAACCCATTGGTTCGTCCACCGTTTGCAAGAACCGGCTCATGATCCACCTGGCAGGGCATGGCCCTGCCCCACCCGGAGTGCGATATCATTTATTCCGATACCTGCATTGGAATCGTGCCAATCAGCCGTGATGCCGCTGCGCTGACTACCCTCGGCAAGAGCTTGACCGAACGCGGCGAGTATCGGCGCGCGGTGGTGGCGTTGCGCGCCGCGTCGACCTGCAGCCGCGAGAACGCGAATTGCTTACATCATCTGGCTAGCGCCCTGCTCAGTGCCGGGAATCCGGAGGAGGCGGCTGATTGCTTCGAGCGGGCTTTGAAACTGGAACCAGCGCGCCTGGAATCCTGGCAGCTGCTCGGGACCACCTATCTGGACCACCTGAATCGTCCGGAAGACGCGTTCCGCGGCTTTCGGCGCAGCATCGAACTACGGCCGGACGTTAGCCAGACGTATCAATCGGCTGCGCGGTGCTGGCTCAACGGATGCACTCCGGAGGCGGCGGCAACTCGACTGCGGGATCTGCTTCCTCCCGGGACGGATGCGCTGCAGATCCGCCGGGGAGTGGGCCGTGCGCTGATAGAAACGGGCCGTTATGAAGAGGCTCTTGAAGTATTCCATGCGATGGTCCGCGAGTCGCCGAATGATGCAGCATCGCTCAAGAGTTTAGGCCAGCTTTACCTGGGATTGCGCGATGTGCGGTCTGCAGGCCATTACTTTGATCGGGCAGTTGCGGGTTGCGGAAACGATAGTGAAGTCTTGATCGGCTATCTTCTATATTGCGTCAAGCTTGGCGATCTGGATCGCGCCCGATGCTTTTACGCTTCCCGGCAACACGATCTGCCGGATCTTTCGGATGCTGAGACACCCGTTTGGCGCGGCCAGGATCTGCATGGTAAGACACTCCGATTGATTGTCGGCGACCTTTATTACGGCGATGCATTTCAGTTCGTTCGATTCGCGCGCGCGGTGAAACAGCTGGGCGCGAGAGTGATCGTGGAAGGTCCAAGACGAATCCGTAGCCTGCTTCACACGGTTCCCGGAATCGACTTGGCGGTAGCTCCACACGATCCGCTTCCGCACTGCGACTACCGGGCCGTGGCATTCTGGCTGCTTTTCGCATGGGAGATCCCGCTCGGTGAAATGGGGGACCCAGCGCCCTATATCCAGTCAGCACCGGAGTTACGTTCGAAATGGCGCGGCAAATTCCAGGGTGCCCCCAGTTTTAAGATCGGTATCGTATGGCGGGGCTCGAGCTATCAGCAGTGGAACCGCTACGCCTGCCGGTCAATCCCGCTTCGAGAGCTGCGCCCCTTGGCCGCGATTCCCGGAGTAACTCTGTATAGCCTGCAAGTGGAGCCCGGGCTCGCAGAATTGACTCAATCCGATCCGCCGTTTCGCGCAGTGGATCTTAGACCAGACTTTCCGAACACGGCCGCGGCCATGGATGAACTGGACTTAGTAGTGACAGTGGACACCTCGATCGCGCATCTGGCGGGAGCGCTTGGAAAGCCCACGTATGTGCTGCTGCCTTACGACGCGTGCTTCCGTTGGATGCTGGACTGTAACGAGACGCCCTGGTATCCGAACTTGCGATTGTTCCGGCAGTCGACGCCCGGCCAGTGGACGGACGTGGTGGCCGCGGCCGGCCGTGCTGTGAGTGAACTGCTTGCATGAGATCCGGTTTCGCGGTAATTGTACCTATCGGCCCAGGCGAGACAGAACTGCGGCGTTTCAAGGAACTGATGGAGAGCCTCTGGACCTACGAGCCGAAGGCCAATCTTTGCGTGGCAATCGATGGCTCGGCCGAAAGCCGCGAGCTGCCGCTGAGCCAGAGCTGGCTGGGCTGCCGGTTTGTTACTTTGCATGCGCCATTCGGTGACCAAGGGGAGCCGTTGATGGGCCGCCTCTCAGCCAGCATTCTGTTGGCGCTTCGCATGGTCCACCAGGCGGGAGCGTTCGAATTCGTGGTGCGACTGGATACGGACGCTTTGATCATCGGATCTTTTCGTGCTGCGGTTCGCAGCTTTATCGAACTGCACCCGGAAGCCGGCATGCTGGGAACTCTCGGATGCACCTGCCGCCGCGAAGCGCCGTACTACGGCTGTGAAAGTACGTCGATTTCCGATGTGGTGGTGGCGCTGGATGCGGCGCCGGCCGGCTCACCGTCAATTGCACGCATCCGGGAACACAGCCGCTTGGCTGTCGAGAATGGATATGCCGGGAAGGAATATTGCCAGGGCGGCGCATATGTTCTTCCGTTCCACACGCTGGTCCGGATGTCGTCAGCAGGTTGTCTCGATTTTCCGGAAGACTGGCTGCCGCTCGAGGTACCAGAGGACGTGATGATGGGCATGTACACGCGCACTGTGGGCCTGCGCAGCCTCGATTTCTCGCTGCCAGGCCAGCCGTTCGGGAATCATTTCCGGGGCCTCGCCTACAGCCCTCGGGAGTTGGTGCGGCGCGGCCACGCGCTCATCCACAGCACCAAGGGCGATGTGGAACACTCGGAGACGGAGATCCGCAGCTATTTCCGCGCGCGACGCCGCGCGAGCGCCGCAAAACAGTTGAGCAGTGCCTTCTCGGTGCGCGCCTCGGAGTAGCGTTGCGCGGTGGCCAGTGCATGCCGCCGAACCTTGCTCAGCTCCCGTTTCCTGCTGTCGTAGGACGCCATCAGTTGGAGTGTCCACTCTACTAGTGGATAGACGTGATGCGTGGGAAAGACGAAAGCATTTGTGCCGTTCTTCAGATAATCACGGCCACCGAAGGCTTCGTAACAGATCGGGATGCAGCCGGATGCCATGGCCTCCGGCACCGTGGCGTTGAAGGATTCGTGACAGTTCACGTTAACGTGTAAACCGGACTGGCTTAGGACGTGCGCCACCTCCCGATGCGTCCTGTTCTCCAACTCCACTACGCACCAATCGAGAGCGCGGGCGCCGTCCCGAAGCATCTGCCGGACAATTGGGAAATCTCTGCACCCGACCTTTGGAATGAGCGCCACCTGGCGTTGGCGCGGGTGGTGAAGCCTCGCGCGGTCCAGAAAAAAGTACGGAGCGACGCAGGGGGGAATCACTTGTGCGGGCACGCCGTAGTGTTTCTCGACAATCTCGCGCACGTGCGGCATGACGGCGATGGCCATTTCATAACCGAGCTGCCGGTAAGTGCGTGCAGCACCGAGCCCGGCGGAAATGAACGAACTAGCTTGCACGAAAACAATGCGCCGGCCCGCCAGTTCGCGGACCTCCGGGTCCGCTGCAAATAACTCGGGGATTACCAGGAGGTCCTGCGGAGTAGTCTTAAATGCCGCGGTCCCGCGATAGGCGCGCGGAGCGTCGAAGTCCAACCAATTAATCCGAAAACGAGGTTTCTGGTGCAGTACGAACGCGTCGATCCCGTGAGCGCGGAGTAGACGGACGTGCGTGTACAACATTCCGACGCCCCAGCTCGGTGTGTTCGTATCGGGAGCGTAATAGAATACGCGCATGGGTGGCCGAGAGTTTAGCACACGCAAGATATTTTATTCCAACATCCATTCCAACATCCATTCCAACATCCGCGATTCCGGCTTATAATTTCGTTTCCATGTTTATTACGGCACTCGAGGCATCGGATGGGCGGCGCTGGATAGCGGCGGACCTCTCGCGAACGGATCGCTCGCTTGATTCTGTGGCGGAAGTTGCGTCCTCCCTGGAAGGAGCGGGACATTCCGGAGATGCCGCTTTGTTCCTGGACGAAGCCCTGGTGGGAGCCTTCAACGAATCCCTGGAGACGCTCTGGCAGGACATGCCGGAAAACAACTCTACGTTGATAGTTCTCCTGCCAAGGTGGAGTGCACCGCGGGTGGATCCGCATTACGGCGAACCCGCGACGTCGTTTTTGTGCAGCCCGGCAGTGTTTTCCGCGTTTCTGGCTTTGAAGATAGATTGCTGGGCTCAATCGAATCTGTTCGTCATGTTGCGCGCCGTGACAGATGGATCGATCCATCTGGATCGTCTACTGGTACGGCAACTTCCCGAAACGAGGCACCGCGCGTCGCGACAGGATGGAACTCCTAAGGCGCTTTTGATGCCCCACCGCGGTGACCCGAGGCATTTAAGGACTGCCTTGGATTATCTCTTCCGGACCTCGGGCAATAGCATGTCTGTGGGTGTGGGGCTGGACGTGGAGGAAGTTTCTGAATACAGCAATTTCGTGAACGAGTATCGGGAGGTCCGGTTCTTCCAGACGCGCCCAGCCCCGGTGGGTCCATATGTGATTCGTCAAGAACTCGCGGAACGATCGGATGAGCCTTTTATATGCCTTCAGGACTCGGACGACATCTCGTGCCACGACCGATTCACTGTGCTGAGCGATGCCTTGGCTGAAACCAGCTGTGGGATTGTGGGTTCGTATGAGCTGTGTTTGGATGAGATTCGCACAATGGTGTATCCGGTGAGATTCCCGATAGACTCCTCAGCAGCCCTTTCGATATGCCCCAATCACGCACTCCTGCATGCCACCCTGATGGCGCGGCGGAGCGTATTCTTCGAGTGCGGCGGGCTTTCCACCGATCAGATCATCGCCAACGACACGCAATTTCTACTGCGTGCCTTCTTCACGACGAGCATTCGAAACGTGGATGAGTTTCTGTATGTTCGCCGCCGCCATGCTGCCTCGCTCACGAACGCTCCTGAAACCGTCCACGACAATCCGCTCCGCCGCTCGCTCAACGAACGGTGGACCAGCGATTTTGAGGCCATCAAGCGAGGCCAGTTGACGATTGAAAATTCCTCTTTGCGCGCGGTGAAGAGAACGGAGCCGTTTCGAATGACGCGGATTATGGCAGGGGAGGTCGGGAAAGCTTGAAAAATTGAAAAGCACCGGCTCCCTCACGGTCGCGGTTCGGAAGGACTGCAAGCGGGATTTCGAAGCTCGGATGGGCACGCTCCACAAGGCTGATGGAAAGATTACTATACTACTTCCCGAGTCCGCTGGAATTGGCGGCGAAATTCAGCAGCAGAGATGGGAAAATGCCTAAAATCAGGGTGCCTAGCGCGGCCGCCCACAGCGTGGTCCGGATGCCTGGACTGAGCGGCTCAAGCGTCAGAGTGGACTCGCCTGGCTCGTGCATATACATCACCACCAATATACGCAAGTAATAATACGCCGCTACGGCGCTATTCAATAGGCCCAGAATGGAGAGCCAAACCAGATTCGCGTCCAAAGCCGCTTTGAAGATGTAGAACTTTCCGAAGAATCCACCGGTTAGCGGGACACCAATCAGAGACAACAGAAATATGGAGAACAATGCAGCCGTGACCGGCTGTTTCCAGCCCAGGCCGGCCAAATCGTCGACGTTCACGTACTTCTCGCCCTGTCGCGAGAAATGCGTAATCACGGCAAACGCGCCGACATTCATGCATGCGTAGGCAGCCAGATAGAACATCGCCGCAGCCACGCCTACCTGGTTGTGCGCGGCAATGGCCACCATAACGTACCCGGCATGCGCGATGGAACTATAGGCCATCAGGCGCTTTATATTGTTTTGAAGCAGCGCGGCAAAATTTCCGATCACCATGGTAAGCAGCGCCGATGACCATACAAACGGTTCCCAACGATTGGTGATGGGGCCGAACGCGGTGATAAACACTCGTAGAAAAACCGCGAAGGCAGCGGCCTTGGGTCCGGCGGACATGAACAGCGTCACCGGCGCGGGTGCACCTTGATAAACATCCGGCGCCCAGATCTGGAATGGCGCGGCGGAGACCTTAAATGCAAATCCGACGAACATGAGCGCGGCCGCGGTACCGGCGAGCGTAAGGTTGCGCGCGCTACCCCCAGTCATCAGAAAATTGCGGATCTCACCCAGGTTGGTGGATCCAGTGGTCCCGTAAATCCAGGCGATGCCATAAAGCAGGAACGCCGTGGCGAACGAACCTAGCAGGAAATATTTGAGCGCGGCTTCATTGTTGCGTTTATCATCGCGCAGATATCCGGCTAATATATAGGTCGCGATGGATGAGATTTCCAGGCCAATGAAGATCATGATTAGCTCATTGGCAGTGGCCATTATGCATTGACCGGCTACTGAAAATAAGAGCAGAGCGTAGTATTCAGCCGAAGCCGCGTGCTCACGCCGCAGATAATCGGAAGAGCTGAGCACGGTGAAGATGCCGACCGCGATCACCAGAACCCGGAAGAATGTCGCGAAGCCGTCCACGATCAACATATTCGAAAACGACAGGCCAGGATAATCGTTGGCCGCGACGGCAGCCACTAGCGCGGCGATAAATCCCACCAGAGTCACGGAAGTGAAGGCGTTGCGCTTGTTTCCACCAATCAGAGGCTCCAACACCATGATCAGTGTTCCGGTGATGATCATGAGAATTTCGGGGAGGATGCGAAGATAGTCGATCGCCGTCGGCGCGAAGTTAGCGGGCATCCACCTGCTCCTTCGCTAGGGACAAGCTCCGTTGCGCGCGGAGCGCCGCAGGCAAACCGTTATGGACGTGAACGTCGCGCTTGGCGTCCACCGGTCCGAGAATCACCGCGGTGGATGTGGAGATGGACGGAATGAAGCTCTGCGTGAACGTGCCCATCCAGACCATCAGGATAATCAGCGGAACGCAGATGGCGTATTCGCGAAGATCCAGGTCTTTGAGCGCGCTCACTTCGGCGGACGCTTTCCCGAAAAAGACCCGCTGGTAGAGCCACAACATATAACACGCCGACAGGATGACTCCGATAGCGGCGAAAACTGCCCACTTGAAATTCACTAGGGCCGTCCCTTGCAGAACCAGGAATTCGCCGACGAAATTGTTGAGCATGGGGAGGCCGATGCTGGCCAGCATGGTGATCATGAATGCCGTAGCCAATCGAGGTGTGGGTGTGGCAACACCGCCGTACGCGTCGATTTCAAGCGAATGCCGGCGCTCATAGAGAAATCCCACCATGATGAAAAGCGCGCCGGTGGAGACGCCGTGATTCAGCATCTGGTACACCGCGCCGTCGAACCCCTGCTGGGTGAAGCTGAAGATCCCAAGCACCACGAAACCAAGATGGCTAACGGACGAATAGGCCACCAGCTTCTTCATGTTGGGTTGCACCATGGCGACCAGCGCTCCATAGATGATTCCGATGATGGCCAGCGTCACAATCCAGCCCGAGCAATTGCGCGCGGCCACCGGGAACATGGGGACGCAAAACCGCAACAATCCGTAGGTACCCATTTTCAACATGACGGAAGCCAGCATCACGGACCCGGCAGTGGGAGCTTCCACGTGCGCGTCCGGCAGCCAGGTGTGCAGCGGAAACAGCGGAACTTTGATGGCAAACGCGATGAAGAATGCCAGGAACAGCAACAATTGCTCCTGATAAGTGGGCGCTATGGAGCCGTTCTGCAGGCCAGCCATGATTTTCGCGTAGTCGAACGTTCCGGCCTGGTTGTAGAGATAGGTGATGCCCACCAGCATCAACATCGATCCGGCCATGGTGTATACAAAGAACTTGACGGCGGCATAAATGCGCCGTTCGTGCCCCCAGACGCCGATCAAGAAATACATGGGGACCAGCGAGACTTCCCAGAAAACAAAAAACAGAAAGAGGTCGAACGCGCAGAAGACGCCGATCAATCCGAATTCGAGAAGCAGCAGGAAAGCAAAGAATTCCTTGGCGCGTTTTTGGACGGATTTCCAAGATACCAGCACGCACAGTGGGGTGAGCAGCGTAGTAAGCAGCACCAGCCACAGGCTGATTCCATCGATAGCGACGTGATAGCGGATAGCCGGCGAGTTGATCCACGGCAGATCTGTTTCGAAAGCGAGTTTTCCGGGATTACCGAACCAATAGGGCCCGATCAATCCGAGCGAAGCCACGAAGATCGCGAGCGAGGCAACCAGGCTGAAGCGCCGGATTCCTTCAACATGCTCTTTCGGGAGAAACAGAATGAGCAGGAACGCGGCCAGCGGCAGGAAAATTACGAGATCCAGCAGCGTCATTTACTGCCTCCCGCGAATCCGATCGCAATCAGCACCACGATGGAGCCCAGCACCACCCAAGCCGCATAGGTACGAATATTTCCGGATTGGAGCAACCGCAAGATGCTGCCGATGCCTCGCGAACGCGTGCCTACTCCGTTCACCGTTCCGTCGATCAAGCCGGCATCCACACCGCGCCACAGAACGGTTCGGGAGATGGCCACCAGCGGCCGAACCACCACGGCGTTGTAAAGTTCATCAATGTAGTATTTGTTATAAACCAGTGTGTAGAAGCCATTCATGGCCTTCGCGAAGGAATCCGCTAAGCCACGCTGGGCGACGTAGAACAAGTAGGCCAACAAGATGCCGGCCACGCCGACGCCCGCGGAAATCCAGGCTAGCATTTGATTCTCGGGCTTCTCGGGGAACATCGGCTCCAGCCAGTGCGGGATGTTGATGAAGCCGCCAACGAGGGAAAGGCCCGCGAGAAGCATGAGTGGTCCAGTCATCACCAGCGGTGATTCGTGCGGATGCGCGTGGCCACGATACTCGCCGGTGAATGCCATAAACCAGGCGCGGAAAACGTAGAAGGCGGTCATGCCGGCGGTAAGAACACCCACCCAGTACATCCACGGCGCATGCTCGTAGGCAGCCACCAGAATCGCATCTTTGCTAAAAAACCCGGAGGTGAAGGGAAAGCCTGAAATTGCGAACGAAGCACACAGTAATGTGATGGCCGTAATTCTCATGTGCTTGAACAGACCACCCATTTGCCGCAGATCCTGCTCACCGTGCAATCCGTGGATCACCGCGCCCGCGCCCAGGAATAGCAGCGCTTTGAAAAACGCGTGCGTCATTAAATGGAAAACGCCAGCCGAGAACGCTCCCACGCCTAAGCCGACGAACATGTATCCGAGCTGCGAGACGGTGGAGTAGGCGAAAACTTTCTTGATGTCGGTCTGTGCTAATCCAATCGTCGCTGCTACGAATGCCGTGGCAAGGCCAATGATCGCCACCCAATCCATGGCGATGGGCGCGTGCATGAAGAACGCTGCCGATCGCGCGGTCATATAAACGCCGGCGGTTACCATGGTCGCGGCGTGGATCAAGGCCGATACCGGAGTGGGACCGGCCATCGCGTCCGGCAGCCAGACATACAGCGGGATCTGCGCGGATTTTCCGGTGGCGCCCAGCAGCAGCAGCAGGCAGATGATGGTCAGCGTTCCATAGGTGGTCTCACTCGGCATGTTCTTGGCAGCGTCGAACACTTTGGTGAAATCGAGCGATCCGAACTGGCGAAAGATCAGGAACATCGCGAGCGAGAATCCAAAATCGCCAATGCGGTTTACGATGAACGCCTTGTTCCCGGCAGTTGTTGCGTACTGCTCCAGAAAGTAATATCCGATGAGCAGGTAGCTGCACAGCCCGACGCCTTCCCAGCCTACAAACAGCACCAGGAAATTCTGCGCCAGCACCAGCACCAGCATGAAGAACATGAACAGGTTCAGATACGAGAAGAACCGGTAGTAGCCGTCTTCCTCCGCCATGTAGCCGACGGAATAAATATGGATCAACAAGCCCACGCCGGTAACCACCATCAGCATCACGGCAGTGAGCCGGTCCACCGCAAAGTCGACGTTAATCTGCAGCGGGCCGCTTTGAATCCAGGTGAAGTAGTGCTCGATGTACTTGGTTTCGAGCGGACCCAGCCCCACGAGCGTCTTCACCACCCAGGCGAATGACAACGCCACTGAGCCGATGGCGAAAAGGTTGATCATCGACTTCGGCAGCTTACGGCCGAAGAGGCCGTTCAGCAGGAAGCCGAGGAGCGGGAAGATCGGTATTAGCCAGAGAAGCATTTTTTAGGCCGCGAATGAACGCGAATGAACGCAAATAAGAATCTTCATTTCAATATTTCATGGAGCTGACGTCATCAATCATCAGCGTCTCGCGGTTCTTGAATACCGTGAGGATAATTGCCAACCCGACGGCTGCCTCGGCCGCCGCCACTACCATTACGAAGAAGCTGAAGATATGGCCGTCTACTTTCTTCAGCGTGTAGGAAAACGTGATGAACGTTAGATTCACTGCGTTGAGCATCAGCTCGATGGACATGAATACGGTGATGATATTTCGTCGATAGATGAAGCCCGCCACGCCCAGCCCAAAAAGAATGGCGCTCAGAATCAGGTACCAGCTGATGGGAACACTTGCCGGCATTCGTCAAACCTCCCGTCTCGCAAGCACGATGGCGCCAAGGATGGCAATCAGGATCAGTACCGAGGTCACTTCGAATGGAAGCAGGTAAACGGTAAAGAGTTTCCTGCCAATGGCGGCTGCCGTTCCACCCTGGAAGGCGCCGAACACCACGCCTTCGGTCTTAGGCAACATGGCTTGGATGATGAAGCTGATCAATCCCAGGAACGCGGCCAGCAGAAACATCCCGACGTACCGGGATAAAAGCGGGATTTGCCGCGAGGTGGCTTCCGCGCCCGCATTCAATAGCATAATGACGAAAACGAAGAGCACCATGATGGCGCCCGCATAGACAATCATTTGCGCGGCTGCGATAAACTCACCGCCCAGCTGTAGATAGATAACGGCAAGCGAACCCATCACGCCAATCAACGAGAGCGCGCTCGCGATGGGGTGGGTCTGGGCCACCAGGCTGACGCCGCAAAACACGGCGATTCCGGCGAAGATTAGAAAGATCAGCGCAGTCATAGTTTCATTTCGAAGTAAGTGCAACCACTAATCCAGTGGCCAGCAGGTTGACAATGGCGAGCGGGAACAGAACGATCCAGGCGAAGCGCATCAACTGATCGTAACGAAATCGCGGCAGCGTTCCACGCACCCAAATAAACAGGAACAGAAGCAAGCCCACTTTCCCGCAGAACCAGAACAGGGCCATCAGAATAGTCTTCAACACCGGCACGAACAGGGACAGACCAAATAGAGCAGCGATTCCGAGGAAGACCAAGCCCGCGGCGGGCAGCGTGAATTTGTCCATACGGCGCGCTGGATGCAGGCCATGAAAAACAGCGATCAAGCCGCCGAATACAAAGATGAGGATCGGTATGAAGTTGGAGTATGGCTCAGGAAACGGGGGCTGCCATCCGCCCAGAAACAAGAGCGTCGCGACGGCCGTTACTGTAACCATGTTGGCGTACTCGGCCATGAAAAAAGCCGCGAAACTCATGCTGCTGTACTCCGTATGGAAACCGGCCACCAATTCGTTTTCGGCTTCGGGTAAATCGAACGGTACACGATTGGTCTCCGCGAACCCGGCAATGACAAAGATGACGAATCCTACGATCTCAGGAAACACGTTCCAGCGCGGAATGAAACCCAGCCAGTAGCCGCTCTGATAATCCACCATTTCGCGAAAGCTGAGCGTGTTGGCCAGCAATAGGGGAGCGGCGATGGCGAGCGCCAAAGGCAATTCATAGCTGATCATTTGCGCGGAACTGCGGAGCCCGCCCAGCAACGAATATTTGTTATTGGATGCCCAACCGCCCAGCGCCACCCCGTAAACACCCACTGACGAAACCGCCAGGACGAACAGAATGCCGATGTTGAGATCAGTGAGCTGCATCCAAGTGGTAACGCGCCCAATTGTTATCTGAGGGCCGAACGGAATTACGGCGATCGAAATCAGCGCCAGCACAACTGCGATAAACGGCGCCAGCAAGTAGAAGAATTTGTTCACATGCGAAGGCAAAACGCCTTCTTTGGTGATTAGCTTCACCACATCAGCCAAGGGTTGCAGCAGCCCGTGCGGGCCCACGCGGTAAGGTCCCACGCGAAGCTGAATGTGTCCGATCACCTTGCGCTCGATCCATTGCAGATACGCTAGCGTGGTGAGCAACACAAAGGCGATTACGGCCACCTTGATGAGGCTGAGGATTAAGAAATTCTGTAAGAAATCCATTCGTGACTCTACGGCCGCTCGCCGGAGTACAACCCGCCCGGCGCTTCAAGCACGGAGCTGAGCGTCTTGGAATAACGTCCCAATGAGCCAGAGGTAAAGAGCGTATCGCGCGACGATTGAATCAAGTCCGGCCGCCCGCCGGATGGTACGTGGCCGTTCACTGGCGTGGTTTGCGCTGCTCCTCCCGATGCGACGATTGGCAAAGGAATATTATAACCATGCACGCTGGTGCGAATCTCGTTAAAAATTTTGTCCGGCGACCAGATGCCGATGTTGATGCCCATCTCCTTGGATACCAGGCCGATGATCTCGAGGTCCGGCTTGGTCCCCATCACTTGCAATCCAGCCTTGAGCCGCTGCACTTCTCCGCATACGTTGGTGACGGTCCCATTCTTTTCGTAAGCCGAAGCCGCCGGGAACACAACGTCAGCGCGTTGCGCGGTCTCAGTAAGGAACATCTCGTTTACCACTAGGAACGCTTTGTCAGAGGCGAGCGCGCTATGCTTTAACGGGTTCGCCCCCACCACCCACAAGACATCGAGATCCGCCGCTGCGAGAATTTCGTCGAACGCGAGCCCCGGCTCGTTTACGGGCCGATATCCCGGACCGAGCCTGGGCGAAAGCCCCATGTCGGATGCGCCACGCGAATTCGAATAGTCCACCAGGCAGACGTATTTCACCGGGATTCCCAGCGAATCGCCGAAAGCTACCAGCTTGTGAATTCCGTCGCCTTTGATCGCGTCTCCGAAGACCATCGCCAGTTCCGGCTCCGCCTTCAGTTGATCGCGGAGCGATTCCACATCCGCCAATTCTTGCCCGGGAACAGTCATGATGCTGCGGACCGCTTGCTTCTGCTCGCGCACTGGCCCCGGCGTAACAGTGTAGATGTGGGCGTTATGATGCCGGTAATTGGCGCGAATCTGGAACGCCAGGAAGGGATGCTGCTGCGAGAGGTCGCTCCCGATCACAAGGATCGCCTTACTGGTGTGAAGATCGTCCGTGGTGGCTAGCGCGGCGGTTTTCCCGCTGAGCGCGTCCAACAATGTGGCGACGTCGCCGGTACGGTGATGATCGATGTTGTTAGTGCCTAGAGCCTCCCGAGCGAATTTCTGGAGATAGTAATTTTCCTCGTTGGTGGTGCGGTTCGAGCCGATCACCGCGAACTTGCCGTCACGCGCCTTCACTTCTTTGAATTTCCGCGCCACCGCCGCCAGCGCCTCCGTCCAGGATACCGGCTCCAACCTGCCGTTCTTGCGGAGCATCGGGGATTGCAGGCGCTCCGGGCTATGCACGAAATCGAAAGCATAGCGTCCCTTGATGCACAGAAATTCACCGTTGATGCCCGAATGATCGCGATTGTTGCCGCGGATGATCTCGTTGTTGCGGACACCCAGCGTGGTCTTGCAACCATTCGAGCAGTGCGTACAAATGGTCCCGACGTGGTGCATTTCCCAGGGCCGCGTCTTATAGCGATACATGCCGCTAGTCAGCGCACCCACCGGGCAGATGTCGATGCACATGCCGCATTCGTCACACTCCAGATGATCGAAATGGTTGGGCGCTATTTCCGCATGAGCTCCACGATTGATCACACCCAGCGCGTTGACGCCCATCCCCTCATCGCAGACGCGAACACAGCGGTAACAAAGGATACAGCGCGGCGCGTCGAAGAAAACAACCGGCGACCATTGCTGCTCGTCCACGTGCAGCTTCTGTTCGACGAAGCGGCTCTCGCCGGCGCCGTAGCGGAAGGTCATATCCTGCAGCTCGCACTCGCCGCCCTTGTCGCAGACCGGGCAATCCAATGGATGATTGGTGAGCAGGAATTCGATGGTGCCTTTGCGCGCCTCGCGCACGGTCGGCGATTCGGTGTGCACCACCATGCCTTCGGCCACCGGCATAGTGCAGGCAACTTGCAGCTTGGGCGTCTTTTCAATTTCCACCAGGCACATGCGGCATGCGGCTACCGATTCCAATCCTTCGTAATAACAAAATGACGGGATCTCGATGCCAACTTGCTTGGCCGCGTTAATGACCAAAGTCCCCGGAGCCGCTTTGACGGGCCGGCCGTCGATCGTAAGATTAATTTCACTCATCGTTGATTATATTCAAGCTGATTTTCTCGGGCTGGGTTTCTCAAGCAAAGACAGGTTCGGCTGCGTGAGCGTACGGACAAGGACGCCCATTCAAATGCGCCTCGAAATCCTCAGGGAACTTCTCGACAATGGATATAGTCGGCATTGCGGCCGCATCCCCCAGCGCGCAGAACGTACGGCCCAGCATATTCTTCGAGAGCTCGCCGATCAATGGAATATCGCTTTTCTGTCCGCCGCCGTCATGGAAACGCTGCAGCATTTTCTTCAACCAGGTTGTGCCTTCCCGGCAGGGAATGCACCAGCCACAACTTTCGTGCGCATAAAACTTCATGATGCGCAGCGCGAATCGAACCATGCAGGTGTCTTCATCCAAAACCACCGTGCCGCCCGAGCCGAGCATACTCTTGACCTTGGCTAGCGTATCGAAGTCCATCGAGATATCGCACTCTTCCGCTTTCAAAAGCGGGCAGGACGAACCACCCGGCACCACGGCCTTGAGTTTCTTGCCATTGCGCATTCCACCGCCAACTTCATAAATCATGCGCAGCAGATTGAAACCTACGGGAAGCTCATAAACGCCAGGTTTGTTGATGTGCCCGGAAAGACAAATCATGCGCGTACCGCCATTCTTGGGCGGTCCTAACGCAGCGAAGGCCGCGCCTCCGTCGCGAATAATGGCGGGCACAGCGGATAGAGTTTCCACATTGTTTATCAGCGAGGGAGACTGCCATGCGCCAACCACCGCTGGAAACGGCGGCTTCATGCGTGGGATGCCGCGCTTGCCTTCGATGGAATCGAGCAGCGCAGTCTCTTCGCCGCATTCGTAGGCGCCCGCGCCTGAGTGCGTGTAGATATCAAAATCGAATCCGGTGCCCTGAATATTCTTGCCCAGGTAGCCGCGCGCGTAGGCTTCCGAAATGGCGCGGTCCATGGCTTCGATGAGGTATCGATACTCGCCGCGTATATAGATGTAGCCTTTGTGCGCGCCGATGGCGCGTCCGGCGATCAGGATGCCTTCCAGCAACTGATGTGGATCGTTTTCCATCAGCAGCCGGTCCTTGCAGGTTCCGGGCTCGCTTTCGTCGGCATTAATAATGACGTACTTCGGCTTGGGCGAAGTGCGCGGCACAAAGCTCCACTTGAGGCCGGCTGGAAAGCCGGCGCCGCCCCGCCCGCGCAAAGCCGATGCTTTCACTTCCTCAATGATCTGCTCGGGCGTCATTTCCATGGCCTTAAAGAAGGCCTTGAAGCCATCGGTGGCCAGATATGTATCGAGCGACGCCGAGTTCGCGAGGCCAAAGCGCTTGGTGACGATCTTCACTTCGAGTGGATGGGGTTCGTTATAGAGCATTGTTTCCTGGGATCAATGTGATCCGGGCCCGCGATAGGTCTCAAGATTGAGTACTCGCTCTTCAAGTGCGGCCAAGCGCGTGGCCGTGGCCGAATCTGAGACCTCGAGCACGTGCATCCGCGCCGCCTGGCCTTTGCCGTATCCGTGGAATGACGTGAGCAGCCGAGTTTCGACGTCGCGGATCAGTTCCGTCAGCCGGTCGACGATTCTCTTTTCCATCGCGGCTAGATCTTTCTTGGTAGCAAGCTCACTGTCCATAGTTACTGCTTCCTTCTCAAATCCTCAATCAGCTTATTGAACTTCTCCGACGTTACATTATGGTGAAAGTCGTAATTCAACTGGATCGCCGGGGCCCAACTGCAAGCGCCCATGCACTCCACCTCTTCGAGCGAAAACTGTCCGTCGGGTGTGGTTTCTTTGTTTCCGATACCCAGAGTCTTGGAGGCGTGTTCGTACAACTCTTCACCGCCGGTGAGCAGACAACTTATATTCGTGCAGACCTGAACGTGGACCTTGCCCTGCGGCTTGGTGTGGAGCATGGAATAGTAGCCCACCACTTCGTCCACCTGCAGCGGAGTCACTTTGCAGCGACGGGCCACCTCCTCGATCAATTCGTGCGATATGTGGCCGACTTCATCCTGGGCGTAGAGCAGCATCGGGACTACCGCCGAGCGCGTGCGGCCCGGAGGATAGCTTTCCAGCAGTTTGGCAAATCTGGCTTCAAGATCGGGCGAGAAAGTCATCAGCGATCCACGTCCCCCAGTACAAAATCCATGCTGCCGAGCGCGGCGATGGAATCCGCCAGAAGGCGACCTTCCAACAGCGCCGGAAGCGCCTGCAGATTTCCGAAGCTGGGCGTGCGCATAAAAACTCGATATGGCTTAGACGTTCCGTCGCTCACCACGTAATATCCGATCTCGCCGCGCGGCGATTCCACTGCCTGATAAGCTTCGCCGGCGGGCACGCGGAAGCCTTCCGTGACAATCTTGAAATGATAAATCAGCGCTTCCATCTGGGTCTTCATTTTTTCGCGCTCGGGAAGTACGATCTTCGGGGCATCCGCCTGCCAGGCGCCCTCGGGCATCCCTTCCAGCGCTTGTGTGATGATGCGCGCGCTTTGCCGCATTTCACCCAGACGAACGCGATAACGCGCGTAGACGTCATTCTCGGTGCGAGTGCAGATTTCGAAATCGAATTTGTCGTAACTCGAGTACGGCTCGGCTTTCCGGATATCCCACTTCACGCCCGCGGCGCGAATCATCGGCCCGGTAACACCTAGATCGAGTAGATCTTCCAGCGGCGCGATGCCCACTCCCTGGGTTCGGCGAGTCCAGATGGGGTTAGTATCCAGCAGTTCTTCGTATTCGTCTACCTTGCTTGGAAACGCCCGTATGAATTTCCCCACCACATGCTGCCAGCCGCGCGGCGGCTCCAAGGCTAGTCCACCGATGCGAATATAGCTGGTCATCATGCGCTGGCCGGAGAACATTTCTAGAATCCGAAGAATGTCCTCGCGCTCGCGGAAACAATAAAAGAAGACGCTCATCGCACCGATATCCAGCGCATGCGTTCCCAGCCAAACCAGATGGCTGTTTAAGCGCGAAAACTCGGCCATCATCACACGCATCCATTGGGCCCGGGGCGGGATTTCGATATCGCCGATCAGTTTCTCCACCGCCAGCGCGTACACCAGGTTGTTCGAAAGGTTCGCCAGATAATCCACGCGGTCTGTCAGCGTGACAACTTGCTGCCAGGTTTTGACTTCGCATTCCTTTTCGATACCGGTATGCAGGAATCCAATGTCAGGAATGGCCGTAACAATCGTTTCGCCGTCCAGCTCCAAAACCACGCGCAGCACGCCGTGCGTGGAGGGGTGCTGCGGACCCATGTTCAGGGTCATCCGCCGGCTGGTTGATTCCGGTGCTGTCCCAGCAGTCTGCTCCGCGTCAGCCGCTGAAATCGTTCCTGTGTGTAATGTGCTTTCGAGCATGCCGAGTCCTATTCGTCCTGATAACTGTACTTATAGCCGTGCACGGGATAATCTTTTCGCAGCGGGTGGCCTTCCCAATCGCTCGGCATCAGAATGCGGCGCAGATCGGGGTGACCTCGAAACGTCACACCAAACATGTCGAATACTTCGCGCTCGTACCAATTGGCGGAGCGCCATACGCCGGTAACGGAGTCTATCTCGCACTCGGATTCGGCAACCCAACACTTCAGGCGCAGGCGCTTGTTCCGATCGAGCGAGTGCAACAAGTACACAACTTCAAAGCGGGGGTCGGCCGGATGCCAATCCACCGCGGTGATACCGCTCAGGCGAAGGAAGGCATGCTGATCCTTCAGAAAACGGCACACCTCCACGATTCGCGCAGGCAATATGAACAATGTCGGCTCGCCGCGCTCCGCATGTCCGCCCGTGACGGCATCCGGAAAGCGCGCTTCCAGCGCCGCGGCTACCGAATCTTCTTTCAGTTGATCTGGGAGCATGTTGATGAGTTCACGAATGCGGGTCTCGCCGGCTGGTCAGGACGGGGACCTCACTCGACCAGTCTAGCGCGCCCTTCTTCCAGACGTAAAAGAATCCGCACACAATCAAGACGACGAACAAGAACATCTCGACGAAGGCGAACATCTTCAGCTCGCGGTAGACCACCGCCCAGGGATAAAGAAACACGGCCTCAATGTCGAACAGGATGAAAACGATGGCCACCAGGTAGAATTTCACGCTGAAGCGCTCGCGTGCGCTGCCGGTGGGTGCAATCCCGCATTCGTAAGGGGAATCCTTTACTTTGTCTTTCACCCGCTTGCCGAGCACGAAGGAAAGCGTGATCAGGGCGGCCGCCACCAGCACCGCCAGGACGGTCTGGACTAGTACCGGGAAATACGTTTCGGGATAAGTAGTGGGCATGAGATCAAAATTGTGAAACCGTAAGCTCTACAATTTGACTATAATGAGATCCGGCCTTCGGAGGCAAGTTTCTGGTTTCGAGTTTCCCAGTTCTTCCCAAACAGGCATGTCGAACGTAAGAACAAAAGAGATCCAAATTGTTGTAAACGGACAAGTTCGCAGCGTCCGGGAGGGTCAAACTCTGACCGAACTCCTGAAGTCGCTCGAAATCGCTGGGGACCGAGTGGCCGTAGAACTAGACCGGAAGATCATTCATCGTTCGGAATGGGACAGCACTACCATCGGCCCCGGCGCGGCTTTAGAGATAGTACAATTCGTCGGAGGCGGGTAACGCCGAAGATCGAGCTATTTTGCCTATTGAATGCTGAGAGTAGGTCGGGTAGAATTTTAGAGGCCGTCCACATCCAAAACGTTAGCGGGGGATCATGTTCAAAACAAAGAAAAGTCGTTCTGAAAGCGAAGACGGTGCTCGCACCTACACCAGCAGCGATGTTTCCGACATCGCCCAAGTGAGCCTCCGTCAGTTGCAATGGTGGGACGAACGCAAGGTTGTTTCCCCGCAGCATGAAGGCCACAAGCGCGTTTATCAGTCGGCCGAGGTAATTGAAATTACGGTCATCGCGGAACTGCGCCGCAAAGGTTTCTCGCTCCAGAAGATTCGGCGCGTTCTGAGGTTCCTGCAGCGCGAGATGGGTAAACGTTTGAGCGAAGTTCTGGAATCGGAATCCGATCTTCACCTGGTGACGGACGGTAAGTCCATTTATCTGGAAGACCAGCAGGAACGGATCATCGATATCCTGAAGAACGCCAAGCAACCGATGTTTCTGGTTTGCGTGAGCGACCAGGTACGCCGTTTAAACGACTCTCCCCGCAAGCCGGTGAAGGCTGAAGCCGCAGCGGCTGGCTCCCGCCGTTCGGCTCGCGGCGCGTAAGAAATTGTAACGGCCGTCCGTCAATCGCCCGGATTCAATTCCGCTTGCATGTGAACGAATGCCAATCCTCGACCTCCTGATTGGCAAGCCGCTGGCCGCGTCTGATGAAAGGGCTGAACGCATTGGACCGGTTGCCGGTATCGGCGTCTTCGGTCTGGATGCGCTGAGTTCAGCAGCTTACGGTCCAGAAGCAGCCCTCACGCTACTGATCCCACTCGGCTTGGCGGGAATCCACTACGCAGTTCCAATCAGCGCTGCGATCATAATCCTTCTCACTATCGTTTATTTTTCCTACAGGCAGACCATCGGAGCGTATCCGGGAGGTGGCGGATCCTATACCGTAGCGCGAGAGAACCTTGGGCCGGGCGCTGGTTTGCTGGCCGGCGTCGCGCTCATGATCGATTACATCCTGGTGGTCGCGGTCGGAATCTCGGCCGGAGTGGGAGCGTTGGTATCGGCGGCACCGTCCCTTCAGCCGCATACATTAGCGATCTGTCTGGCGATTCTGATTATCATCACCATCATCAATCTCCGCGGAGTGCGGGAAGCAGGCATCATCATCATGCTCCCGACCTATCTGTTCGTCGGCTGCCTGGGGATCGCAATTCTCGTTGGCCTCGCGAAAGCGCTCGCGGAAGGCGGACATCCGGTTCCTGTTATAGCTCCTCCCCAGATGGGCCCGGCTACGGAAGCCGTAGGCGCGTGGATATTATTGAAGGCTTTCGCGAGCGGTTGCACCGCCATGACGGGAGTAGAGGCAGTAAGCAACGGAGTGAAGGCGTTCCGTGAACCTGCGGACCAAAACGCGCGCCGCACTCTAACGACAGTTATCGCGCTGCTGATCGTTCTTCTGGCAGGCATTGCGTGGCTGGTGAATATCTATCACATCGGCGCTACCGATCCCGGTGCGCCCGGCTATCAAAGCATAATCTCCATGTTGGTGGCCGCGATTCTAGGCAAGGGAATCTTTTACTACATAACCATTGCCTCCGTCCTTCTGGTTCTGGCGCTCTCGGCCAACACTGCGTTCGCGGATTTCCCGCGTCTGTGCCGGGTGATCGCGCTGGATCGATATCTGCCCATGGCATTCTCGCTTCGGGGAAGGCGCCTGGTTTACTCGGAAGGAATCTATGTTCTGGCGGCGCTCTCCGCCATACTCCTGATTATTTTCGGCGGCGTCACGGATCGCTTGATTCCGCTGTTCGCGGTGGGGGCGTTCCTGGCCTTTACTCTGTCGCAGGCTGGGATGGTTTTTCATTGGCGAAGATTAGGTGGCCCTGGCGCGGCACAGAGCATGGTCATCAACGGATTGGGGGCCTGCGTTACCGCGATCACCGTGCTCATTGTGTTGGTAGCGAAATTCGCTGAAGGCGCTTGGATCACGGTACTGCTAATTCCCGGAATACTGTGCGGGATGGTCATCGTCCGCCGTCACTATGACCGCGTAGTAACCGCAACCGCCAGCCCGACACCCTTGGAGCTTAAGGATTTCCGGCCGGCGCTGGTGGTGGTGCCGATCCAACGTTGGAGCGTCGTTGCAAAGAAGGCCGTGAGGTTTGCTTTAACCATGTCGCCGGAGATCATTGGCCTGCAAATTGAAGCCGAACACACCGACGAACTAAGAGCCGACTGGGAACGCTACGTGGAGCGACCTGTTATGGAGATCGGCCTGCCGACTCCGAAGCTGGTGACCATCGATTCGCCCTACCGCTTTGTCCTGATGCCGATCGTGGATTATGTGCTCGAACTTCAGAAGAAAGACCCCACGCGGCAGATCGCCGTCGTGATCCCGGAACTGGTGGAGCGCCACTGGTATTACTACTTTCTGCATAACCAGCGGGCCGCTGCTCTCAAAGCGCTGCTGTATGTGAAGGGTAACCAGCAAATCGCAGTTGTAAATGTGCCATGGTACCTGGATTTCTGAGCTTGGCAGCCTACAACCTATGGAATCGGACCAGGCACCGACTCCCTAACGCTCGCGGCTCGGCTCCGTTAGGGAACCGTGAGCGTAAGCGACCGGTGGCTTGATGCATCCAGGGTGGTCACTAACGCAGTACGATAACTGAGCCGTGTACTAAGTGTGGTATATTGTTAGGAGCTTTTGAGATACTTGAGCGTCCATTTGAACCAGCTAGAGGAGCACCCCGTAGACCCCTCGTTCCCCGCCTCCTTACTGCCCTCAATCCAGACGTCAGGACTTTAATCGCTAGAAAGAGACCAGAGAAGAGAGAAAGTAACATGAAAGAAACAGGTACAGTGAAGTGGTTTAACGCCGGAAAAGGTTTTGGATTCATCCAGCGCGAGAATGGTGAGGACGTATTCGTCCATTTTTCAGCCATCGAAGCAAGCGGATATCGCACGCTGGACGAGGGCGCTCGTGTAACATTTGTCGTCAAGCGAGGCCCCAAGGGCCTGCAGGCAGAGCAAG
>DASYNU010000214.1:0-44569 GCA_036008345.1 Bryobacteraceae bacterium
GTTCGCAGGCAACCTGTCAATGAATCACTCTGGAAGGATCGCGTGGTCAAGCTTTCCGCCATCTTCGACGGATATCCCCTGGTGTTGTCGTCGACCGTGGAAATGCAGATTTCGCAGGCTACCAATTATCTGGTGAACTCAGAAGGCAGCGTCTTGCGAACCCCGGAGAACCTGGCGCACGTCCGCATCCTGGCGCGCGGCTTGGCGCCCGACGGTACACAAGTTCGCGACGCCCAGGTGGTACAAGCCTTCGATACCGGCGGGCTTCCGCAGGAAGCTGAATTGCGACGCGAAGTGACTGACGTGGCAGAGCATGTGACCGCGCTCAGCCAGGCTCCGATCGGCGATGCCTACGACGGCCCGGTGCTGTTCGAAGCCCCGGCTGCCGCGCAACTGTTCGGTCAATTGCTAGGCGACAATCTGAAAATCACGCGTAAGCCCATCGTGGATGGCGGCCACAATGCACCCTATGTTCCGAGCGAGCTGGAGAACCGCGTCGGATCACGCATCCTGCCGGAGTGGATGGACGTGGTGGATGATCCCACTCAGACCGAATGGCGCGGCCACGCTTTGCTGGGGCATTACCTTTACGACATCGAGGGCGTCAGTCCCGCACCGCTGGAGTTGATCGAAAAAGGGACGCTCAAGACTTTTCTGCTAACCCGCACGCCGGTGCTCAAGTCATTCGAGAGCTCCAACGGGCGCGCGCGAGTGACTGGGTCTTTCGGCGCCGACGCGCCCGGCTTTGGCAATCTTTTTGTGCGTGCCACCCAGACCGTCCCGCTGCCGGATCTGAAAAAGAAGCTACTGGATCTGTGCCAAGAGCGCAACAAGCCATACGGAATATTGGTCCGCAAATTGGACTATCCGTCGTCGGCTTCGGTGGACGAGCTCCGGCGCCTGGCGCAAGCGAGCGGAAGCACACGTCCCGTGAGCCTGCCGCTGCTGGTATACCGGATTTATCCCGACGGCCGGGAAGAACTGGTGCGCAGCCTTCGTTTTCGCGGCGTCTCCACGCGTTCGCTGAAGGACATCGTCGCGGCATCCGACGAGAATTACGTTTTCGATTTCATCGATTCCAATGCCCCTTTCGCTTTAATGGGCGCAGGTAGTTTCACTACCAGCGCCTCGGTAATCGCCCCGTCCCTGCTGTTCGACGAGCTGGAGCTGGAGCCGGTGCAAGAGGAAACGCCGAAGTTGCCGATTGTGCCTGCTCCGCCCCTGGGCGGAGCGACCACAATCGGCACCAGGTCGCAGGCGGCAGGCGGCAGGCAGCAGAAACCTCCGCTCGGCGTCGCAGTCCTGCCACCTGCAGCCTGCAGCCTGCAGCCCGGTGCCTGACCATGGGCTTGCTCAACCGCGCCATCTTCCGCGAAGTTGCCAACAGTGCGCTGCTCGGCACGGTACTGTTCACCTTCGTGATTTTCTTGCAGCGGGTGGGCAAGTTATTCGAGATCCTGGTGCGCAGCTCCGCGCCCCCTCCTACTGTCGCCTACCTGTTTGGCCTGGCCATCCCGTTCACGCTCACCCTCACCGTGCCTTTGGGAGTGCTGGTGGGAGTCTTGATCGCTCTCAGCCGTATGTCGAGCGACGGCGAGATCACCGCCATGCGCGCGGCCGGCGTCCCTAGCCGTAAAGTAATAGCGCCGGTCCTTACTTTCGCGGTGCTGGGAATGCTCGTGGCCGCGGCAGCATCGCTCTGGCTCACGCCTTGGGCCGCACGGACCACTTATAGAATCCTGAATCAGTTGGTGGCGGCTGAGCTGACCGCTGAAGTGCAGCCGCACATTTTCGAAGAACAATTTCCCAATCGCGTCCTGTACATTCAGGATGTCATTCCCGGTGCAGTCACCCGTTGGCGCAATGTCTTCATCGCGGATATCACTCCTCCGGAAGAACAGAAGAAGACGGATCACGATCGTGGCGAAGGTCCGCGCATCACCGTAGCCGCCGACGCAATCGCGGTGCCGGACGTTAAACGCAATCTCATCCAGCTCTCCTTGCAGAACGGCCTCACCTACGAAGTCGGGAAAGACATCACCGAGTATTACACTACGTCGGGCAAATCAGGCGAACAGATTCTGGAAGCCACCAAGCCGAACGATGTGCCGGTGAAACCGTATACCGAAATCGACACTCTTCCGCTCTATAAGATCGCGTATCACGATCCCAAGCTCGATCCCGACAGCAAGATACAGGCCCGCATCGAGCTGCATCAGCGTTTGGCGTTGCCTCCTGCCTGCTTCCTGCTGGCGCTGATCGGAATACCGCTGGGCATCTCCTCCCGCAAGGGTGGTAAATCCACCGCCTTTGTTCTAACTGTCGCTTTGGCCTTCATCTATTGGATGGGGTTGATCGGCGCCAATGGCCTTGCCAAGCAGCATAAGTTACCGGTAGGGCTCGCCATGTGGATTCCGAACGCAGTTTTCGCGGTGATGGGCCTCCTTCTGCTTACCCGTTTAGAAGTGCCCGGCGACCGCGACTGGATCGGCATGGCTACAGATTGGTTTCGATCCATTTGGGATCGCTTGCGTAGAAGCCTCCGTGGGGCGCCTTCGCCTGTCCGCTCCGGCCGCCGGGGTTGGCGTTTGTTTCTGGTGCCGCAAGTCGCAGATACCTACGTCCTCTATGGCTTCTTGTTCTATTTCGCGCTTTTGCTGGTGAGCTTTGTTCTGATGACGCAAGTCTACACGTTCTTTGAATTGCTGAGCGATATCGTGAAAAACAATATCGCCATGTCTCGCGTGTTCACCTATCTTTTCTTCCTCACGCCGCAGCTGATTTACGACTCGGCTCCCATCAGCGTGCTGGTCGCCGTGCTCATCACGTTCGGAATCCTCAGCAAGCACAATGAAGTGACCGCCTTCAAGGCGTGCGGCATCAGCCTCTACCGGCTCGCTCTCCCGATTCTAGTCATGTCTTTGCTGCTCAGCGGCGGTTTGTTTGCTTTCGATCATTATTATGTGCCCGACGCAAATCGAAAACAGGATGCCATCCGCAAAGAGATCAAGGGCAAGCCCGTGCAGACTTATCTGAATCCCGGCCGTCACTGGGTTTTCGCACCCGGCTCACATGACGATCCGCACATTTACTACTACAAGTATTTGGATCCTGCACAAAAGCTGATGGTGGGCCCCCAGGTCTTCGAGTTGAATCCTTCGAATTTCCGGGTCCGGAAGCATATTTCCGCGGAGAAAGCACGCTGGGAGCCCGCGCTGAAGGCTTGGATTTTCGAGAACGGATGGAGCCGCGATCTCACGGGGCGCGATGAGAAGCTTCTGAACTTCACCGGGCAGGCCACAACCTTTCGTGAATTGGAGGAAACGCAGGATTACTTCTTGCAGGAGGTGTTGCAGGACCAGCAGATGAACTTCCAGCAACTGGCGGCGTACATCCGCGACCTGCAGCGCAGCGGGATCGACACTATCACTTTACAAGTCCGGTTCTACCGGAAATTTGCGGTGCCTTTGTTCGCCTTGGTAATGGCGCTGATTTCAGTGCCATTTGCATTTATCGCGGGCACCCGGGGCGCCACTGCCGGAGTGGGTGTCAGCTTCGGCATCGCCATGGCGTACTGGGCCATCGGCAAGCTGTTCGAGCAACTAGGCGACATCAACCTGCTGCCAGCGACATTAGCCGCATGGTCGCCCGATTTTCTGTTTGCGATGGCCGGATTGTATTTTTTCACCAGGATGAGAACGTGAAGCGGTTTCTGGTTTCTGGTTCCTGGTTTCTGGTTGCCTTGCCGGCCCTGGCTGAAATGCGGGCTGGCGCGGCTTTCCGCACCGTCACTCCCGATCTTGCGAAGGGGCCGGTATTCATGGCTGGGTTCGATAACAATCGGCGCGCTACCGGCATCCATGACGAACTTTTCGCGCGCTGCCTGGCTCTTCAGCCGGGCGAAACGCCACTGGTAATATGTGGCGTGGATTCCATTGGCCTGTTCTGGGATGACGTCCTCCGTGTTCGCCAAACGGTGAAGGCCAAACTGGGGCGCGACGCGGACGTCATCGTGGCTGCTTTGCACGATCATCAGGCACCCGACACCATGGGCCTGTGGGGGCCCAATTCGGCCACCAGCGGAATTAACGAAGAGTACTCGAGCTTCGTGATTGAACGAACCGCGGAAGCTGCGCTTGCGGCCATCGGAAACCTCCGGCCGGCGTCGATCGCGCTGGCCAAAACGCATCCGCCGGAGCTGGATAGTTTCATCCACGACAATCGGCCGCCGGATGTTCACGACGCCGAGCTGATCCTTCTGGCAGTCACCGGCGCCGATGGCAAGCCCATCGCGACTTTGATCAACTGGGCCAACCATCCGGAGACGCTGGGCTCACGCAACACGCAAATCACGGCTGATTATCCGGCGGCCATCTATAAACGTCTTGAGGAGCGCCGTGGAGGTGTCGCAGTCTTTGTGAACGGCGCGGTGGGCGGAATGCAATCGCCATTGGGGGCCAAGCTCCTGGGCATCCCTGATAACAGCTTCGAGAAGGCCGAGCGTATCGGACAGCGTGTGGCCGACATTGGAGCCGACGCACTGGAACACGCCGGGGCAGTCAACGTCACTCGCTACGAGTTCGAGGAACGGATCGTCCACATTCCCATCGCGAACCAAGGCTTTGAGCAAGCGGCCCAAGCGAATATCTATCACGGCCGCAAACCATCGGTGGACGGCCAGACCAGCGTGCCGGTGGGGCTAATCCGGCTGTTGGATGGATCGAAGCCAATGCTCGAAATCGCTCTGGTGCCGGGCGAGCTCTATCCCGAGCTGAGCGTGGGCGGAATCCAGAAATATGACGGCGCTGATTTTCCGGATGCGCCGGCGGAACCTGCCATCAAGAGCCTCATGCACGCGCCCTATCGAATGCTCTTCGGGCTGGCGAATGACGAGATCGGCTATATCATTCCGAAATCCGAATGGGACAATCAACCGCCCTGGCTTCAGAATGCGCCCAAGCGCTGGTACGGCGAGCAGAACTCTGTCGGCCCGGAGGCAGCTCCTATCATCACCGCCACGCTGAAGGAACTCTGTACTACAAGGCCTTGAGTTCGGAGCTATGATGGACTCGGTGCGCGATGATAGAACACTCTGGCATAACGCGGCGCGACGTATTTCGGCAGGGAACGGCGGCAGCCCTCGGCATTTTCGCCGGATCTGGACGCGCGGCCGGTACCACCAAGCTCGATTTGTTATCGCAATTCGAATACGGCGAAGTCCAGTTTGCGCCCGGTCCACTGCAGCGGCAACTTGACCAGAACCGCGAACTCCTGCTCAATTTAAGTGAAGACAGTTTGCTGCGTCCCTATCGGCTGCGCGAGGGCCTGCCGGCTCCAGGCCAGGATCTGGGCGGCTGGTACGACACCGATGCTTTCGCGCCCGGCTTCACTTATGGCCAATGGATGTCCGCGCTAGCGCGTTACTACGCAGCAACGGGAGACCCGGCCTGCCGCGAAAAAGTGAGCCGTATGATTCGCGGTTACGCGGCGACTATTCATCCCGAGGGCAGGTTCTATATCGAGAATCGCTTTCCTGCGTACATTTACGACAAATTGGTCTGCGGGCTCATCGACGCTCACACTTATGCCCAAGATCCGCTGGCGTTGGATGTGCTCAACCGGGCCACCGACGCGGTTTGGAAATATCTCCCCGCCAAAGCCATGCCGCATTGGGAAGCGCCCGTGAACAATCGCGAGGACTTTACGCAGCACGCTTGGGATGAAAGCTACACACTGCCCGAGAACCAATTTCTCGCTTATGAGCGCAGCCGGAACTCGCGCTACTTGGAATTGGCGAAGCGCTTACTCTTCAACCAAGAGTTTTTCGACCCGCTGGCGAAAGGTGAGAATGTTCTGCCAGGCAAGCACGCTTACAGTCACGTAAACTCGCTGAGCTCGGCCGCGCAGGCATACCTGGTTCTGGGAGATCCGAAGTATCTTCAAACCATAAAAAACGGTTTCGATTTTGTTCGCCAGCAGAGCTATGCGACGGGCGGCTGGGGACCGGATGAGCACTTCGTTGTTCCTGGCAGCGGAAAGTTGGGCGAGAGTCTGACCAACACGCACTCCACCTTCGAAACGCCCTGCGGCGCGTACGCTCACTTGAAGCTCACGCGCTACTTACTGCGAATCACGCGCAACCCAATGTACGGCGACAGCATGGAGCGCGTTCTATACAACACGGTGCTGGGCGCCACGCCCATTCAGCCGGACGGTTCAACCTTCTACTATTCCGATTACAATTTCGAAGGACGCAAGGCTGTCTTTGGGGACAAATGGCCGTGTTGCTCGGGGACGCTGCCGCAGATCGCGGCCGATTACCGGATCAGCGCGTATTTTCGTGACAGCCGCGGCGGTGTGTATGTGAATCTGTACGCGCCATCCACAGTGACTTGGACCAGCACAAGCGGACGCCTTGGGCTGCGGCAGATTACCGAATATCCCTATGACAGCGTAATTCGTTTGGATGTCAGCGCTTCCCGGCCCGAGACATTCTCCGTATTTCTGCGGATTCCTCAGTGGGCGGAGGAAGCCAGTCTGACCTTCAACGGGGCACGCGACTCGCGAAAGATCCAGCCTGGCACGTTCGCCGAAATCCGGCGCGAATGGAAAAACGGCGATCGCATCGAATTGGAACTGCCACTCAAGATGCGCCTCGAAGCGGTAGATCCCCAGCATCCCGATACGGTTGCGTTGGTGACAGGGCCCCTCGCCCTGATGGCTTTGGGTGGGGCAAACCTCCGGTCTAATAAGACCGCGCTACTAGCCGCCGAACCGGAGTTTCCTGGCTCGCGAACCTGGCGCGCCGGCGATTTGAAGCTCCGATCCTTCCCCGATATCAATGCGGAGCCGTACAGCGCCTACCTGCGCGTAACCAGCTGATCATCGCGCGTAATATCCGGTCTTGGCGCGCACCGTGAATGCCGGATTCCTGGATCGAATCACAATTCTGCGGAAATAACCGTCCCGCTCCGTATTGGTGGAATTGTAGGCAAGTTCATAAGAAGAGCGCAGCTCCTCGCCGATTTCGCGAAACGATTCCTTGAGATCCTTCTTTTCGGCGTCAAAATCTTCGCCGCCTGATTCCTTTGCGATCCGCGCCATCACACTGGTTCCATATTTGTTCCGCGCCGTGATCTTTCCGTGCTTGCCGTGCTCGGTGTAGCGGACGCAGAACAGCGGAATATTTTCAATTTGTGCTTCTTCAATCGCATCCAGCATGTGGTGCGCGCTGGAATTGTCCTCTCCGTCGCTGAAGATGATCAGCGCCTTGCGGCCACTGATCCCATCCGACAACTTTTCAGAAGCTGCGTAGTAAATGGCATCGTAGAAAGCCGTTCCGCCCTCGCGGTCCTCATCCGCTGGGCCGATTTCGCCGAAGTGTCCCGATTCGTGTTCATAGCGCTTGAGGTCGTCCAGGATTTCCTCGGCGGAAGAAGTAAAGTTGGATACCAGGCGAATATGATTTGCGAACCCCACCACAAACGCCCGGTCGTTGGGCTGAAGGACATGTTTCAAGAATGTATCGAGATCGTGGTGGTGCGCCTTGACAAAATGCTCCTGGCTGCCGCTGGCATCCACAATCAAGCCCAGCGTCAGGGGAAGATCGGCGCTGCGGGAGAAAAACGAAACATTTTGCGGCACGCCATCTTCGAAGACCTCGAAATCGTTCTTGCTGAGATTGGCGGGCGAGAGCCCGGCTTCATTCCGCACACTGAACGTGACATTGACCAGGTGAACATTGACCTTGATGTGGGGCGGTTCCTGCGCCAGAGCGGCCATCGCTATCAGCAGAGCAAATTGGTACCGAGCCATACGTTCTAACCCTACTACGCAACAGAAGTAGCATCGAATGCAGGCGGGTTGGCGGATGAAAGCGTCTGCCCCCACATGGGCACAATGTTTTACGTCTTTGTGTGGCAGGCGCTTCCGCCTGCCAAGTATGCGAAACTTGCGCTATGTCCAAGAAAGTTCGCTGGGGCGTTCTGGGTGTCGCCAAGATCGCCACCCAGAAGGTGATCCCAGCCATGCAGCAAGGCGAATGGTCTGAAATAACCGGTATCGCATCTCGCGATTTGGCGAAGGCCCAACGTGCCGCGGCCGATCTGAAGATCCCGAAATCATATGGGTCCTACGAAGACCTGTTAGCCGATCCTGAAATAGAAGCTATTTATAATCCCTTGCCGAATCACCTGCACGTGCCCTGGTCCATTCGCGCGGCCGAGGCCGGAAAGCACGTGTTGTGCGAGAAACCGATCTCGCTGACGGTCGCCGAATGCCGCACTCTGATACAGGTTCGCGACCGCACCGGCGTGAAGATCGGCGAAGCCTTCATGGTCCGGACTCATCCTCAATGGCTGCGCGCCCGCGATATCGTGCGCTCCGGCCAAGTTGGCGACCTCCGCGCGATAGTGTGTGCCTTCAGCTATTTCAATCGCGACCCCGCCAACGTACGCAATATCGAGGAATGGGGTGGTGGCGGACTGATGGACATCGGCTGCTATCCAATTCAGATTTCCCGTTTTCTATTCGAGCAGGAGCCGGTCCGCGTGGTTGGCCGGCTGGAGCGCGATCCGGAATTTCACACGGACCGGCTAAGCTCGGCGATTCTCGATTTTCCCGCCGGCCAATCTGTATTCACGTGCAGCACTCAATTGGTGCCATACCAACGCGTCCAGATTTTCGGCACCAAGGGACGCGTGGAGATCGAGATTCCTTTCAACGCACCGCCGGACCGGCTCTGCCGCCTCTTTGTCGACAACGGCGCGGACGTGTTCGGGAGCGGCATTCAGACCGAGGAGTTTCCCATCTGCGATCAGTACACCATCCAGGGCGACGCGTTTTCGCGCGTTTTGCGCGAGGGCGGGGAAGTCCCCACACCGCTCGAAGACTCGCTAGGAAACATGCAGGTGATCGAGGCTCTCTTTCGGTCGGCCCACCACAACAGCTGGACATGATGTGGGGCAGGCTGCCAGCCCAATGTCACTTAGTTTTCCTGCTTGTGGGGCAGGGCCATGCCCTGCCGGGGTGCAGGGCGAGTCGCTTTCCGGTTCGCAGTAAGCCCCGGCTCCTCCGCAGGTTGCGCCAGCGGGATGAAAAGAAGACTGGCAGGGCATGGCCCTGCCCCACAAGCAGGAAAACTAAGTGACATTGGGCTGCTGGCCTGCGCGGCGGTTGCCTACCGCCGCTGTCCAGTTGGTAGAAATCTTCGCTGGCCCCTACTGAAAGCGGAAGCTTCGCGCTAACACATACCCCGCGATCAACGCACTCACAACCAACGCCACGATGTGCGGTACAACAGCCTGCCAAGAATCGCCGAAGCTCATCAGTTTATGAAGCGCGTCCATGGCCCATCCAGTGGGAAATACCAGCGCCAGATTCTGAGTCCAGCGCGGCGTGATCTCGATCGGCCACCAGCAACCGCCCAGCGCCGCCATCACATTACTTGCGATCACGCCCAGGCCGATCACTTGGCCATCGCTGCGCGAAAAGTTCCCCAATAGCATGCCCAGCAGCGCCGCCAAACTTGCGTAGGCGCCCAACAGCACGAGAATCGCGCCCAGATGATCGCCCCATTGCACCTTGAAAAGGATCGTGCCGGCGGCCATCGCAAATAGAATCTGGATGAATCCCAGTGTTACTCGCGCGCCCCACTTTCCCAGTACCACTCCGCCGCGCGACATCGGCGAGGATGCCAGGCGCCGCAATATGCCCTGCCGCCGTTCCACCAGCAACGATGCGCCGCCGCTGGTGAACATCACCAACAATGTGAACATCACCAGCGTGCCGGGAACGGCCTGCTCGAAACCCACCGGCGGATCTTTGCGTTTTCCGGCTGATGTCACAGCTAGCGTTATCAGACGCGGTTGCCGGGCCAGTTCCGCGAATGTCAGGGAGCTGGGTGTGCCATTCCGGGAGGAAATAGCCACCAGATCAGCCAATACCCCATAGACGGCGCGCTCCGCCCGGGTCCGATCGTAGTCAGTATCGATTCCAGCGCCATATCGGGTGAGCTGCAACTTCACCGGCTTGCCCGCCAGCACCGTCCGAGTAAAGCCCGCCGGAATGCGCAGCTCACGGAAGAAATTCTCAACGTGGATAACCTGAAAGTTACGCTGCTCCAGCCGGCGGATCAGTTCGTCGGCGAGGAAGCCCGCGTCCGGCGGGACCAGCACGGCAATGGGATCGCGCTTTTCATGACTGCCAAAGCCGCCCGTTACGTTGCCGATGAAGTAGAAAAAGATGATCGGCATGATGAACGTCCAGAGCATTGTCTCGCGGCGCCGAAGCAAGTAGCGCAGATCGCGGTAAGCCAGGTACAGCGCATCCCTCAGCATGCGGTCCTCCGAACTTGCCATCCCACCACCAGCCAACCGGCTACTACAAACAGAATTACTGCGGCGAACGCAGCCGGTGTCACAGCCGCACCATCCAGGATTTTCTGGAGCTCTGTGACGGACCAGCCGTTCGGCGTGAGTCGTCCGATCTGCGCGAAGCCTTTCGGCATCAAATCGAAGGGAAAAAAGCTCCCGCCCAGCATGGTGAGCGGCAACAATACAAAGTTGCTCAGCATATTCGCCACGCGTTCTGTGGAAGCCAGCGACTGCAGCAGCATCATAAACAGGTAGAGGCCGCAGCCCGAGACCGCGATCCACAGGACCGCCAGCGGAAAGTTAGCGATTCGCAAATCCGCCAAGAAGTGCGCCACCGCCAGGCCAAATGCTCCAACCAGCAAAAGCACCAGAAAAGTTGCAATCAGTTTGCCGGCCAGGAAGGCGCCGAAACCAGCAGGCGTTGTAGCCATACGCCGTAGAGCTCCAAAAGTCCGTTCGCGCCACACATCCGTTGCAAGGCCGCCCGCAATAAAAAAGACGGCCATGTAGAGCATGCCAGGCAGCATCAGCGCCGCGAATCCGCCCGGCTTATCTGTTTTTCCCTCGATCACTTGCGTCTCGAGTTGAATCATGGGCGGGACAAGATATTTGCGCGAATTAGCGACTGCATGGTTGAACTCGACGGACAGCTGGGCGATGCCGGAATCGCTGGTCGCGCCTCGCGCGGCCTCACGCAGTTGTGGGCCGGCTACTATCTGCAAATAGAACGCGGCATCTGTCAGCGTGGAGAGCACCTGTTCAATGATGTCCGGCAAAATTCGCTGCGCTGGATTGCGGAGCAGTTGAAGTTGCGCGGCCTTGCCTTCCAACAGTGCGATAGTGAAGTCCTTCGGGATGATCAGAAGAGCGGACGCATCACCCTGATTGATGCGGTGGCGTCCCTCTTCGCGTTCCACTTTTTCGATGCTGATCATATTGCTCAGCGCCCCCTGGCTGAAAGCGCCGGACAGCAGCGTCGCCCCAATGCCCTGATCTTCATCCACGATCAGCAGCTTTCCATTCGGCCGCGCATCGCCTCGTCCGAAAATAACCACCAGGATAATGGCAATAAAAGTCGGGATACCGAGCCAGGTGAGGATCGTCACCGGATCGCGGCGAATGCGGCGAAGATCCTTGACGGTGCTGGTGAGAACGAAACGCATCTTTATTCCCTCAGCTCCTTGCCCGTCAGCTTGATGAACAAGCTTTCGAGGCTCGGCTGCGTAAGCGTGGTGCCGCGGACTTCGCCGGCGGTATTGATGGCCGCGAACAGCGACGGCAGGCGATGCGAAGCGTCACTCACAGAGAGAGAAAGCTGGCTTTCATCGGACTGGATAATCTCCACGCCCTCCAACCGGGCCAGCGCTTCCCGGATGGCGTCAGGGCGAAAGACGCCTGTAAGGCGCAGTAGATCGCGCTCCGCCAGCAACGCGCGAAGCTCTGCCAGCGTGCCTTGCGCGATGATATTGCCGTGATCGATGATGGCCAGCCGATCGCACAGGCTTTGAGCTTCCTCCATGTAGTGCGTGGTGTATAGGACCGAAGCACCGCCTTTTGCTTGGTCGCGAACCAGTTCCAGCAGGCGAACCCGGCTCTGCGGATCCACGCCGACGGTGGGTTCATCCAGCAACAGGACCCTGGGCTGATGCACAATGCCGCACGCAAAATTCAGGCGCCGCTTCATTCCGCCGCTAAATCGCTTGATCGGTTCCTTGGCGCGGTCCAGCAGCCCCGTGAGCTCCAGCACTTCGGTGATGCGATCGCGAAGTAGGGCGCCTCGAAGCCCCTGCGCACCGCCCCAGTAGCTCAGATTTTCGCGCGCCGAGAGATCGTCGTATAGCGCAATTTCCTGCGGCACCACTCCGATGCTCCGCCGCGCTGCCACTCCATCGCGGACCACGTCGTGACCCATCACTCGAATATGGCCGGCGGTAGGAGTAAGCAGGCTCGAAATACATCCGATGGTCGTCGTTTTGCCCGCGCCATTCGGCCCCAGCAGACCGAAGATCTCGCCCGGCTGGGCGGTGAATGTCACATCCTTGACAGCGACGACGTCTCCGTATTGCTTGCGAAGCTGTGCAACCTCGATCATGCATCCTTTCAGGCACCGGCTCCCTTACGGTCGCGGTTCGGTTTTCGAACGCGACCGTAAGGGAGCCGGTGCACTAACGCTCTTCCAGAATAGATGGAACGCCCCTAAGCGGCGAGGAACTTTCGACGAAAGGCAGTTTAAGCAGGATGAATCACACAGCGCCGAGGATGGCGTCCACCAACCCATCCATCGTGAACTGCTTGGCCTCTACATCCACTTTGAGCCCATGCTCGCGCACAGTCTCCGACGTCACAGGACCGATGGAAGCTATACGAACCCCCGCGAGCGCATCCCGCCCGGCGATTTCAAGAAAGTTCGTTACAGTAGATGAACTGGTAAACGTGATCCAATCCGGTTTCTTCGCCGCCGAGAATAGTTCATGTGCGCGCGCAGCGGCATCCTCCGGAATCACATTACGGTACGCCTCTACCACTTCTATGTGAGCTCCGAACTTCTCAAGCTCGCTAGGAATCAAGTCCCGCGCCACAGCCGCGCGCGGCAGCAGCACACGCTTTCCCTGCAGCCGCTCAGAGCGAAAAGTCTCCACCAGACTTTCGGCCACATACTCCTTCGGCATCAGATCCACCTTCAAATGCAAATTCTCGATAGCTTCACGGGTGGCCGGTCCAATGGCGCAGATCCGGGCTTTGAACGATCGCAGATCGTGATCGGAGCGGTCCAGCCGATCCATGAAATATTGGACGCCGTTTACGCTGGTGAAGATCAGCCAATCGTAAAGCGCGAGGTGTCCGATGGCCCGATCCAGCGGCCCCGGATCCTTCGGCGGCTGAATGGAAATAACCGGCAACTCGAGGACTTCCGCACCGAGGGATCTCAAACGCGCTGAGAAATCCCCTGCCTGATCGTGGGCGCGCGTAACCACAATCTGTTTTCCGAAGAGCGGCAGCTTCTCAAACCAAGCCAGCTTCGAATGCAATCCCGCCACTTCGCCGATGATCACCGTGGCTGGCGGCTTCAGATGAGCTTTCTCGATTTGGTCGGCAATGGTGGCGAGTGTTCCAGTCGCGGTTTCCTGATTCGGCCGCGTGCCCCATCGCACCGCGATCGCAGGAGTGTCGCCGGAACGGCCATGCGTCATGATCTCCCTCGCGATTTCCCGAATAGCTGCGATCCCCATAAACACGACCAGTGTCTCCGATTGCCCGATCTTCCCCCAGTCGATGGCAGCCACATCGTGGCCAGTCACGAATGTCACTACCTTGGTGTGATCCCGATGTGTTAGGGGCACGCCGCTGTAAGCGGCAATTCCCAGCGGCGATGTAACACCCGGCACCACTTCATACGGGATTCCAGCGTCTACCAACGCTTCCAACTCCTCCCCGCCGCGCCCGAAGATTAAAGGATCGCCGCCCTTGAGACGAACCACGGTTAAACCGCGCCGAGAACGGTCGATCATCATGGAGCAGATTTCTTCCTGCGGATAGGCGTGCACTGCCTTCTTTTTTCCGACGTAGATGCGCTCGCAATCTTTGCGAGTCAGATCCAGCAGATGCTCGTTAGCCAGATGATCGAAAAGCACGGAATCCGCGAGCGCCAGCAGCTTGCGCCCCTTCCACGTAATCAGGTCCGGATCCCCAGGCCCTGCCCCAACCAGATAGACGGTTCCTAAACCGAACCGCGACCGGAAGGGAACGTCGGAACCGCTCATGCCCCGTAAACTGCTTCCAAAATCTGTTTCCCGCCCCGCGCCAGCAGCTCCTCGCCCAGCGCGCGGCCGATAACAGCGGCATCGCGCGAAGCGCCGCTAGACTGCTTCCGGATAATCTCCGTCCCATCCGGCGATACAATGATCGCGCGAAGCTGCAGCGCATCGCCGTCCACAGTCGCATAAGCACCGATCGGGACCTGGCATCCCCCACCCAATGCCCGCAGCACTGCCCGCTCCGCAGTCACCGCGATTCTGCTTTCCCGGTGTTCCAGCCGTTTCGCCATTTCCTCGGCCGCGCAGCCATCCGCGCGAGTCTCTACGGCCAGCGCACCTTGCCCCACCGCGGGGCACATGACATCCGGATCCAGCAGTTCCGTGATGCGATTCTCCCAGCCTAATCGCCGCAAGCCGGCCGACGCCAGAACGATCGCGTCGTATTGCCCCTCGTCCAACTTGCGCAGCCGGGTGTCCAGATTTCCACGGATGTTTTCGATATCGAGATCCGGCCGCTTAGCCCGCAGCTGCGCCGCTCGCCGCAATGAGCTGGTACCAACCTTGGCCTTAGGCGCCAGCGACCCCAAACTCCGCCCCACCATCGCGTCGCGCGGATCCTCCCGTTCCGGGATGGCCGCCAGCGTAAGATGGTCCGGCAGCTCTGTCGGCATGTCCTTCAGACTATGCACCGCCAAATCGATCGCCCCGCTCAGCAGCGCTTCTTCGATTTCCTTGGTGAACAATCCCTTGGTCCCTACCTTCGACAGCGCGACGTCGGTGATCTTGTCGCCGGTGGTGTGGATGATCTCGATCCGCGTCTCCACGCCGAAGCTTTGAATCCGCGCCTGGATCCAGCGCGACTGCCACAAAGCTAGTTGCGAACCACGGGAGCCGATGGTCAGCATGCTAATCGCCTAAGCGAAAAACCTTTCGGATGGTGGTGATGAAATAGTGCCCGTCTGGAAGCGAGGCTTGACGCCGCAGCTCTGAAATGGGTCCATGCGCAACTTTGTTGATGATGCTCTTGGTCAGCGTTTCCAGAGCCTGCTCCTGTTCCGGTGTTAGCGTTCCGAACTTGCTGCGCATGCGCGCCAGTTCTGCCGTGCGTACATGTTCCAGTTGTTCCTGTAGACTGACGATGGTGGGAACCACTTCGCGCGCCTTTAGCCGCATCATCATCTTTTCCATTTCTTCGTGGATGATGGCTTCCGCCTCTTCAGCCGAATGCTGCCGCCCTTCCAGGTTGGTGGCCACTACTTTTTGAAGGTCGTCGATGTCGTATAAGAACACGTTGTCCAGGTTGTTCACGGACGGTTCAATGTTGCGCGGGACCGCGATATCGATCAGGAACACCGGCCGATTCTTGCGTGCCTCGATGACTTTCTTCATGTCGTCCCGCACGATGATGTAGTGCGGCGCGCCGCTAGATGCAATCACGATGTCCACTTCGGGTAAGAAAGCGATGAATTGCGTGTAGTCGACGATTTTGCCGTCGAAGAGTTGCGCCATCTCTACGGCGCGTTCGTGCGTGCGGTTGGTGACCAAAATGTGAGTCGCGCCGCTGCGCCGCAAATGGCGGGCAGCCAGCTCCGACATTTTACCGGCGCCCACCAGCATGACTTTCTTGTCGCTCAGCGTCCCAAAGATTTCGCGTGCCAGCTCTACCGCCGCATAACTTACCGAGACTGCATTCGCGCCGATTTCGGTCTCCGTGCGTACGCGCTTGGCAACACTGAAGGCGCGCGTGAGTAAAGTGTCCAGAAATCCACTCACCGCGCCATGCTGCTTGGCCAGCGCGTAGGCCGTCTTGAGTTGACCCAGAATCTGCGGCTCGCCCACCATCATGGAGTCCAGGCTGGCAGCTACGCGAAACAGATGCAGAATGGCTTCGTTGTCTTCGTAGCGGTATAGATAGGGCGTCACCCAGTCGCGCGCGACGTTGCGTGTGTCGGCCAGGAACTGGTCGACTGCCACGCCTGAGGCAGCGCCGTCCTCGCAAGTCAGCGCTATTTCCACACGATTGCAGGTGGAAAGAATCATCCCTTCGCAAAAACCCGGCCGCCGTTTCAGCTCGAGCAATGCTTCCGGGAGCGAGTTCTCGTCAAATGCCAGGCGTTCGCGCACCTCCACCGGCGCACTTTTGTGATTCACGCCAGTGATGGAGAATTTCATTTGGCCAGCATCTGGCTCAAGCCCACATGCGCGGCCCAGGTGAGCGCCGAACAGCATAGCACCGCAACCGCCATTAGCGCGGCTTTGCGGCCTCTCCATCCCGCGGTGGCACGCAGGAAGACCATGGCGAGATAAAATCCCCAGGTGATAAACGCAAGCGCTATGCGGGGATCCTTGATCCACGCCGTGCCCGATTCGATGGACGCCCAGGTGCTTCCCGCAACCACGCCCAGCGTAATAAACACAAATCCGAAGCCCATGGAATTGGTGATCAGATTATCCAGCGTGCCGAGCGGAGGCAGACGCGAGAACAGCTTCACTCCCCTCTTCATCTTGAGCTGCCGTTCCTGGATCAGGTAAAAAACAGATGCCACTGCCGTCAAAAGGAGTGCGGCATAACCGGACAGGATCATCATCACGTGCAGCAGCAGCCAGGCGCTTCGGACGCTGGGATTAGGCCAGGAAAGCATAGGTGTCTGGATGGCGCCCACTTGAGTCAGAACGAATACCAGCGGGAAAATACAGACGCTAAGGCTGGCAAAATCGTAGCGCCAGTAAACGAACAAAAACAAAACAGCAATAAGAAATGCGCAAACCGTGGCGCACTCGAAGAAATTGTCGACGGGCAGATGCCCGATCTCCAGGGTCAGTTCGACAATCGCAACCAGGTGCAGCACCACGCCGGCCTGGAACGCAAACAGCGCGTATTTCAGGAACCCTGATTTGCGCCGCAGCAACACCGCCATGGCGTGCAACAGCCCCACCCCATACAAAACAGTGGCCACACGGAGCCAAAAAATGCCCATATCGTGCATTAAGCTCCAGTATAGCGAGGGAGGCCAGGAGGCAGGCCGCAGGCGGCAGGATACAGATGTGTGGTTTTCTGCCGCCTGCCTCCTACAGCTTGCCGCCTACATTTTTCCTTTGATTACTTCAATCAGCTCTTTCACCGCCGCCGCGCTCTTGTCTAGCGCTGTTTTCTCGTCCGGCTGGAGCTTGATCTCATAGATTTTCTCGATCCCGCGCGAACCCAGTTTCACTGGCACGCCGACAAACAGATCTTTGATGCCGTATTCACCTTCGAGATACGCGGCGCAGGGCAGCACTTTCTTCTGATCCTTCAGAATCGACTCCACCATTTCCACCGCGGCTGACGACGGAGCGTAATACGCGCTGCCGGTCTTCAAATATTTGACGATCTCCGCGCCACCGTTGCGCGCCCGATCCACCAGCCGGTCGATGATGGCCTGATCCAGTAATTCGCTGAGCGGGATACCGGAAACGTTCGTTAATCGCGAAATCGGGACCATGGTGTCGCCATGCCCGCCCAGCACGAGCGCCGTGACATTTGAAACCGAGACTCCCAGTTCCTGCGCGATGAACGTCCGGAAGCGCGCGGTGTCCAGAACCCCCGCCATGCCAATCACCCGGTTCTTCGAAAATTTGGAAATTTGGAACGCTGTCCAGCACATCGCATCCAGCGGGTTCGTCACCAAAACCAGAATCGAGTTCGGCGAGTATTTGACCGCCTGCTCTGTTGCAGTCTTGACGATTTCATAGTTGGCCAACAGGAGATCGTCGCGGCTCATGCCAGGTTTGCGGGGAAATCCAGCCGTGATCACCACAATGTCGGAGTTCGCCGTAGCCTCGTAGTCGTTGGCGCCAATTACATTGACGTCGTAGCCCTCCACCGGACCGGACTCGAGAATATCGAGGCCCTTCCCCTGCGGCACGCCTTCCACGATGTCCACCAGGACGACATCCGCCAGTTCCTTGCCGGCAATCCGAAGGGCGCAATTGGCCCCGACGTTGCCAGCTCCAACAACCGTTACCTTTTTTCGCATAGAATTCTCAAGGTAGGATAGCGCGCCGCGTCTGTCAAGACCGAGCCGTACCATGGAGGTTGCACTTGAGCCTGCACTTTGAGGATTTTGTTCTGGAGAATGTCACCACTTCACGCGGCAGAACCGTGACGGAAGCCGACATCGTGAACTTCGCCGGTCTTTCCGGGGACTTCGTCGAACTCCACATGAACGAGGTGGTTGCCGCGCAGGGACCATTTGGAAAGCGCATCGCGCACGGCGCGCTGATTTTCAGCATCTCCACCGGCCTGAGCGTGCAGATGAATCAGATTCAGGACACCGTAGTGGCTTTTTATGGCGTCGATAAACTGCGCTTCACGCGGCCCGTATTCATTGGAGACACCGTCCATGTGGTGAAGAAGGTCACTGGCCGCGCGCAGAAAGGCCCCGGCCGCGGAGTGGTGACATTCGAAACCACGGTCCTCAATCAAAATGGCGAGCCGGTTTTGGTTTACAGCGACAAAGTGCTGGTGAAGGCGCGGGCGTGAGCGTTCTCCAAGGGATCGTGGTTCTGGATCTCACACGCCTGCTGCCTGGCGCGGTTGCAACGCAACAACTTGCCGATTGGGGAGCGGAGGTAATCAAGATCGAGGAACCGCGTGCCGGCGATTATGCGCGCGACATGAACCCTGCCGTCTTCGCCCGCACCAACGGCGGCAAGAAAAGCGTGTCCATTGATCTGAAACATCCGCGCGGCCGCGAGACATTTCTTTCGCTTGCTCGGGAAGCTGACGTGTTGATCGAAGGCAACCGGCCTGGAGCGATGGCGCGCCTCGGGCTGGGCTACGCAGACCTGAGCGCCGCAAACCGGCGCCTGATTTATGTCAGCTTGAGCGGTTATGGCCAGAACGGCCCTTATGCGCAGCTAGCCGGACACGATGTGAATTACATGGCGCTCGGCGGCGTACTCAGTCTGAATCTCCCGGTGATTCCGGGCGTGCAAATCGCCGACCTAGTGGGCGGCTCTATGCAAGCAATCAACGGGATCCTGCTGGCTTTCCTCGCTCGCCAGCAAACCGGCGAAGGCCGGCACGTCGACATCTCAATGTACGCTGGTGTGACATCGCTGCTCACCATCCCACTCGCCGCCTGGCGAGATTCCGGCCGCGATCCGACGCCCGGAAATGAAGTGCTTAGCGGCCGCTATGCATGCTACAACCTGTACCAAGCATCCGATGCGCGATGGCTTGCCGTGGGAGCCCTGGAGCCGAAGTTCTGGGCCGAACTCTGCTGCCGCCTGCGCGCGGACGATCTGATCGCGCGGCAGTTTGAAGAACCCAACGATCTCGTAAAGGAGCGCATCGCCTCCATTTTCCGCACAAAGTCGGCCTGCGCGTGGTTCGATGAGTTGCGCGACAGCGATTGCTGCGTCACGCTGGTTCGCACTATCAGCGAAGTGGCCGCCGGGCTGCCCGATCGTGCCGGCCCTCCGCCGCCAGCCCTGGGCGAACATACCCGGGAAATCCTCGGCCGGCACGGTTTCGACACCGCCGAGATCGAAGACCTCGAACGTCAAGGAGTGATTCGATGAACGTCAATTATTGCCTTCGAACCGCGAAGCGCTACCATGGCCGCTCTATTGCCATCCAGCACGAAGATCAGGAAATCAGCTACGCGCAATTCTACGAAAACGTCGAGAACTCGGCGCGCAAGCTGGTGGCGTTGGGCGCGTCCAAGGGCGATCGAGTCGCGGTCTTAATGCAGAACTCGCCGGAATACTTGGATCTGTACTATTCAACCTCCCGCGCCGGAGTCCTGATAGTGCCGCTCAACACACGCTGGCACATCAACGAAATCATTTACACGCTAAATGATTCCGGCAGCAAAATACTGTTCGTCGATGAGCGATTTGCCGCCCTGGTTCCGCAAATTCGCGCGAGTGCTACCACGCTGCAGCACATCGTCTTTGCTGGGGCAGGGGACTGCCCGGATGGATTGGTAGATTGGAGAACAGCGAGCCAGGCCGGAGTCTTGTCCAACGAGGATCCGGACGAGAACGATCTGGTGGGATTGTTCTACACCAGCGGCACAACCGGAGGTCCGAAGGGAGCCATGCTCACCCATCGCAACGTGTATTCAAACGCCGCGCACTCCCTGATGCCGTCGGTGGGTTTTATTACCGAAGGTAAGTGGCTGCACTCGGCGCCGATGTTTCATCTGGCCGACGCCGGCGCCATTCACGCCTTGACTCTGTGCGGTGTTACGCATTGCTTCCTACCCAGCTTCGACCCGGAAGGAACGCTCCAAGCCATCCAGCGCTACCGCATTACGAACCTCGTTCTGGTTCCAACCATGCTCAACATGGTTTTGAACCATCCCAATTTTGATCGTTACGACCTCTCCAGTCTGCAGCGCGTCACCTATGGTGCGTCGCCCATGCCGCTGCCGTTGCTCAAGCAAGCCATGCAGAAACTGAGCTGTGAATTCGCTCAAGGATATGGGATGACAGAGGTGAGCCCGATACTGACTTTCCTCCGTCATGAAGACCATCGATTCGAAAACACCGACCGCCCGTTTGCGCCGGTGAAATCCGCCGGGAAACCGATCACCGGCGTGGAAGTCCGGGTTGTAGATGAGCGCGACAACGAGGTTCCCACCGGACAAGTGGGCGAAGTGATCGCGCGCGGCCCGAACATCATGAAAGGATATTGGAACCGGCCTGAAGTGAATGCCGAAGTATTACGCGGCGGATGGATGCACACGGGCGATTTGGGAAGCATGGACGAAGAGGGTTTCCTCTATATTCTGGATCGCAAGAAGGACATGATCAAAACCGGCAGCGAGAATGTCTACTCGCCCGAAGTGGAATCGATGCTATGCGCGCACCCGGCGATCCTCGAAGCCTCCGTCATCGGAGTTCCGCACCAGACTTGGGGCGAAACCATCCGCGCAGTTGCCGTCATACGCCCCGGTGCAACCCTCACCGAACTAGAGTTGATCGAATGGTGCCGCGAGCGCCTCACGCACTTCAAGTGCCCAACCTCAGCCGTATTCACCGACGTCCTGCCCAAAGGTGGAACTGGTAAAGTACAAAAGAACACGTTGCGCGAACGCTTCGGCAATCCGCGTTCATCAGCGGCCAATGAGATCAAACTTGGTGCGCCTTGATCGGCACCACGCTAGCCTGCAGCCGCCGCATCCCGCGCAGCCACCGGTCGTAATCGCCGGCCTTGCGGCGTATGTACTCCAACACTTCCGGATGCGGAAGGATCAGAAAATGCTCTTCCTCGAGGCCCTTCACCACGGCTTCTGCAACTTGCTCGGGCTCCAGCGCGCCTTCGAGCAAAAATGTTCCTCCGCCGAATTCGGCATTCTCCAGCATCCGTGTTTTTACTCCCTGCGGGCACAGCGCCGAGACTTTGATGCCCTGATCGCCGTAAGTGATCGAGAGCCACTCGGCTAGTGCCAGCGCGCCATGTTTCGTGACCGCGTAAGGCGCCGATCCAATTTGGCTCAGCAGTCCGGCAGCCGAAACGGTTTGAAGCAAGTATCCGTCCTTGCGCGCCAGCATCCCAGGCAGCACGTGGCGCGCCGCGTAAACGTGCGACATCACGTTGATCTCCCAAATGCGCTGCCAATCGCGGTTGGTGACGTCGCAATCGCCCTCCACGCCGATGCCGGCATTGGAGCAAAACAGATCGATCTGCCCGTGTTTCTTCAGCACATCGTCTACCAGCAGCTGGATGTCGGATTCGCTGGCCACATCCACCGAGTATTCGTAACCGTGGATTTCCGCAGCCACTTTTCGAGCTGCTTCCACCTCCACATCCGCCACAACTACGGCCTTGGCGCCCTCCGCCGCGAACCGCCGGCACAAGGCGCGGCCGATTCCATTTCCACCGCCGGTTACGACGACAACTTTTCCTTCGAGTTTCATTCTTCGATGATACAGCTACTGCCTACTTCTTCGGCTTCCACTTCAATCCGCCGCTAAATTCTAAACCCACCACATGATTCGTCCCTTGTTTTACGCACGTTCGAACCGAAGCCCGCCCCTGCAGACCGATTTGATCCGCCCGCAACGCAACGTAGGTCTGCTTGGCCAGAGGCTCCCGCATCTGCACCCGCATTCCTGACTCCGAGATATCGACGATCCGCCCCGTTATGAATTTTTCCGAGCCCTGGACGTCGGTCCAACTTAACTGAACCGGCACCGTGACCGGCCCTCGAGGATGGCGGCGTAAGTCGCCCTTATTGTCCACAAAGCGTCGTCCACAAAGTGAGATGCACGGCGTCGCTTAGTGTGTCAACGTAAAGTGAGTGACAATCCAAGACCTTCGACGCGTAGCCGAAAACATGCCGTTTAACAAACTGATCGGTCTGCGGGTCGCCCGCGTGCATTCCGACGGTGTAACTCTTGAATGCGCGATGCGCGACGAACTAAAGAATATTGCCGGGATGATGCACGGCGGCGTGGCGGCGACGCTGGCCGATGCAGCCGTGGGCATCGCGCTGGCCCGGCACTTTGGCGGACGCCGGCCCTGCGCCACTACGGACCTGAAAATCAATTACTTGCGCCCTATCGCCCATGGCAAGATCGCCGCGCGGTCCCATCTGGTGCGCATCGGCAAGAATCTTTGTGTCGGCCGCGTTGACCTGACGGACGCCCAACGTAAGCTGGCCGCGGTTGCCATCGTCACTTATATGCTTCTCTGATCCATTTAAACTGAAAAGGGGATTTTCGCGCGCATGTCCGGCTACCCGGAAAATATCGGTCCGTATCACGTTACCGGCAAGCTGGGTGAAGGCGGCATGGGCGTCGTGTACTGTGCGCATGATTCGCGGCTCGACCGGCCTGTAGCTCTCAAAATGATACTGGGCTCGGGCGACGACGATAGCGGCCGCAAGCGTTTCCAGCGCGAGGCCCAGTCGGCTGCGCGCGTCACGCATCCCAACATATGCCGCATCTACGACATCGGCGAAGAAGGTGGGCGTCCGTTTCTGGTGATGGAGCTGCTCGAAGGTGAGCCGCTTTCCAGCCGTTTGATGCGCGGCCCACTCCCTGTGCCGGAAGCGGTTCAGATTATCTTGAGTGTCCTATCCGCGCTGTCGGCCATCCACCGCTGCTCGTTGGTGCATCGCGATCTGAAGCCTTCCAACGTGTTTCTCTCCACGCAAGGCGTCAAGGTGTTGGACTTTGGATTAGCGAAACCGGTGGCGGCTCCGCAAACCAGCGACTCCGCTACCGAAATCGACCTGACGCAGCCCGGCGCCATCGCCGCTACCCCCCGCTATGCCTCTCCCGAGCAACTCACTGGAAAGCCGGTGGACGCACGCTCAGATTTGTTCTCCACTGCCAGCATGCTTTTTGAAATGCTCTCCGGTAAACAGGCGTTTCAAGGCAATTCACAAATGGAGATTTTTCACGCCATCCTCTACGAGTCGCCGCAGGCGTTAACCGGATCTCCGGCGGCATTGGCCGTTAACCGCATTTTGAACCGGGCGCTTGCGAAGGATCCGGAAAGCCGCTTCCAGGATGCCGACGCCATGGCGGCGGAGTTGCGCGCCGTCATGCGCCTAGAGGACACCAGTGCACGCGTGGAAGCCCAATCCGTCAAGCGCCTGATCGTCCTTCCGTTTCGCACGCTGCGGCCGGATCCCGATACCGACTTCCTGGCCTTCAGCCTTCCTGAAGCCATCGCCGCATCGCTCACCGGCCTGAGTTCTCTGGTGGTGCGCTCCAGCCTCGCGGCCGCACGTTACGCCGGCGGAGCGCACAACTTGAAAGAGATCGCGCAGGAGGCCGACATCGATGTCGTCCTTACGGGCACTTTGCTGCGCGCGGGTACCGAGTTGCGACTGACGACTCAATTAGTGGAAGCGCCGGCCGGTACCCTGGTGTGGTCGCGCGCCTCACAGGTGGAACTGAGGGATATATTCCAATTGCAGGACACGCTGGTGCGCGGCGTGGTGGAGTCGCTCGCTTTGCCATTGACTAGCGGCGAGCGCCGCATGCTCGGCCATGACGCACCCGCTAACCCGTCCGCATACGATCTGTTTCTTCGCGCCAATGAGCTGGACCGCGAGCGTAAGAATGTTCTTCCCGCCCTCGATCTCTATGAGCAATGCGTCGCAAAGGACCCGTCATACGCGCCTGCCTGGGCTCGCCTGGGGCGCGCCCGATGGTTGTCCGACAAGTACTCGGCTGGTTCGGCGGAGAAACTGGCGCACGCTGACAACGCACTGCGGCGGGCGTTGGAGCTGAATCCGGATCTTGCACTGGCGCATCAGCTATACACACCGATTCAAGTGGATCAAGGGCGCGCGCTGGATGCCTTGACGCGGCTCCTGAGACGATTGCATATCTCCCGGAACGAGGCCGAACTATTCGCCGGATTGACTCACGTTTGCCGCTATTGCGGACTGTTGAAAGCGTCGGTGGCTGCTCACTCGGAAGCGCGCCGCCTGGATCCTGGCATCAGAACCAGCGTGGTACACACGTACCTGATGCTGGGTGATTATCAAGCCGCGCTGGATTCAAGCAGTGACAACTACAGCTTCGACATGCCAGTGTGTCTCGCCATGCTGGGCCGCGTGGATGAGGCCATCGAGTTGCTGAAGCAGAACGAGCCGCCTGCTACGTTTCGAATTGCCAGACTGTACACCACGGCTTTTCGCGCGTTGCTGGAAGGGGACCGCGAGGAGTGTATCCGCGTCATGGATGAGCTGCTGGTGGGAGGGTCGTTCCGCGATCCGGAAGGCTGGTACTACCAGGCTCGCCAACTAGCCTACTTAAGCGAAGCAGAACGCGCCCTGGCGGCACTTTCTCAAACGGTCGACCTGGGATTCTTCTGTTTCCCGGCAATGGTGCGCGACCCGTGGTTCGATCCACTGCGGGCAAATCCTGAGTTTATCCGGATTCTCAGCAAGGCCCAGGGGCTGCATCAGGAAGCGTTGAATGCATTCGCCGCCGAAGGAGGAGAGTCGGTGCTTGGCGTCCGAGAACCCTCCTCCGTGCACTGAAATAGAGTACCGACTCCCTGAGAAGCCGTGAAAAAATCGGTTCGCAGGCGAAAGCGCCTGCGCCACCCGGTCGCAAATCCTTGTGCGTCAATGTGGGGCAGACGCTTTCGTCTGCCAACCCGGCGCTCCTGCCGATTTTTTCACGGCTTCTGCCGGTCGCGGCTCGGCTCCGTAACCGAACCGCGAGCGTAAGCGACCGGTGCCTTTGTTACGCGGCGTGATCGATCCGATGCGTCTTCGCCGACTCCATCCGCTCACCCAACTGTGGAACTGCCGCCCTCAGCACGTCTTCCACCCGTTCGGCGAATACGAACTTCATCTCATTGCGAACATGCTCCGGCAGATCGCGCAGATCCTTCTGATTCCCCTTAGGCAGAATCACCGTAAGGATTCCCGCGCGCCGCGCCGCCAGCACCTTCTCTTTCACACCACCGATGGGCAACACCAATCCGGTCAGGGTAATCTCACCGGTCATCGCGACATCGCTGCGCGCCGGCAGCTTCGTATAGAGCGAGGCCAACGCTGTGGCCATGGTCACGCCCGCCGATGGACCATCCTTTGGGATGGCGCCGGCCGGCACGTGTACGTGAACGCCGGAATTCCTGAACAGCGCCGGATCGATCTCGAAATCGCCCGCGTGCGACCAGATGTAGCTCTGGGCCGCCTTGGCCGATTCCTGCATCACTTCGCCGAGTTGTCCCGTCAAGGTCAAGCCTTTTCCGTCCGGCAGCAGCGTGGCTTCAATGTACAGCACATCGCCGCCGGTCTCGGTCCAAGCTAATCCAGTTGCTACGCCGGGAGGCATTTCGCGACGCGCCTGCTCCTGGCTGAACGGCTCGGGTCCGAACATTTCGATCAGATCATCCGGGCGCACCACGCAGGATTCCGCATGACCCTCCGCAAAGCGCAGCGCGATCTTACGCGCCACGCGTCCGATGGCCCGCTCCAACTGCCGGACTCCAGCTTCTCTGGTGTAGCGCGAAGTGATCCACCGGATGGTGTCATCCGGGATGGAACACTGTTCCGCGCTCAGCCCAGTTTCCTTGAGCTGCTTCGGAAGCAGGTAGCGTTTCGCGATCTCCAGCTTCTCTTCTTCGCTATAGCCGGCCAACCGCAGTAATTCCATGCGGTCCAACAACGGACGCGGAATGGTATCCAGCGCATTCGCCGTCGTGACGAATAAAACTTTCGACAGATCGAACGGCAGATCCAGGTAATTGTCCCGGAACGTTTTATTCTGCTCCGGATCCAGGATCTCGAGCAACGCGGCTGCGGGATCGCCTCGGAAGTCGCGCCCCAGCTTGTCCACTTCGTCCAGCATCAACACTGGATTATTAGCTCCCGCGCGCCGCATGGCCTGGATCACGCGTCCCGGCATGGCGCCAATATAGGTGCGCCGATGTCCGCGCAGCTCCGCTTCGTCATGCATACCGCCCAGGCTCAAGCGCTCAAATTTGCGGTTCAGCGCCCGCGCGATGGATTGCCCCAGCGAAGTCTTGCCAACTCCGGGAGGTCCCACGAAGCACAATATCGGAGCCTTCGCGTTCGGATTCAGCTTCAAGACACCCAGGTGTTCGAGGATGCGCTCTTTTACATCTTTCAACCCGTAATGGTCTTCATCCAAAACCTGGCGCGCCTTTGCGATATCCAGCGAATCTTCGGTGCTCTTCCGCCACGGCAGCTCCAGCACGTAATCCAGGTAGGTCCGGATGACGTTATAGTCAGGCGCTCCGGGAGGCAGTTTTTCCAGCCGGCTCAATTCCCGATTCGCTTCCTTCAGGATGTCCTCCGGCAAATCGGCCTTTTCCAGCCGCTCGCGCAGTTGCTCGGCCTCAGCCTGCTCTCCGCCTTTTTCGCCCAGCTCTTGCTGAATGGCGCGCATCTGTTGGCGCAGCAAATAGTCCCGCTGCTCCTTGTTCATCTCACTTCGTGCTTCGGTGGTGATCTTATTGCGCAGTTCCAGCACCTGCACTTCGTGCGTCAGATACCGATGCACCAGCCGCAATGCCTCGGCGCGCGTGGGCGCTTCGAGCAAAGCCTGCGCCTTCTCAGCATCGAAACTGAACATGGATGCCAGCACGAACGCCAATCGCAGAGGATCTTCGTTGGCGGAGAGCAGCCCCCGCAGTTCCTGAGGAGCATTGGGCTGCGCAAGAGCTAATGCTTCCCCTGCCAGTTCGATCAGCGCGCTTTGCAGCGCCTCGATCTCCGAGCTCTTATCCTCCGGCAGCGGCAACGGTGTCACGCGTGCTTTCAAGAAAGGCTCGGACGTATCCAGCTTGACCAGCGCCACGCGCTCCATACCCAGCACCAGCAATTCGAGATGCCCTTCGCCTGCTCGCGACATCTTCCGGATCACGGCCTTGGTGCCGATAGGATACAGATCGCCTTGCAACGGCGAATCCACATCTCCATCGCGCTGCGTAAATACCAGCACTTCCTTCGATTCAGTTGCCAGAGCCGCTTCTACGGCTGCGATTGACCCCGGGCGCCCCGCCGACAAAGGCATCAGCAGGTACGGGAAAAGTACCGCATTCTTCAACGGCAACACGGGTAATTCATAGACAACTGGTTGGTCAGACATATTCTTGGTTTCCTTTTGTGATCATCCTTACCAGCAATAATCCGTTTCGCGCTTCCAGCGTCACTCGAGCGTTCTCAAGATCCGCCGGCATTTCAATTGACCGCTCAAATCGGTTATAGGAGATCTCCATTGAGTAGTAACTGCACCCCTCCTCCACAATCAGGTCGCGGCGAACTCCGCTCACCGAAACGCGCCTCCCGCGCACGGTCACCATCACATCCTCGGCCCGGACGCCCGCCAGATCGAACTTCAACAGCCATCCATCCCTGGTGCGATAGACATCCGCCGAGGGTTGCCACAAAGCCGGAGCATCATCCGCGAAGGCCCAAATTTTGGTTCGACTTCTCATATCTGAAAGTTAGATGCACGAAGAGACAAAAAGAAGCAGGCCCGCAAAGGACCTGCTTCCCATTGACTCAACTCTTGCTCCCCTCGCTCACGCGCGGGGCTACAAAACATCGCAGTTGTAGCCCCGCGCGTAAGCAAGGGGACGCCTTTACTTATTCGGAACCACCAAAAACTGTTCGCCCGCCCCACGCTTCACCAGCAGCAGCGTCGAGTCCTTGGATGCCCCCTGTTTCACGGCACTGTTAAACTCAGCCACCGTATTCACCGGACGATGGTTCACTTGCAGGATCAAGTCGCCGGGTTGCAATCCGACGGCGGCCGCTGGGGAATCGTCATCCAGGTCCGTGATGACCACTCCACCTTTCACGGTGTCCGGCAGTTGCATCTTGTCTCGAAGGTCCGGCGTCAAGGCCTCGACGGAAACGCCTTTGAGCGCGCCCTTTTCGCCCTTACCCGGAGCGCCTTCCGGACCACCCTGCCCGTTGTTGGCTTCCATGTTGTATTCCGTCAGCGTTACCGGAACGTCGATCGTTCTGCCGTCGCGACTCACTTTTAGATCGATCTTGGTTCCCGGCGCAAAACCGGCCACAACTAAGCGGAACGAATTGACATCTTCAACAGCATCGCTGTTGATAGAAGTGATCACGTCACCCACCTTGAGCCCCGCTTTCGAAGCCGGACTATCAGGAGTGACTTGCGCGACCAATACGCCGTGGCCATTCGACATGTTGAACTCTTTGGCCATATCTGGCGTCAATTCCTGCGGAAGGATTCCCATGAAGCCACGGGTAACTTTGCCCTTCTTCAGGATCTGATCCATCATGTTGCGAGCCAGGTTAGCCGGAATCGCGAAACCGATGCCCTCGCTGCCGCCGCCATCGCCCGAAAGGATGGCAGTGTTGATTCCTACCAGCTCTCCACGCGTGTCGATAAGCGCACCACCGGAATTACCGTGGTTGATGGCTGCATCCGTCTGGATGAAGTCTTCGTAACGCTCAATCTGACCACCCAGGCTGCGGCCTTTCGCGCTGACGATGCCCATGGTCACGGTGCCGCCCAATCCGAACGGTTCACCAATGGCGAGCACCACATCGCCCACTTGCACTTTCCCTGAATCCGCAAAAGGCAGCGTGGGAAGGCCGGTTTTGTCGATCTTCAAAACCGCGACGTCAGTATATTTGTCGGTTCCAATGATCTTCGCCGAATACTTCTCTTTGTTCGAGAACTCCACTTTCACGTCGGTGGCGCCGTCCACCACGTGGTTATTGGTAATAATGTAGCCGTCCGGGCTCACAATCACGCCCGAGCCGAGACTGGTCTCGCGCTGGGACTTGGGTTGCTGCATCTCAGGCATGCGGCCGCCGAAAAACTGACGGAACATTGGATCGTCAAACATGCCGCGCGGTATTTGCTGCGCCTTCACGACTTTGGATGACGAAATATTGACGACAGCCGGCATGGCGCGCTTCACTACCGGGGCAAAGCTGGTCAGCGGCCCCTGCTCCACTGCGGCCGCATGCGCGGTGTCGATAAAAACGGGAACACGACGCTGACCCACGGCGACAAACAGCGCGCCGATCAGGATCGCAATCGTAAACAACAGAACAGCCGTAGATGTACGGATGTGACCTTTCATAGTTTCATGCTTCCTTCAGAGCCGCTTCACGCTCGCGGCTCGCGATTTTAGATTCAAACTTCAAATTTCCCGACGAATCCACGTCTACTTTGACGCGATAACCGTCGCGTACCTCGCCTCCCAGGATCTTGCGCGCCATTGGCGTTTCAATTTCGCGCTGGATCGCCCGCTTCAACGGCCGGGCCCCGTAGGTTGGATCGTAGCCCACGCGAACCAAATGCCCGCGCGCCCGATCCGTTAATTCAATCTCGATGTGCCGCTCCGCCAGGCGCTTGCGCAGCCCGTTGAGCTGAATCTCCACAATCTGCTTCAAATGCTCCTCTGACAGTGCATGGAAAACAATAATCTCGTCCACCCGATTCAGAAACTCAGGCCGGAAATGATGGCGCAACTCCTCCAGAACCGTATCCTTCATCCGCTCGAACTTGTCGCCGGCGAAAGTAGTACCGCTATACTCCAAAATCCGATGGCTACCGATGTTCGAGGTCATAATCACGATCGTGTTCTTGAAGTCGACGGTGCGACCCTGCCCGTCCGTAAGACGCCCGTCGTCAAGGATTTGCAACAGGACGTTGAACACGTCGCCGTGGGCTTTCTCGATTTCGTCGAAAAGCACCACACAATATGGACGACGTCGCACGGACTCCGTTAGTTGCCCTCCTTCTTCATAACCCACGTAACCGGGGGGTGCGCCGATCAGCCGCGCCACCGCATGCTTCTCCTGATACTCCGACATGTCGATGCGAATCATGGCCTTTTCGTCGTCAAATAGGAATTCGGCGAGAGCTCTGGCCAGCTCTGTTTTTCCTACCCCGGTGGGTCCCAAAAAAATAAAACTGCCGATCGGCCGGTTAGGATCTTTTAACCCCGACCGCGCCCGCATCACCGCTTCCGCCACAGCTTGAACAGCTTCGTCCTGACCGATTACTCGCTTGTGCAGCTCTTCTTCCAGATGCAGCAGCTTCTGCATCTCGCCCTCGAGCAGCTTCGACACTGGAACGCCCGTCCAGCGGCTCACCACTTCGGCGATGTCTTCCTCGTCCACTTCTTCCTTCAACAGCCGCTTGCCGGACTGCTTTTCCGCCAACCGCGCTTCTTCGGCTTTCAATTTCCGATCGAGTTCAGTCAGTTTGCCGTACTTCAGCTCAGCCGCGCGATTCAGATCGTACTGCCGTTCGGCTTTCTCAATCTCAGTCCTGGTCTGCTCCAACTGCTCGCGCAGTGCCCGCAGCCTCTGCACGCCTTCTTTTTCCGCCTGCCATTGGGCTTTCAGGGCGGACGAATCGGATTTGAGATCCGCTACTTCCTTTTCAATCTTCTTCAGCCGATCCTTGGACGCCGCATCGGATTCCTTCTTCAGCGCCTCACGCTCGATTTCGAGCTGCATGATCCGCCGCAGTGTTTCGTCCAGCTCCGCGGGCATGGAATCGATTTCAGTTCGAAGCTTCGCAGCCGCCTCGTCCACCAAGTCGATGGCTTTGTCCGGCAGGAATCGATCCGTGATGTAGCGATTCGAAAGAACAGCTGCCGCCACCAGCGCCGAATCCTTGATCCGTACGCCATGGTGTACTTCATACCGTTCGCGCAGCCCCCGCAGAATGGAAATGGTGTCTTCCACAGACGGCTGATCCACGAAAACGGTCTGGAAGCGGCGTTCCAACGCGGCATCCTTCTCGATATACTTCCGATATTCGTCGAGGGTAGTAGCGCCGATGCAATGTAGCTCGCCGCGCGCCAGCATCGGCTTCAGCAGATTGCCCGCATCCATGGCGCCTTCCGCTTTGCCTGCGCCCACGACGGTGTGCAGCTCGTCGATGAACAGAACAATCTGGCCTTCCGACGACTGGACTTCCTTCAGCACGGCTTTGAGTCGCTCTTCAAACTCACCGCGAAACTTCGCGCCTGCGATCAGCGCGCCCATGTCCAGCGAAACAACTTTCTTGTCCTTCAGCCCCTCCGGAACATCGCCTCGGACAATGCGCTGCGCAAGCCCTTCGACAATCGCTGTCTTCCCCACACCCGGTTCGCCGATCAGCACCGGATTATTCTTGGTCCTCCGCGAAAGCACCTGGATCACTCGCCGAATCTCATCGTCGCGGCCGATTACCGGATCGAGTTTCCCCTGACTGGCAAGCTGCGTCAGATCGCGGCCATATTTCTCTAGCGCTTCGTAAGTTACCTCCGGATTCTGCGTGGTCACGCGTTGACTACCACGCACCTCCTGCAGCGCCCGCATCAGACGCTCGCGCGTTACCCCGAACTCCCGGAAAATCTTGCCTGCCGGCCCGGAATCATCCGTGATGGCCAACAGAACGTGCTCCACCGAAGTGAACTCGTCCTTCAGCCGCTTGGCTTCCTCTTCTGCCTGGGTTAGTAGCTTCGTAATCCGTGGCGTTACATAGACTTGGTCAGGGCCCCCAGTGGCCCCAGAAACCTTCGGCAGCCGGTCCACCTCCTGCTGGACCCGAGCACGCAGGCTATCCACCTTGATGTCAGCCTTATTGAGAATCGAAGGCGCGAGGCCCCCCTGCTGTTCCAGCAGCGCGAGCAGCAGGTGCTCGACATCGATCTGCTGGTTTCCATGCTGGATGGCAATGGATTGGGCCGCTCGGACGGCCTCCTGCATTTTCTCGGTGAATCGATTGAAGTCCATAGGGTGCCTGGGTGTTAGATGCTAAATCTTAGCGTTTAGTTGTCAACTAATATCAGCATATCACTGGCACACTAAAGCCGCAAGCACGGTCTAGAATGGCTGCGGATCTATCTAATTTTAAATGACTTACTTATTTACCAGAGTGTCTTGACGGGGTAGTCGCAAACCTTCTCATCGCTGGTGACGATAACTAGCCCCTCGCTAACAGCCTGGGCGACCAACAAACGGTCAAACGGATCCTTGTGAATGGGTGGCAAACCTGCGAGGACCGAAATGTGGGCTGGCCGGATCGAGAGGATGACGCCACCGCTGAGATCGGTAGCGCGCGACCACCAGTGTACGGGGTCCGCGATATCGAGGCTTCCTTTCTGGGCCTTGAGCACGATCTCCCAAAAGCTGACGACGCTCAACACCAGCGGTCCAGCCTGCAGTGCTTTACGTGCCTTTGCAGACAGTCGTTTTGAATCGGCCAGTACCCAGATCAACGTGCTGGTATCGACCAAGTAAGGTCCAGCTACCACCGGCCCTTCCAGAATGCATCGGCGTCCTCCGGCGACAGAGCTTTCTCCCAGCCTTCCTCCCACGAAAATTCGCCCCGCATGGCATCAAATTGCGGTTTGGCTGCAGACTTCGCCCGTACAAGTCGCGCAACGGGACGCCCATGCCGTGCGATGACAACCTCCTCCCCCTCTTCGATCAGATCAAGGAGCTTGGAGAGCTGAGTTTTCGCTGCGTGGACGCTCACGGTCATAATCTCAGTTTAGTCTTTTTTTTTAGTCCGATCAAGGCGGTCCGGCCCCACGAAACCTCAATACCAAAATGGCTTGCCGTTTGGATCCTTGCTCAGCCGGCGCTCTGCGTCTTCGAGAGAATCGCAAGGTTCGTAAATCCTCGCTCCGTTCTGTTGGGCTAGTGTCTCTGGATCTGAATCCGGCGGGCATTCGACTATCAGGCGGCTTCCGTCTTCGCAGGAAAGTAGAAGGTGTGACATGCAGCAAGCCTACGCCCAATCCCGGTGCGAATCAATAGCTCGCAAGAGCGACGGTACAACGTGAGCATGATTTCGACACGTTTTGAACATGGCCCGCGTAACTATTTTTTCAACGCTGTCAATTGATTGCAGGTCTATTTGGGTGACCCTACCGCTCCGGCAGACTCACGCAGGAAACGGCGGCCCTGCCTAGGCCTTTTGAGGGACTGTCGCACCACTTCTGATGAAGCCAGAAACGATCCAGGTCACGAGGCGAACAGCTCCCCAAGGCAGAACAAAACCTACGGCCGCGATCGGAGGATAAAGAAGATACCAGAACAGGGAGGTAGGCCCGGTCGTCCTCATTATGGTTCTCCCATCGTCCATCTCGAACCAAGCGATTTCGCTCTTCTCATCCACCCAGAACTGCTTAATGCCTCGGGGATGACCCTGTATTTCAACGTAGGCATTAGTGGACTCGTTCCTCTGCCTCTGTTGGACAAAGTCACTAAAGCTTGGGATCTGTGTTTGAGCATAAGCACCAGCGATCTTGTTCTTAGCTATGGTCTTCGCGACGCGCTGAATTATGGGAAGATTCCGGAGCGAGTTGAACTCAGCTTGAACCTTCCTATGATCCGCAAGATCAGAGAAGAACAGTGCGAACGCCATGAACGCAGTTACAGGCGCGCCCGTAACACCAACTGTCAGGCCGATTCGTCGCATTCCCTCCCGAAAGTTCATATGCTTGATGGTTGCGTGTGCAAAAGTAGCGCTGGTCGGTTGCGGAGCTAGCGGCTGGCCCTCCCCGGGCGGGCTTCTCCAATCGGTGCTATCAAAATAGTGGGTTCAACTGAATAAACTCTCACGATGCAAGTGGAGCTCCCAAAATGCAGATGCGAGATCGCCAGGTCAACTGATTGAGGCAGCCGCAGGCCGAATATTTAGAGCCGGTCCATTCACTGGCTCGCCAACGCCCGCACCGCAAACGCGGTTGCAATCAGCGGATCGTCTTCCTTCGCCAGATTCTCCGCATTCACCCAACTTCCATCCCGCCGTTGGGTTCGTTTTAGCAAATTGGCGACCGAAGGATCCATGAGCGTCCCCAGTGCGTGGAAAGCCTCCGTGGCCGACGCTGCGTAATAGAACGACAGACCTTTCGGCCAGCGCTGGTAGGCTTGGCCGACGAACCCCGGAACGTCCATATCGCGATGGTGCGAGATCAACCAATTGTGCGCGGCGCGGATGCGGCGGTCCTGGATGGTCCCGCCGATTGCCACCAGCGCCAAAATACCGTCGGCCGTGGTAGTGCCGTAGCTGCGGAAATGTTGGCCGTCCTGCCCGGCTTTGTTCGTATCGGCCTGCGTGGTGGAAAAAAAGAATCCGCCGTCGGCATCTTTCGGATGTTCGGGATCGTAGTTCTGGCACCGCTCGATAAAGATCCGGGCACGTGCGAAAGCTAGATCGTTAGGCAGAGCTCCGGCCGCGTGCAGCGCCTGAAGCACGTACCGCGTCATGGATAAATCCACGTGGCCGGGATTCGGAGCCGGATGCTCCATCCCTCCCATCCCCCACGCGCCATAAGGTGCATCCTCCGGCTTCCAGCCATTCTGCTCGCTGAACTGCATCCGCCGCAGATACGCGACCATCGGCCGGATGTCATTCTCCCAGCCCGTGCGTTTCGCCCGGCATAGCGCGCTCACCGCTAGCGCCGTGGCGTAGTTGGGATAGTCCGGCAAACTCGGATCTATCATGCCGATCGACCCATCTTTGCTGGTATTGGCGCGAATAAACCGGATGGCGCGCTCCAACTTATCCGACGGCAGCCGATACACATTGCCGGGAACCTGGAGCAAAGCATCTAGAACGAACGGAGTCAATGATTGTCCGGACCTCAGCGACATGTAAGTGAGGCTTGGCCAGCTCCCGTCGCGCGCTTGATGATTCCAAAGATAGTCAGCCGCTCCCGCGAGTGGCGAATGCGGTCTTCGGGAACAACCTGCTCCCAGAAGGATGGCGAGAGCCGCGACAGTAGCTTTAGTTTTTCTTCGAACCGCTAGAGGCAAGCACCGGCTCCCGATCCACAAGCATCACCAGAATAGCAGCGCGAGTCATCGCCACGTGCCCCTTACCGCTCCCGTTCCGGATTGAGCCATTCATTGCCGCCAGCCGGCCACTCCCACGGTTTTCATCGGATATTTGGGCTTCTGACCTCACCATCTCCTTAGAGGTTTCTGAATGCAAGGATTGTCTCGCACATTGGTACTGTTGGCTGGTTGCGCTCCCTGGATGCTGGGCCAGGATCCGAAGGTCGAGTATTTTGCCGGCTATTCCGCGATAGAAACCAACAACCACACTTTCCACTTCTCCGAAATCGGTCGTGTGAGCGGTCTCGATCTGGACGAAAAAGGGAGGGGGTTCAAGACTGCAGTAATTCGCAACCTGAGCCGGTACTTTAGCCTCGTCGGCGAATTCTCGGCGCAGCTCAGCTTTCCGCGGTGGACTATCTGCTGAAGCCGGTGAATCGGGCGCGTTTGTCTCAAGCGATCGAGCGAGCCCGCGCGTTGAGCGCCGCCGAAGTGGATGCGAATGTAGACAGGGTCACTCAAGGCCTGAAAATGGCGCCCTCCCGATTTCTTGGAAGGCGTGGTTCTCGCTTCGTTGTGATTCCGCAAAAAGATGTAGTCTATTGGGGCTCGGACGGCGGCTTGACCAAGCTCTACTCCGCCGGCCAGAGCTATCTCGTGGAGCCGACGCTGATAGAGCTCGAACGCCGGCTCGATCCCGCGGTGTTCTGCCGTATTTCCCGGACCGTGATCGTCAACCTCGACTACGTGTCGGAGGTGAATATGTTGCTGGGTGGATATGGGGAAGCTCTCCTTAAGACTGGCGAGCGGCTGGAGGTAAGCCGCCGGAGGTTGCGGATTTTAATGGCGAAGTTGGAGGGCGTCTCGGAGCTGAAAGGGGCGCAGTTAACAATATGATACGCTTAATGCCGTCAGTTTTCGGAAAAATGCATGGGGGAGGTTTCAAGATATGAATCCTGCGATTTCCACGAGTCTGAACTTTCGGCTGTTGTGCGCAGCCGGCAGCGCCTACGATATAGCCCCTGGCGGATGTGCCTACTCGGCGGACACGGTCTTTAGTCCTGTTGTGGCCTATAAGAGCGCGCCGAAGCCGGTCTGCGGAGGGCTTGAAAACATTAACGCGTGTCTGGTCGGAGAAAATGCCGACGGAATCATTGTGGCGTTTCGCGGAACCTTGCCGCCGTCGCTCAAAGGTTCCGAGAGCCTGTTGAACTGGCTGGAAGACTTCTTCGATGTGCCCAAATCCGCGTCCAATGTTCCCGGCCAGGTTCACAGCGGGTTTTACGATGCCACCATGTCCATCATTGCTGGCGTGGCCGCCGCGGTGCAGAACCTGAATCCGGGACCGGCCACGAGAATCCTGGTGACGGGGCACAGCCTGGGCGGAGCGCTGGCTTCCATTGGTGCCTACATCCTGAGCCAGACCTACCATCTCCCGATTCAGCAAGTGGTCACCTTCGCCTCGCCGAAGCCGGGAGACGCCGCGTTCCAGACCGGTTATCAGGCGGTGATCAACAACCAGGTCCGCTACGAGAATTACCAGGACGTGGTTCCGCTGTTACCGCCGGCGGCCCGGTTCATCGACCTTGCCGTGGGCGTTTTCTCGCTGATCCCCGACGTAGGAAGTGACTTGGCAAACCTCTTCAAGAGCGCGGAAGGCTGGAACTATGTACCGGTTGGGAGCGAGCAGTTCATCGAGGCGGACAAGCTCACTATTATTTCGAACGAACCCATCGAGTCGCAGATCTGGGACGTAGTGAAAGAATTCGGCGAAGATATTTGGGATTTGGATTTCTCATCCTTTGCCGCAGCTCACACTATTTCTCCGGGTGGCGGCTACTACCGGGCGCTCTCGGCCATGGCGGCGGCCGTGGCCCAATAGGTCAACAAACTACCTGCGGCCCGCCAGGGCGGCGACGAGTTGCGTTACTTTGGTCTGGAACTCCCGGGGATCGGCGCCAGGCGCGAAGTCGATGACTCCCGTGGCAACGTCGTAGATCAGCGTATGCATGGCGCCGCCCGCCAGTTCGACGATGGGCGCCGAAAGCGTGAGCATGACGTCGCGCGACGCTGTGATGGCCCCCGCCGGTTCGATGTCCAGGACGGCCGCGAATTGATCCTTACTTAAACGCTCGACAGTCACCGACCCCGACAGTTTGCTTTCAAAGCGCGCCTTGAAAGTGTTCACGCCGCTCTCCAGTACCTTCGGGCCATGGCAATTGTGGAGGCCGTCCAGATTCCGGATCACGGCCAACAATACCGAAAAAGGACGGCCCCGGCGCGCCAACTCACTCATGCGGTTGTGGAGATGATTGCGAGCCTGGTTCTGTTCTTCGTCGGGCGCCCGCAACGAGCGCTGCATTCCTTGTATCTCCTGATGCAGTATGCGGATCTCATCCTTCAACTGCGCAACAGCCAGTTGATTGCACGACCTCATTTGCTCCACGCTAGAGGTTATTTTTGCCGTAGCCGTCCGGATGCGGTTGCGCATTTCGTCAATATCGTTACTGGCGGTGGCTTTGTTGAGATGCTGCAACTCCTGCTTTACGTCGGCTTCCAGATCCGAACCACTCTGGGTGAACGAGCTGGTAAATGTCTCTACCGCGGCCGAGGCGGAGGCAACGTCCTTGCGAAGCTGATCCAGATAGCCCCGGACCCGTTCCTGAAACCCCTTTAATTCCGTATCGAATGACGCTTGCACGCTTTTGAGTTGTTCCGGGCCAGCGGCATCCCGCAACTGCTGTTTCAGGATCTGCAATTGCGCGCGGAAGTGCGCCACCTGCTCGGCATTGAACTCGATTGCGTAACGATCAGTCGCGGCGATGGCTTGCGAGTAACAGGCCACTGCCGAAAGGCCGAAATCCTCCAGGCGCTCCAATTCGTTCGCGGTCTTACGGATGGATATCAACGGATCCTCTGAGTCTCTTACACCCTTATCGCGCATTGGAACCTGAAAGTTTAGTTTTTCCTGCAAGCTGGGGGTACTTGCGTACTCCAATTCGTGGGGCGAACCTAGTTTCCCGTGGTGTCTATGGGGGACATGCTAAGATGCGGCCATGCGAAGCAACCCGTGAAGCCTCGCCTGCTATTTCTCTCCGAACGATATCCGCCTGACTTGGGCGGAGTCTCCATCAGCGCCGGCCGCATCTCGCGCGCACTGGCAGCCTTAGGGGCCGATATCGACCTGATCGCATGGTCGAGGACACTCGATGCGGGTATGGTGCTTCCAGAGGACGGGAATCCAGCCGTTTACCGCATGGGGCGCTTCCGCGAATGGGATTCCACTATGCCGCATACGCTGAACTTGTTCGATTGGTTGCTCAGCAAACACCGTTATGATGCCATCTGGGGGCACTATCTGGCACCTGCGGGATTTCTTGCCGCGTGGTTCGGCCGCTTGAAAAATATTCCGAGCATGGTGAGTGTTCGGGGCAACGATCTGGATCGCGAGATGTACCCACCGGGCGATTTTGCCCGGCTGCGCTGGACGCTGGAGCAGGCCGAGTGCATCAGCGCCGTCACAGAAGACCTGGCTCGAAAGGTGGCCGCGCTCAGCGCGCGCGAGGATGTGGTCTGCCTGAAGAACGCCGTGGATACGGCTATTTTCGCTCCGGGAGCGGCCGCTCCGGCCTTGCGCGAGAAGCTAGGTATCCCCCCGGATGAAGTTGTGCTTGGATTCGCCGGAGAATTGCGCGAGAAAAAGGGGCAGCAGTTTTTGTTGGAAGCGCTGCGGAAGGTGCGCGAGCGGCGACAGGCGTGTTTGCTGGTGATCGGCGAAGTGCGCCCGTCGGAGATGCCGCGTCTCATGCAATGGACTGGGCCAGAGAGCCTGGCGGATCACCGTGTTCTTGTGACCGGCCAACTCGCAACACCAGCGGACGTGAACACACACTTACATCTGTGCGATGTCTATCTGCAGCCTTCGCTGTGGGACGGCATGCCGAACGCGCTGCTCGAAGCCATGGCGGCAGGGTGCCTGGTTATCGGAAGCGACGCTGGTGGCATTCCCGAGATCATTACCAGCGGAGTGAATGGCGTTATTGTCCCGCGCTGGCAGCTCCACCGGTTAGGTGAAGTGGTGCTCGAGTGGCTGGAGCGCGGCGATGACGAGCGCCTGCGGATGCGGCAGGCTGCGCGGGAATGTGTGGTCCAGAATTTTGGCTTCGATCAGGAACGCCGGCAACTTCAACAGATCCTCGGCCGGCTAATCCCGACTTCTTCATAGGCGCTGGCCAGAGCGTCGCCTGCGTGTCGCCAGGTGAACCTCTGTAATATATGTTCGCGGGCTTGCTCGGAGATCTTTCGGGCCAGTGCTCTATCGGCCGCCAAACGCAGAACAGCCTGCGCGATCTGATCCACCGAGCCCGGCTTTACCAAAAGGAAATGCTCTTGATCGCACCCTAATTCGCGAACCACCGGGAGATCGGAGGCGATCACGGGCACGCCAGCCGCCATGCTCTCGAGAATCTTCAGCGGGCAACAGCCTTGCATCAAGTTGCGATCGTTCAAGGTGAGTGGGGCAAGCACAATATCGGATTCCTGCAGACGCGCGGCCAGTTCAGCTTGCGGCACGGCCTCGAGCAGATTGAGATGCGCGGCTACGCCGAGCTTCGAGCCGAGGGCCATCAAAGCATCTCTTTCCCTATGGCTTCCGGTTCCGATAATCGTGAGAGTGGCCGGAATCGCGGAGCGCACCTGCGCTAGCGCTCGAATCCCGATTTCGACGCCTTGCCAGGCCGAGAGCGTGCCAAAGTAAAGTAGCCTCGTGCCGCAAGCCTCCGGCCGGTGATTCGCCGCGGGATGAAACATTTCCACGTCCACGCCATTCGGGATCACCCGAATCTTCTCGGCCGTTACATGCCGCGCCGTGACCAGATAGTCGCGCGTCACTCCGCTCGGGGTAACAATCCGGTGCGCTGCTTCGAAACAGGCCTGCTCCTGCGCCAGCAGTTTGCGCATCAGTTCCCGATCGTCCTCCACTCCCGGATACCGGTACTTCAACTCGATGGAGGGCAGTCCGTTCACCTCGAAGATCAGACGCGACCCGGGGGACCGTTCCAGTAGCGGCAAGCCTTCGAAGATGGACCGGAATTGAACCGCCTCAAAGTGCCGGTCCCGCAGCCAATGCGCCAGAAATCGCCGGAAGCAGAGTACGCGATCGATGAGCGTCGCTCCCAGTGCCGGCAACTCCGTGTGGAACACTCCGGGCCAACGTTCTTTTGACGAACTCGTCTCCGCACCCGGCGCGATGGTGACCAGCTCCACTCCACCGAATGCTTGCGCCAAGGCTCGTGTGAACCATTCGATGTGGGTGGAAGCGCCTTTTGGAGTCGGCGCCATATCGAACGAAACGTAGGCGAGACGCGCGCAGCTCATGCTCTGATAAGATAACCGAAAACCGTTGTATGGCGATCGACGCAAAACAATTCGAGTCGCAGGGAATCTACCAAACGCAAGCGCCTCTGCGCTCGATCCTTGACGATCTTGCACAGCTCGGAAAGATATTGCTCGGGATCAAAGCTCAGAGAAAAACGCTTCGCCTCGCCGCGGGCGCCGCGCTGCTGGCGGGTCTCGCGAGCGCCATTGCCGCTGCCGCGATGGAGAGTGGCGTGCTCATGTTCTGTGCGGCCGCCGCATTTATTCTCGCCGTGACGCTCTTCATATACTCATTCATCTACGGACGCGCATTGCTCAAGCATCAGGACCGTCTTCAGTTGATGCAGGATTTGTCCCAGAGTCTCATTCGAGACGTCCACAAAAGCGCGCCTTTTTCCGCGAAACTTGTTTTGAAAGCTACGCCGACGCTGATTAAGGAAGAACCCTGGGCCGCGCGCAAGAGCGGGAAACAGCAGTTTTTCGAAGAGGAGTTTGCGTCGCTCGAAGTGGAGTTACTGGATGGAACGGTCCTCACCGAAACGGTGGAGGAATTGACTCGCAAGCGTACCTATCGGAATCCACGCGGCAAATATAAGAGCAAGAGCCGCAGCCGTTATTTTGTCACCCTGCGCCTCGGATATCCGAGCGGGCTCTACGGTGATGCACGGACTGCCAACGATACGCTGCATGAGGAGGTGCGGGTGCCGTCCTCGGCAACGGTGCGCGAACTACGCGTTACCGAGAAGGCCATTGTGGTGAAAGCTATGGTTGTGCTGCGACAAGATGTTGTCCAGTCGAGCGAGATGTTAAGCCTGGGCGCATACCGCATCCTGAATCTGGCGCGGCGTCTGGCTGGAACCCCGGGAGCGAGTTCATGAATCCACCGGGCGGGAAGTGTCCACGCCGCGCGGGGTTTCTGTTTCCGCACGAGTGCGATCGAGACAGTCCGATAGGCTGTCGGGAATGCGACAACGGACAAGTTGCCGATCCGTTCACGCAACGTACAGACCGTTATGGTTACACCGGCTACGATCAATATCACGGCCTGGGGCCGGGTGGACAGCGGAATCCGAATGATTTCACGGAAGCCGATGGCGAGAAGCTGGTCCGATCCCGCAAGAAATACGAAGATGATATGACCGCGAGCTGATGGCGGCGAGCGGTGAGCTTTGGCTGATCTACGCGCTGGGCGGCGGCTGGGGACACTTAACACGCGCGGCCGCGCTGGCTCGAGTAACATGCTCTCGCCAACAAGTTCGCATCCTGACCAATTCGCCTTTTGCGCCGCAAGTAAGCCGGGCACTGCCGGATTTGGACATCGTTGCTCTGGATCCAACATTGTCCCCGGCAGCCGCGCGTGAACAAGTGATCCAGCACGTGCGAGCCGCCGACCCAAGCTGCTTAATCGTCGATACATTCCCTCGGGGACTCGGCGGCGAACTCGCGGACATAATCCATTCGCTAGCCGCAACCAAAGTCCTGGTACATCGCGATCTCAGCCCGCGCTACGCCGCGGAAGCTAAGCTGAACGCCTTCGTACGATCGGCATACGATCTGATTCTCATTCCCGGCGAGGGTGAGGGCGCCGCATTTGCCGATATTCCCGCGGCAGTGGTCACCGAGCCGTGGCTCATCATTGATCCGCCGCCCCCGCGCGATCGGGTCCGCCAACCGAGCGTAGTGGTCTGCGCGGCCGGTACGGAAGAAGAGTTGTCCTGGTACGGCGCGGTGGTCACTGTGCTTCAGGCGCTGGATGACAGGGTGGAGATCCGTTGTGTCGCTCCAGAATGCCCTCCCGGATGTCCCACGAAATGTTGGATCGAACACTGGCCGGCCGCTGATCTGTACGCGGACGCCGGTGTGGTTATTGGCGGCGCTGGCTACAACACCATCCACGAGTGCCTGGCGTTCGAGGTGCCGTTGATCGTGCGCCCCTGGCCTCGCAAATACGATCGGCAATGGTTGCGTGCGCGGCGAGCCGCCAGGCGCGGCGCAGTGACTATCGTGAAGGAACCGCGCGAAGCCGCGGAGGCAGCCATGGCCCAGTTAAGGCATCCACCAGCGCGCCGATCTCACCGTGTACGCAACGGTGCGACCGGCGCATTTTCGCGGATCGAATTTATTAGAAGCGGAATTTCAATGCCAACTCTTGCAGTAACTACATATAATCGGAGCTGAGCGGATATCATGGCACGCATTTGTCTTCGAATGTGGTGGCGGAGTCGGCTGCTGACCGCGCAGTTCTCGGCCACGATCGCTATTGGCATGGGTGCAGCCGCGGCGCTGGTGAGTCTACTGCTGGCGCTGGGCTATCAGCCGCTGCCATATCGCGATCCGGGGCGGCTGGTGGCGGTTTGGGAACGGGCCGAGTCGGGCGCGCAGGTCATCGGGATATCGGGCCCGGACCTGGCGGATTTTAGCGACGCAACCCACGGCATCTTTGCCACACTCGGGGGTTTTGTACCAGCACCACTCTGGATGTTCGACACCCAAGGCGCTACAAAAATTGGTGCTTGCTACATCCACGCGAGCGTGTTCAGCGACTTGGGCATACGGCCCGTTCTGGGGCGGGAAGTCCGTCCGGACGACGAACCTGTGGGCCCAGAGTCAGCAGGAGACGCCGGCGTGGCCCCAGCCTGGATAAGTTATGAATTTTGGCAGCGCCGCTACGGCGGCAGTCCCTCGGTGATGGGTGCGACTATCGGCATATCGGGAAGCGCGACCGCGAGCTACAAGACGCGAGTGCGCATAGCCGGCGTACTTCCGCGCCGCGTCAGCATCCCGCTCCCGTTCAACGAAAACTCAGCCGATGTTTGGTACATCCTGGAGCGCAATAGCGCGGCCCGGGATCGGCAAGCTGCCTCGTTTTTTGGTCTAGGGCGGCTCCGTCCTGGAATCACCGTCGCACAAGCGGAAGCGGCACTTGCGGTAGTAGCGGAGCGTCTAGGGCAGCGTTACACCTTCGATAGAAGGAAGCGCCCGGCAGTGCTGAGCCTGGAGGCGATAGCACAAGGCCCGGTGCGGCAGACCATGGGCCTGTTGGTGCTGGGCGTGGCATTGGTTTTCCTGGTGGGCTGCGTCAATCTCGCGATACTAATGGGGGCAGAGGGCAGACGACGATCGCGCGAGATTGCCATCCGGGCAGCACTCGGAGCCAGCCGTTCGCGGTTGTGGTGTGAAGCGGCGTCGGAGAAATGCCTGCTCACGCTGCTGTCTTTGGGACTGGGGGTGGCGTTTGCGCCCGCCCTGCTACGCGTGCTCGCGTGGTTGGTGCCGACGGCCGGACTTGGGCCTCCACTGCTCGATCCGCCACCTTTAAACCTGGCCGTTCTGCTCGGCTTCGCAGCCTTTGCGCTAGCGGCCGCCCTTATTTGGGTAACAATATAGTTGACAAATCAGAATCGGCCCGGTAGGCTGAGGGTGGCGTGACAGGCTGTTGGCTTATTGCTTATCCCAAGTGAGAATGATCCGGTACTGAGGATTCGTGCTACTGAGCGTCTGTGTCATCCTCTTGCCATTAGGAGAAAATACCTCACCCTCCAACTTTATTGGATGAGCGGTGATTTCTGGTTGCTTTGGCTCAATCTGAATGACGAGGTTGTCCGAATCACCTTGCTTAACGGTCATGATCGTTTTGGCTGCAAAATGCGGAATCGCGGAGGAGCCCTCCACCGTTTTTTCAGACCTGAGTTGCCAGGTTCCTAATGCGCGGCTATCTGCCGCATAAATGGCGACCGAACAGATCAACAAAGCACTGGCAAGTTGCAGCATGCTGGATTGTGACATTTTCAGA
>DASYNU010000215.1:0-19028 GCA_036008345.1 Bryobacteraceae bacterium
TGGAAATAAATGCGCATTCCGGCTTCGGCGGCATATTCGCTGCCGCACGCCACCGCGCCTTTGGTCCCGCGCGCGGGTCGCATGGCGGGCTGTTCGAAATCCTTGCGTTGGGCCGCGCAGATTGCGACCAGGCCAAAAAAGAGAACCGCGGGCTTATACTTCATACGCTAGGCTCATTATAACCGTCACCGAAGCGTATTACCGCCAGTCGGGGCGATGTACAGTATTGTGCATGGCCCGGCGCCGTTTTTTCGTCGAAGCAATCGAGCGCGGATACGCACAAATTAATGACCAGGACGCGCATCATCTAACGCGTGTCTTACGCGTGGAGCCCGGCCAGAAATTCGAGATTTCCGATAACCAGCATGTGTATCTGGCTGAAGTAGAAGCCGCCCGCAAGGATCTGGTGAAGTTTCGGATTCTGGACCGAATTGACGCGGCGGAGCCGGTAGTCCATACAGCGCTATTTGCTGCTCTGATCAAGTTTGAACGCTTCGAATGGCTGATCGAAAAAGCCACTGAACTGGGCGTGAGCGAAATAACGCCGGTCCAAACCGAGCGCAGCGAAAAAGGTCTGGAGGCCGCGGCGCCAAAGCGCCTGACCAGATGGCAGCGAATTGCGCGCGAGGCCAGCGAACAGTCGCGCCGGGCACGGCTTCCGAACATTGAAGCCCCGATCGATCTGGCAGAGGCATTGCGAATGGAAGCGGGCCATCGATTCGCTTTGGACGAGGCAGAAGCGCGCCCAATCCTCTCGGCTCTCCCGGCCCCGCGCGCGCCCGGCGATCGCGTAGCACTGCTGGTCGGCCCCGAAGGCGGATGGACGGAGCGTGAGCGAACCGCCATCGCGGCAGCCGGTTGGACGGCTGTATCGCTCGGAAATAACATTTTGCGTGCAGAGACGGCGGCGATCGCCGCTTTGGCGATCGTGAACGCGGCATGGGGGTAATCCGTTTCTCGTTTCTCGTTGAGTGCTTTCTGCTGCCGCCTGCCGCCTGCCTTCTGCCGCCTGCCTCCTGTATCCTGAGTTGTCATGACTCGACGGAACTTTATCGCTTCTTCCGCGGCTGCCACCGCGCTTGCTTATTCTCAGATCAACGGCGCGAACGAACGTTTGCGCATCGGTGTCATCGGTTGCGGAGGGCAGGCGACCGATCATATGCGGACGCTGGTGAAGATGCGCGAATCCGACAATTGCGACGTGCTGGCCGTTTCCGATGTCTACGACAAGCGCGCGGAACAAGCCGCGCAGCTAACCGGCGGCAAAGTGGTGAAGGATTACCGCCGCATCCTGGACAATCACGACATCGATTACGTGCTGATTGCCACGCCCGAGCATTGGCATTACCAGATGACCGTCGACGCCATCGGCGCCGGCAAACACATCTACTGCGAAAAGCCCATGACGCACACCTCCGCACAATCGAAGAAGGTGGTGGAGAAGATCGCGCAGAGCAAATTGAAGATGCAGGTGGGCGTGCAGGGTATGTCGGACGATTCCTATGAGACTGCGCGCAAGTTTGTCAAAGATGGCGCCCTGGGTAAAGTGGTGCTGGCGCAGATCGACTATTCGCGAAACTATAAAGACGACTTCTGGGAGTATCCAGTGGATGCGGATGCCCGTCCCGGAGTCAACTTGGATTGGAAAGCGTGGCTCGGAGCGGCCCCGAAGCGGCCTTTCGATGCGGATCGCTATTTTTGCTGGCGCCGTTATTGGGACTATTCGAGCGGTATAGCGAGCGACCTGTTTATCCATCGCGTGACGCGCATTATCAAGGCCCTGGACCTTACGTTCCCGGAATTCGGCGTGGGCGCAGGCGGCAAGTTCGAGTTCACAACTAGTAGCGCCGAGATTCCAGATACATTCAATATCCTGCTGGATTATCCCGGCGGCCCCACCGTGCAGCTCATTTCATCCATGGCCAACGGAACTGCGGTACCCCACTTATTGCGCGGCCACAAGGCCACGCTCGAATTCACGCGGACTGGTTTCGTGATCCGGCCTGAGGGCGGCGGCGCGGAGATTGTGCACCAGAAAACTGGCGGCGAAGAACTGGACCTGCACCATCGGAATCTAATGAACGCGATTCGCAAAGGCGAGGCGTTGAAGTGTGATGTGGCACTGGGCTACCACGGCGTGGTGGCCTGCGAAATGGGCGTGCTGAGCTATCGAAAGCGAAGATGCATGCGGTGGGACGCGGCCAAAGAACGGATTGTGTAAGATTTAACCGGAGGGCCTCATGAGGATATGCGAAGCAGTTTTACCTGAATTCGATCAGGAAATGGCCAACACGCGAAAGACGCTGGAGCGTCTACCGGAAGACAAGCTGGCTTGGAAGCCTCACGAAAAGTCGATGACGATGGGACGGCTTTCGGGACATATTGTGGAATTGGTAGGCTGGGCGAACACCACGATTACCACGGATTCGCTGAATGTCACGATGGATAAATATCAACCGATCGTGGCCACGTCACGCCAGCAGATTCTGGAAGTTTTCGACAAGAGCGTGAAGGAATCGAGAGCGGCGATCGCGGGCGCGAGCGACGAGCATATGATGCAGCCGTGGACGCTCTCGTTCAACGGTCAAACGGTATTCAGCATGCCGCGTGCCGCGGTGCTGCGGATGAGCTGCTTCAACCACCTCATCCATCATCGTGCGCAATTGGGTGTGTATCTGCGCCTCAATAATGTTCCGGTGCCGGCGCTATATGGTCCGTCGGCGGATGAGGGCGCGATGGGCGCCTCGGCCTAAATATGCGCCGCTGCACAATTCACTCCGTGCCGGGCCCACCGCTCGGGTGATCTGACAACGGCTCGACCTGTTCCTGTTCTGGTTGACTGGTCTCTCTGCCTCCCGAATCTCTTCAACGTCGGCAAGATCGCGAGCGCGGCCGGCTGCGAGTTTTGAAGCGATAAGGTCCTCCTTGGATATGAAAAAAGCAGTAAGGCCACTGGCAGCGTCGATGGGGCATTCCACGCGCCTTTCCATGCTTCATCAAAAACCACTCCGTCAAGGCTCGGAAGAATATCCACGGCGACGGGTTCCCGTCCGAAGCGGATGAATTTTCCTGGGTCGCTCAGGTCCTCGATGTTGATACTCTCAATAGGCGCGCCGAAGCTCGCCAGGGCCGCATAGATTGCCTTCGCATTGGCCTGGTCCGCTTTAATAAACAGGCCAAGGTCCTTGGTGGCGCGAGGCTGCGCGTGCAACGAGACCGCGTACCCGCCGACAATTAGATACTTAACGCTGTGGGCGTTGAAGAGAGACAAGAGTTCTTTGAAGTCGTCGAACATCCGCCGAGTCCTTCAGACCGTAGGCCGCGCCGGTAATTTCCGACACCGCCCTCATGCGTTCATGGACGGGCTGACCTTGCCAGTACCGATATTCGTCGGCCTTCATCTCTTTGTGGCTGGCGTAAACACGGATAGTCTTGTCCACGCTCTGCTTGTAACACGGCAGTGCACGATTTGCAATGGATATTCGCGATAAGCGCGCGCGGCAGTATAATGGTCGCTTCGTTTCCCTATGTCTCTGCTAGTTCCGAATCGTCACCGCGGCAAGTTGATTGTCGTGGAAGGCATCGACGGTTCGGGCAAATCCACGCAGCTTTCGCTCCTGAGCCAATGGCTGCGCTCTCAGCGGATTGGTGTGGCTTTCAGCGAATGGAATTCGTCTCCGTTAGTTCGCGAGACCACGCGGCGTGGCAAAAAGAAGAATATGTTCACGCCCACAACATTCAGCTTGATTCACGCGACGGATTTCGCGGACCGGCTGGAGCGTTACATCGTGCCGCTGCTCAAGGCCGGGGCCGTGGTTTGCGCGGATCGCTATGCCTACACCGCCTTCGCGCGCGACGTGGTGCGCGGCGTGAGCCGGCGCTGGGTGCGAAATCTCTACAAGTTCGCGGTCCGGCCGAATCTCGCGTTCTATTTTCGAGTCCCGCTGGAAGTTGCAATCGGCCGCATTTTGGGGGGACGCAACGCCATCAAATATTATGAAGCCGGCATGGATCTGGGGTTGAGCAGAAATGTGGAAGAGAGCTTCCGGCTTTTTCAGGGCCGCATCCTGGATGAATACGAGGCTATGATCCACGAAGTTGGATTCCACGTGATTGACGCCACCGGATCCATCGAAGATCAACAGCGGCAAATGCGGGACATTGCGACGAAGGAGCTGGGCGAGAATCTACACAACGGCCACTTGCTGCGCGCGTCCCAGGGAGATATCGATGCTGCTCAAGCAGCCCCTCGAGTTCTATAGCGAGACGCTGGCCGGCGTTTCCCAGGAGGAACTGCAAGGCAAGCTGATTGTCATCGAAGGCCCGGACTCGGTGGGCCGATCCACGCAGGTTTCGCGCTTGCGCACGTGGCTGGAACACCAAGGTCATGCGGTGCTGGACACCGGTCTTGCGCGCGGCGCGCTGGCGGGCAAGGGCATCCAGCAAGCCAAAGAAGGCAACACGTTGGGCCCGGTGACGATGACGCTGTTTTACGCCACCGATTTCGCCGACCGTCTGGAGAACGAGATCATTCCCGCTTTGCGCGCGGGTTTCGTGGTGCTCACCGATCGCTATATTTTTTCATTAATGGCCCGCGCCATTGCCCGCAATGAGGATCGCGTGTGGATTGAAAAGGTCGCCGGCTTCGCGCTGGTTCCACATGCCGTCTACTATCTGCGCGCGGACGTCCACGATCTCCTGACCCGCGTGGTGTTGGGCCGCGGCGCTTTTGATTATTGGGAAAGCGGCATGGACATGCGCTTCGGCGCGGATATGCACGACAGTTTTATCCGCTATCAGACGCGCGTCATCCGCGCGCTAGACCGCATGGCGAAGCGCTATAACTTTATCGTAGTGGATGCCAATCAGACGCCTGACCAGATTTTCAGGGAGCTGCGGCGGTCGATCGGAAAGCTGTTTTGAAAACACGTTATTCGGTTGTTCGATTATTCGGTTGTTCGGTTACTGCGGTGCTGCTGGGGCAGGTGCCTGCTACGGACAGCCGTAATACATATGTTCCCGATACGAATACGCATTTCACTATGCCCGCTTATCGGACGCTCCAGGAGTGGGAGGCGCACAAGCAGAAATTGCGGGATCAGATTCTGTTCGCGGCGGGGTTGATCCCCATGCCGGAGAAGAATCCGCTGCATCCCGTCATTTTCGGACGAATCGAGCATAAGGATTATTCCGTCGAGAAAGTTTATGTCGAGACGCTTCCGGGCTACTATTTGTGCGGCAATCTCTATCGTCCGCGGGCGCCATCGGGGAAATCGCCAGGGATCCTGGTGGCGCACGGCCATTGGGATTACGGACGGCTGGAGAATCAGGTACTCAATTCGGGGCAGAAGCGCGCGGCCAACCTCGCGCTGCAGGGCTATGTTGCGTTCTCCTACGACATGGTGGGTTATAACGATACCATCCAGACCCCGCACGACTTCGGCAGTCCACGTGAAGAATTGTGGTCCTTCGGTCCTATGGGATTGCAGCTATGGAATTCCATTCGCGCGTTGGACTTTCTGCAATCGCTTCCGGATGTGGACCCCGAACGGATTGGGATGACCGGGGAATCCGGCGGCGGCACTCAGACGTTTCTGCTGAGCGCCGTGGATGATCGCGTGAAATATTCCGTCCCGGTGAACATGATTTCGGCCAGCATGCAGGGCGGCTCACAATGCGAGAACGGGCCGGGCCTGCGCCTGGATACGTACAACGTGGAAATCGGAGCGATGATGGCGCCGCGGCCGATGCTCATGATTGCAGCCACTGGAGATTGGACCAAAGATACTCCGCGCGAGGAATATCCGGCGGTGCGCGCGATTTATGAGTTGTACGACCGGGCCGCTAATGTCGAGACCGTTCAAATGGACGCGCCGCACAACTACAATCAGGCCAGCCGTGAGGCCATGTACACATTTTTCAATCACCGGATTCTGGGTGAGCGCAAAGATGTTAAAGAACGTGGCACCCAAATTGAAAAGCTTCAAGATGTACTGGTGTGGCACGGACGGGGGTTGCCCTCGAATGCGCTGACTTACGATCAATTGGTGGCGCAATGGATCACGGCAGCGAAGCAGCAGGCTGCGGCAACGCGCGATGTGGATGTGTTGCGGAAGCGGCTGAGATTGGCGCTGGCTACCGAATGGCCGGAGCATGTGCTGAGTGAAGCGCAGGGCGAGAAATTGGTTCTTGGCCGCCCGGGGAAAGGCGATCGCGTCTCGGCCACTCGGGTCGGTTCCGGCGTTCCATCGGTGGTGGTGATCGATCCGGCGCCGAAGGAGTACAAAAGTGGGACGCTGGTGATTACCGCTTTTCAAACCGGCTCCGCGATTGCACCGCGCGACCGTTCGGCGCAGTTTTTCCTGACCTTCAATCGGACGGACGATCAAAACCGCGTGCAGGATATTCTCACCGCGCTGGCGTTTCTGAAGCAGCAGGGCGCCAAAAATCTGCGCGTGGTGGGAACAGGCAGGGCTGCGGTTTGGGCGTTGTTCGCCGCGGCAGTGGCCGCTGAACCGGTGGCGTTTGACGGCAAGATCGAAGGCTTTGCCGGCGAGGATCGGGATTTTCTAGATGGATTCTTCGTTCCAGGTATTCAGCGGGCGGGTGGGTTAGAAGCTGCCCGGCGCGTCTTAAGGTGATTACGCGGTCAATACGATCTTTCCCCGCGCATGTCCCTCTTCCAAATAGCGCATCGCTTCCGCCGCATCGCTCAGCGGGTAACTCCGATCGATCACGGGTACCACTTTTCCTGTCGCAAGAAGATCCTTCAGGACATCCAGATCCTTCTTGTTCATCTTGGCGATGAAGACGCGCATCTTCTGGCGCCAAAATAACGAGAGAAACGGCGCCACCAGGAAAAATTGCAGTATGTCTTGAAACTTCGCCGGACCTCCGGCTCCCACAAAGATTCCGTCGGGGCTCAGCACGCGCCGATAATCGAAGATCGGATGATGGGCGTTAGCGCCAAAAATCAGATCGTAGATCCGCCCACTCCGCGTGAAGTCTTCTTGAGTGTAATCGATGACGTGGGCTGCGCCAATTGAGCGCGCCGTCTCCAGCTTGCTTGAGCTGCACACGGCCGTCACTTCCGCCCCGAACGCCCTGGCAATCTGGACCGCGAACGTACCCACGCCGCCTGAGGCGCCATCCACGGCGACACTCTGTCCAGGCCGAATCCGTCCTTTGTCGCGCAGGCCCTGTAAAGCCGTCAGTCCCGCGATGGGCACCGCCGCCGCCTCTTCAAACGTAATGCTGGCCGGCTTCAATGCCAGCTTGTCTTCCCGGGCGCATACATACTCGGCGAATCCGCGTCCGCCGAAGCCGGTGACCCCGAACACTTCGTCGCCCGGCTGAAACTGCGTTACGTCTTTGCCGACAGCTTCCACCCGTCCCGCGATATCGCAGCCGAGAATGGTCTGTTTCGGTCCGCGCAATCCGCTCATCATGCGGACATCGCCGCGCATGTTGTGAAAATCCAGCGGATTGAGGGACGCCGCGCGTATTTCGATCAGGATCTCATTCTCCTGGGGCGCAGGCTTGGGCACTTCCTCAAACCGCAGCACATCCGGCGGCCCATATTTTGTGTAGACGATCGCCTTCATGGGATGCCGGGGCCGCCCTCGGTCAGGCTCACCAATCCACGGCGTTGGAGCGAATCGAGAGCCGCCAAAACAGCCTCCCTGTCGATGCCGACTTTGTCTCCTACTGCTAACAAATCCGAGATGGCGACAGGCTTGTCCAAACTCTGCAGGATGTCACGCTCCACAGGGTCTAGTGGATATTCTACAGTCAGCGCTTGTCCCAACAGCGTGGCACGTGCGGTTGCAGGGATTTTCTCAGAACCGAGCACTCGTGACTCGGTCAAGGCGATGGGCCCGGAACGGGACACGTGACGCCGGTCTACTGCGCCAGAGCGATTCCGCCGCGTAGCTCGCTCGAGAGAAAACACAGCTTCCACCTCTCGGCCGGCCTCGCGCTTCGGCGGTTGCGATTCATCCACTCGATCCCAGGGCGCGCCGGCAGCCGGGTCACTCCATTCAAACGCGATCAACACCGAGATAATCCGCGCATAGCCCTGGTCCCGTAAATTGGCCGCCCATGCGCCTACGGATTCCAGATAGTTTCCGTAGCCTCCTTCGCTCGCGGCGTGGCCGATGGCGTAGTATCCCGCGGAGTAAGTGCGCAGCCGCAGGATGTGAATATCCATGGCAGCGCCATCCAGCCATTGGCGTACGCGTTTTACGATGGATTCGCCTTCGCGCTCGCCCAGCTCCGTGACAATTTGCGCGATGCCGCCCGGCGCCAGATAGCGCGGCAGCGCCGCTACAATGCGCCTTTGGATGTCCTCGCCGGATGGGCCGCCATCGCGGAACATCAACTCATCCACCGGCGAGGACACAAACGGCGGATTGGCGGTAATGAGATCGAAGCGCTCGGTTGCACTAACCGGTTCGAACAGGTTTCCTTCGGCGACTTCCATGTTCGATGCGCCTGAAATCGCCGCATTGAAGCGGGCGCACTGCACAGCCCGGGGATTGATATCCACCGCGACCACACGTCTGGCATGTGGCGCCGCGAGAAGCGCCTGAACGCCCGAACCTGTGCACAGATCGAGCGCGGAATGGACGGGCCGCCGCACGGTAGCGCGCGCCAGCCACCGGCTGTCGCTCCCGACGAACATCACCAGGTCGCGTGGAACGGTTGTGTAGCCGGGATGCGGCAGTTTGTGCCAGGCGTGATCGGAAAAAATCAGGCGATCGCCGACCGGGAATATGGACGCGCGAGCGCGCGCCAGCCCCTCTGCATCGATCTCGAGAATTCCGGTTTGCAGCAGGACTTCTCGGCCGCGTTTGCTGAACAATCGGTGGAGTTCGCCGGCTGGAACGGCGCCTTGCAACAGGAAGAGTTCCATCGCGAGAGCTTGGGCGTCGCGCTCGGCCAGGCGCTCAGCGCGATAAATCGGCAGCGCTTTCCATTTGAGATCCGTGATGTCAGCGAGGCCAAGTCGTTCACGCACTGCCATTTCCGTGTATCCCTTACTAGCGATCTCAGAAATAGCCGTTCGGAAATCCGTAACATCACCGGCGTCAACCAGAAACCGCGCGGGTTCAATGGACGGATTCATTCTTGACTCCGCCCAGTCAATCATGATAATCTCTATAGAGATTGGGTAGATTATATGTCAAACGCTTTCCAAACCGCGATTTGCCCCTGTTGTCGCTGAATCGGTCATTCCGTTTACCAGACTAACTCAGATAAAGGAGGCATTGTGAGATTTACTGGAAAAGCAGCACTGATTGGATTCGTTTCGGTAGGCTTAATGGCTCACGCTTGGGGGCAGGTGGTGGGCGCCTCGATTTCCGGCATCGTGCGCGACGCTACAGGAGCGGGATTGCCGGAAGTGGCCGTGACCATCCGGAATCTGGAAACCGGAGCATTGCGCAGACTGGTGTCGGACGACGAGGGCCGGTATGTGGCGCGATCCATCGCGGTGGGACCTTATGAAGTTCGCGCGGAGAAGGAAGGCTTCAATTCTCAGGTGCGGACGGGGATCGACCTGGTGGTGGGTCAGAGCACAACGGTGGATATTACGCTGCCGGTGGGCGAACTGAGGGAGTCCGTGACCGTGGTGGAAGCGCCATCGCCGGTGTCGCTTTCCACGCAGCAGACATCTGGTTTGGTGAGCGAGCGGCAAGTGAAGGATCTGCCATTGAACGGGCGCAGCTATGACGAACTTCTGACGCTGAATTCGGGGGTAGTGAACTACACGTCCGAGCGATCCGGTGGAACGGGGACGTCGAATTCGTCGGTGGGAAACATGTTCGCGGTATTTGGCCATCGGCCGCAGGATAATCTGTTCCTGTTGAATGGCATTGAATATACCGGCGCATCGTTGATCAATATCACTCCGGGCGGCGCCAGCGGACAATTGCTGGGCGTGGATGCGGTGCGGGAGTTCAACATCGTTTCGAATACTTATGGTGCGGAATACGGCAAGCGGCCGGGCGGGCAAGTGAGCATCGTCACGGCGTCCGGCAGCAATCAATTGCACGGAACGTTATATGAATTCCTGCGGAACAGCGATTTGGACGCGCGTAACTTTTTCGATCATGGCTCCATCCCGCAGTTCCAGCGCAACGAATTTGGCGGAGCGCTGGGAGGGCCCATCCGGAAGGACAAGACTTTTGTGTTCGCGAACTATGAGGGATTCCGGCAACACCTGGGTCTCAGCGATGTGACGCTGGTTCCGGACAATGCGGCGCGGGCAACCGCGGCTGCCAGCGTCAAACCGCTGCTGGCATTGTGGCCGGTGGAGAACGGGCCGGAATTGGGAGCCGGGATCGCGGAGGCGTTCAGCCATCCGCTGCAGACCATCCGCGAAGATTTCGGAACGGTGCGTTTCGATCACATTTTCTCCGACAAAGACACCATGTTCGCGGTTTACACGGTGGACGATAGCGCCGACAATACGCCCACCGTGAATCCACTAAGCGGGGTGGTGGAAACGCTACGGGAACAAGTGGCGAGCGTGCAGGAGCAGCACGTATTTTCGCCGACGCTGCTGAATACGGCCAGGTTGGGCTTTTCACGCGCCGGATATTTCTTTACCGGAACTACGCCCGTGAACATCCCGGGGTGGGTGGCCGGCGATCCGATTGGAGCGATTGTGATCGGCGGCGGCACGGCTTCGAATGGCGCGTCACAGATCAGCCTCGCCGGGACAAACAATGGCAGCAATCTGACATCGGCGCGCAATTTGTTCACCTATGACGATCATGTCGCGCTCACGCACGGAATTCATCAATTCGAAGCGGGCGTGTGGGTGCAGCGTATTCAGGCCAACGACAATCTGGCTCAATCGCAGTATGGGCAGGCGTCGTTTGGAAGCCTGGCGAATTTTTTGGCGGGCAAGATTTCGACATTTTCCGTAGTGCCCAATCCAACGCCGGTGGGCTGGCGGTCAATCGAGGGCGCCGGATTCGTGCAAGACAATTTGAAGCTGCGGCCGAACCTGGAACTGCGCGTCGGGTTCCGTTTTGAATCGACGGATGGCTGGAATGAGGCGCACGGACGGGCATCCAACTATTTATTCGCGGGCGGGATTATTCAAACCCAGCCGCAGATCGGCAATTCGGTGTTCACCGTGAATCGCGCGAAGTTTTTGCCGGAGCCGAGAGTGGCGCTGGCATGGGATCCGTTTGGTAAAGGGAAAACGGTGATCCGCACCGGTTTCGGGATTTATCGATCGCTGCTGGATAACCTGGATTATCGGCTGGATCAGACGGCTCCGTTCAATGCAGTGCAGTCGTTGAAGAGCATTTCGCTCACCGGTTTGCGGATTGTTCCAGGTGCTGGGTTGCCTGCGGGCGCGCTGATTTCGCCAAGCGGCGTTCAACCGGATGCCTACACGCCAACCATCTTGTCGTACACCTTCAAGATTGAGCAGCAGCTTGCCTCGAACACCTCGCTCGGTGTTGGATACGTGGGCTCGCACGGGTACCACGAGATGCTATCCGCGGATGTGAATGAGCCGGTTCCGACAATTCTTCCTTCGGGCACGGTCTTTTATCCGAAGGGCGCGCCCTTCGTGAATCCGAAGCTGGCCAACACTACAACGTGGTTGTCAGAAGGAGTTAGTTCGTACAACGGTCTGGAAGTGGATTTCAATCAGCGCCTCAGCCACGGATTCCAATTGCGCGGAGTTTACACGTACTCGAAGAATCTGGACGATGGAACGGCGTTAAACAGCAGCGTGGGTGTGAATGCCCCGGGGTTCGTGATGTTTCCATTGGACACGCGCCTGGATTGGGGCCGCGCGACCACGGACGTGCGGAATCTTGCATCCATCAATGGATCGTACGAGCTTCCGTTCGGAAAAGGAGCCACTGGCTGGCGCGAAAAGCTGACCCGCGGCTGGACTCTGAGCGGGATTGGAACCGTGCAGTCAGGCTTTCCGTTCACGCCGCAATTGGGATTCAATCCGTCGAACAACGGCGACAGCCGCGATCCGGTGCGCCCGTCCTGGAATGGGTTGTTTACGGGACCGGTGATTGTGGGAGGTCCCAATCAATATTTCAATCCGAACGCGTTTATCGTGCCGGCGGCCGGGACATACGGGAACGTGGGACGAGACACGTTAACGGGGCCTGGTCTGGCGGAGCTGGATTTGTCGGCGCTGAAGAACACTCGGTTGTCGGAGAAATTCAACTTGCAGTTCCGCGCGGAGTTCTTCAACATCCTGAATCACGCTAACTTCGGGACGCCGAATCCAGTAGTGTTTTCTTCAGCTTCTACCACGCCGTCTCCGACGGCCGGTGTGATTTCGTCCACGGCTTCCACATCCAGGCAGGTCCAGTTCGGATTGAAGCTGTTGTTTTAGCGCTTGACTCAAAACGCGGGTCAGCACTACAATTAACAGGTTGGTTAACAATCAGAGACGCATCACTACTATCTTCGCGGCCCTGGCCGATCCCACGCGGCGCGGCATCCTGCTCCATCTTTCCACCACCGGCGAACGCCCGGTTACTGCGCTATCCAAGCCATTCCGGATCTCGCCGCCGGCCATCTCCAGGCATTTGCGGGTGCTGGAGCACGCGCGGCTGATCCACCGGCGGCGGCAGGGCCGGGAGCATCTGATCCGCGCCCGATCCGAGGGCTTGAAAGATGACCAGCAATGGATGGCTCAGTGCGGGGCGGGCTGGGAGTTCAGCTTCGATACGCTCGAAAACTTGCTCAAAAAGGAAAAGCAGCCATGAAATCCTTGCAGATTACCCGCGTGTTCGATGCTCCGCGAGAGCTGGTCTTCAGTTGGTGGACGGAAGGGCGGAAGATGCAACAGTGGTCCGGCTGCAAAGAAGCAACGCGCTGCGAAATCCAGATGGATTTTCGCGTGGGCGGCGGTTTCACGCAAAAAATGCAGATCGGCGGAAAGGGCGAGTTCACGATTACGGCCAAGTACGACGAGATCGTGGTGCCCGAGAGAATTGTGTATCACGTGAATCTTGGCTTCGGTGTGACGCGGGTGGTTCTGGAGTTCCTTGAACAAGGTGACAAGACCAAGATCGTTCTGACGCAGGAAGGATTCCCGGATGATTTCCTTTCTCAAACGGTGTCGCACGGCACCACGGAATCTTTCGACAAGCTGGATTCGATTTTGGCCAGTGAGTCGCGAGTGATATGAGCGCGGCCAAAAAGAACAACATTCCCGCGGACAAATTGGAGCTGTACGAAAAACTGGTGGCCACCATTCCCAAGGTGGAGCGGAAAGGCGCGGCCAATCCTTACACTTCGCTGAATGGCCACATGTTTACGTATTTGAATCCGGCTGGTTCGTTGGCCCTCCGGCTTCCCGCGGATGCAAGAGAGAAATTTCTCAAGAAGTACAAGACGACGTTGTTTGAGGCGTACGGCGCTGTGATGAAGGAATACGTAACGGTTCCCGAGAGCCTGCTAAAGAACACGAAAGAACTGGCGAAGTACTTCGCGTTGAGCTATCAATATGTCGGGAGCCTGAAGCCGAAACCTTCGAAGTCGAAGAGCTGACCGGATCATCTTTCTTCGTACTCGGCAAAAACGTAGCCGTGATCCTTCCGCGGGATATGGCAGGCGAAGCATGCGGTCTTGGCCGCGCTGTCAAGGTTATCCTCTCGCGAGTCGCCATCATAACTTCCAAATCCCCAGCCTCCGGTGGATGCATACCTCTGGCTGTCCTTCACCATGACGCCCACCAGCCGGCGCTCGCCTTCCTTCCCGCCGCCGCTCGGTGAGCCCAACATTTCCAGAAGCTCTTCGGCGATGATCGCGCCATCGGCGTATTCACCCGATCGGAGGCCGGTCATAGCTTTCTCGTTGGCGTAGAAGTTAAAGATGCCCGCCGTGCAGGGCTTCTCGCAGGGTTGTTTCCAAAAACCGGGCAGCTTGGGCCCGATCAGACTGCTGTGGAGATACGTCCAGTGACGATAGCCCTCCGGATACGGGACCGCTTGATCAGCGGCTCCACGGGCGCCGAAACATCCGGCGAATGCGAGGGCGGCGATTGCCAGAGCGGGTAGTGAAGTCAATCTCATTAGTCAATCATGGCCTCCAGCCAAGCGGCGAAGCGCGCAGATTGAGACCATTTCGAGCAGATTCCGACGGCGACGCTCGTGGCGGTGAAGCGATTAGTACCCCGTTGGAATATTTCGCCACCCGCCATCACCTTCAAGACTGAGGCTTCTCAAGTTGAAGCCCGCGAAATTAAACGACGGAGGAGATGATTCTATGAAAAAACTTCAAGTGGTGATAGGGCTGGCTAGCGCGTTGCTCTTAGCGAGCGCAGCCAGCGCAGAGAACCTCACCATCAATTGGTGGGTGACCGGGTGGCCCCAAGGAAAAGGATGGCTGCCCAAAACAGCAGCCTCCGGCGGACAAGACGGGTCGTCCGTATTGATCTACCAGACCGGAACCGGCGATGCCGAATTCAAGTACTTGGACGGGCAAATGGTCTATACAGAGCCCAATGTTTTTAATTGGGATGGTCCTTACAATGTGACCAGTGCCACCGAACCGAGCCCCGAGGTTGGCCATGAACCCTCCATCGCTATGGTGACCTGCCAAATCCCAGCGTGCCTGGGCCTGTACTTTATTTCGGACGTCATTCAGGTTCATCAAGGAGGTCAGGATAACGGGGCATCGCTGTGGTATCGGACAGGCGTTGGTCCTGGTTTGGAAACTACTTGGGCAGTGTCGAAGTTTTACGACACCGGCTTCAATCCCACAGTCGCGGTGGACCAAACCGGCGGGACTTCCACCACCACTACGGTTGTGGAAGTACACCAGGCCGCAGTTGGTCTCTCCGCGTTGTGGTATCACGTCGGCACGCTGACCTACAGTGCAACGTCCGTCAGTGTTGCCTGGGGGCCAGCCCACACGGTTGGTTTCTCAGCCTACGCACCCACGGTTTCGATAGCCAAAGGCATCGTGGTTCTGGCGGCGCAAGGAACCGGGGGGCAGCTTTTGTATTCGATCGGAACGGCGGACACCAGCACCAACACCATCAACAGTTGGACCGCCACGAATAATTACGACAGCGGATACAATCCGTCGGTATCCGTGCAATCGTGCGGTCTAGGTAGCGCCAACTTTGGTTGTGATTTTGTGGTGCTTGAGGCACATCAGGAAGGCAACACAACGGGATCGCTGATGTACAGAATAGGGAAGATGTACTACGGCACTGGCGGCGGTTCTGCTCCCACCAGCATTACCTGGGCGCCCAACGCGGATACGAATTACGCGAAAGGTTGCTACCCATCGGTGGCCTTGATGTCGTACGGCACTAACTACACCACCACCTATCCACTGGTGGAGTCGCATTCCGACGCATGCGGAGGGCCAGCCGCCATTCAAACGGCGTGGGGATACCTGCAACTGGATTAGACCCCGGCAGGGATCGTTGAAAGCATCCGCATGAAAAGAGGCCCGGCTCCGCGAGCGGGCCTCGAACCATGTTAACCAATGGCCAACGGATCGTTGTCCATGGCATTCGGAATCAAATGATCCGCGGTTTTGTACCTTACCTTTGACAACCGCTGGACCCAAGATAACGTATATCCGCTTGAGCAATTTGGTGGGCCCTGTAGGACTTGAACCTACGACCAACGGATTATGAGTCCGCTGCTCTAACCAACTGAGCTAAGGGCCCAAACTGCTTACTCAAAGCTACTTAGTGGCTACCATCCCCATCGAGTCCCGTCCTAGCGTCGATATTAATTGTACCGTTGAAAGCCTGCAGGTGTGACTTCACGCGATAGTTGGCTTTTTCGTTCGGAGAAGGCCCTGGAATTAGCCTAGCGCCACCCCGGAGTGACTTCAGTCACTCGGTACACCCGTCCCCAGACCCACTTTAAATAGCGCTCAACTTTTTCGACCTCGGGGCTCCGGGATAAGTACCGCGCGACACCCGAGTCTTATCTAACGATGACGCTCACAGACGCAGATACGCATCCGAGTCCCGACTCGGTCTGCGGGCCGCAACTCAGGACATAGGTCGCGCTTGTTTTTGGCGATACGCTTACCGTCCCGTCGGCCGGGAAGTTTCCGAGCGAGTGCAGGAACCGGTCGGAGCCGGTCCCATCAGGTTCCAGTGCTTCTTCCAACAAGACCTGAGAGACGTTTCGGACATTCCACGTGAGCACTGCCTTTTCGCCGCGGTCGATGACGCGAGGCGAGGCAACAAAACGCACGACTTGGGGAGACGTCCAAATTCCATCTATGGGCGCTTCCATAGCTACTCTTTTTATGCAAGCCGTATCGGCCATCAGCAGAATGGCTGGAGCCAGAACGGAGATCCTCGTCCATTGAACTCGCATACCGTTTCCTGGTTGTTGCAAGTGCACGTCAACTACCTCGCGGCACTCGTTCCAATGCCGAGACGCTGCAATCTGGACTAGATGGATCAAGATACAACGTGGGTCAAATCATGCACTTCTTGGGTGATGTCACGCAGTCCTCATTGACGGCATAGACTGCTCCACCGAACGGCTGCTGATGAAGTTCCACAGTACCGAACGTCCTACGTGGGTTGAAAAAAACGTCGACACCGGGACGGATGATGTCTTTCTTCGGTCAAGCTCCAGCGGTCAGCTCAGTAATAGTAGCCAGCTACTTTTTCCAAGTTCGCATGTAAGCAATCACGTTATCGGCGGCAGCCCCTGAGACGCCGGCCGCTGGCTTCATTTTTCCTTTGCCCTCGGTGATCACTTTCTTCAAGTCGCCGTCGCTTGTCGCCTGTACTTCAGGAGATTTTAGGTCCCGCATCTCCACCTTCATCATCTTGGCTATTGCGGCATTCGGTGCGCCGTCCGCCCCATGGCAGGATTTGCAGGATTTGTCGTAAACGGACTTCCCGGCTGCTGCGTCGGCAGCCTGAATGGCGGTCGCCGCAGCGGCGGCGAGGCCGAGTGTGATTATTATGGTTCGCATTATGAATCTCCTAGTGGTTTTGTGTCGATATTAATTCAAGGCTCTTCAGAATATTAGGCAAAGTTTCGTCCATCGCCACCGCTACATCATCCTTATACGAGTGGCTCGCGGGTAAGACGAGTACAGGACGCTCATTCATGGATGTCCTGGCTTGTTGTTCAAGTAGGCGATCAGATCGGCCATCTGGGTGCCGTCGAAGCGCGGCCACTCTATCCCTTTGGTTTTCATTTGATCCAGCATGCGTGGTCCGTGGCGCCATAGCACCGAAACCATCGTGGCGCCGTCAAAATCCTGCCCCTGGCTGGGCAGCCGGGGCGCACCGCTGGAAGCGTCATTGTGGCAGGTGCCGCAGTGCTTGGTGGCAAAGACCCGGCTCCCAGAGGCTGGATGGCCCGCATCCTCGAAGAACTTCGCCGCCCAGAAGGAACTGACCAGGTCGCGCATCTGTCCGGAAGCCAGCGGCACCATGGGCGCGCCCGCCGCTGCCATCCGAGGCGCGTGGTTCCACATCTCGGCCGCGATTTCGGTGAGCGTCTTTCCCTGGACCCGAGCAGCCAGTTTTTCTGCCGTTTGGTGGCACTTGGCGCAACCGGCCGATTGAAACACGGCCTGGCCTGCATCGGCCGCTTCGATGCGAAACACGCCCTTTTGTTCGCGCGTGCCCGGTTGATTGCGAAGATACACCAACATGTCGGTGAGATCTTGCGCGCTGACTTGCGGAAACGCAACGCCCTTCGATGCGGTCTCGGACAGCATCTGGGATCGGTGATTCCACATGGCTTCGACCAGCGCAATCGGGTCCGCCAAAGCCTGCCATTGGCTTACAGGTTTGGCCGCCGGATTAGCGGCGGAGGTCAGGCCATGGCACCCCTGGCAACCGTGGCTTTCGAATGCCCGCTTGCCGCGTCCGGCGTCACCTGGTTTTTCAAAGAAACGCGCCGCATAGAAGAATGCCATCAAATCCAGAGCGCCTTGTTGATCCAGTTCACCGGCCGTGATCCGCCGCTCCCGCATGGAGGCCCACATTCCCGGCGCGTGATTCCACATGGTAGCGGCGAGGGTGGCGGGGGTGAAGCCACGGTCCAGCACTCGTCCCAAATCTGGCGCCGCTTTGCCGCCATTTCCATTGACGCTGTGACATTGGACGCAAGAAAGTGTTTCGAACAGATGCTGGCCCCGTGCCGAATCGGCCGTGAAGCCGCCGGCCCGCGCCGCGAGTGTCGAAACCAGTAACAAAAGCAATCTGCGGTTCATCGGCTTAGCCTCAACCCCGTAGTCACCAGGTGCGTTCGGAATCCTTCATAAAGATTGAACACTTCGCCGTAGCCATAATATTGCCATTCGGTGAACCAGCTGGCGTGCTTGCCAAGAGGCAGCCATAGCTTGGCCACGGGCTGATAGTAACTTGTCGGCTGGCTGCCGGAGGAGACGAAGAACGAACCGCCGGCTGTCAACTTGGGAGCAAAACGCTTTGCCCCCGGCCAAGTAAGATCAAAAAGGGCCGTGGCCGTATGGGCATTGTCGCGATAGCGCGACACTTGCGGGGATAAATCCTCCGGCTCAAGAAAGCTGATGTTGGACCGCAGATCGGACCGCGAGTAGGAACCCTGGATGTCCCACCATTTGCCGCCGCGAGGCGACCAGTAGAAGGACAGAGACTCCTGATGCGATGAGTAATCGTAATTGGTTCCAGCCAGTGGATTCTGATTATTGAGCAGCATGAAATCGGCTGAAATGCTCAGCGATTGCAGAGGCTGGTAGCGCGCTTGCGCCCGTACCTTCTGATAGTTGTAAAGGCTGGTGCGGAAGTAAACACCGCTGCTGGATGCACCCTCAATCTCGCCTGTCACCGAGATTTTCTGGCTGGGCCGAAAGGTTGCCGAGCCCAGCCCTATATTCTGCCGGAGATTCTCCCGATCCGAACTCGCTAGACCTTGCGGCGGCAGAAACGCATAGTTCGCATCGCCCCACACATAACGGTAGCCCCCACGCAGCGTGAGCTTGGACGTCGCGTCGAAAAAGACATCGATCGCCTCTTGGCTATAGTTGGACGCCAACGTGGAAGC
>DASYNU010000216.1:0-44684 GCA_036008345.1 Bryobacteraceae bacterium
CCGCGGCACGGTGTTGCGAATGGTGCTGGGGCAAGGTCTGGTCCTGGCACTGAGTGGGATCGGCGCTGGATTGGCGGCCAGCGTCGGCGTGGAACGATTGTTGAACGCGATGTTAGAAAGCAATGGAACGGATTTCGTCACCTATTTGCTGGTGGCGCCCGCCCTGCTCGGAATCACGGCTCTGGCAGCGTACATTCCTGCCTGGCGCGCATCGAGGATTGATCCAATGCGTGTACTGAGGTATGAATAAAATGCGAAAACTCACCAGCTATGCAGTAGCAGTTCTTTTTCTAGCCCAATTTCTGAACGCAGCGGATGTGTCCGGCAAATGGAGCGGATCGCTGGAAGGCAAAGGCGAAGACGGCTCGGCCATTTCGGTTCCAGCCCGCATGGAATTCAAACAAACGGGTGAGGCCATCACGGGCTCAGTAGGGAAAGATTCCGCACACGAGTATGCCATCAACAAAGGAAAGATCGCAGACGATCAGATCACCTTCGAGTTCACGGCTCCAGAAGGCGACGAGGACTCAGCGTTCATTCACCGGGTAAAGTTAGCAGTAGTCAGTGAAGGCCGCCTGGAGGGCGAACTCCAGTTCGAAGTAGAAGGCAACAAAGTAGCCGCGAAGCTCAAGCTGACGCGCGACAAGTAGATTAAATTATTCAGAACTCAGCAACCTTGAACCGAAGAACTGAATAACTGAACAACCGAATAACCGCACGGGCGCACTTGCGCTACTTCCCTTCTAGAATAAACGTCGGCGCAACTCCCGACACCGTCGAGAATCCCGACGGGCCCACCGCCGTCAGCCAGCTCGAGCAGCCTTGCACTTTGCCGAGATACGAATGTGGGTGCACATCCACCCGCATCTTCTGCATCTCCAGGTGACCGTATTGCAGCAGCGGGAAGGTATCCACCACCGGTTCCATGGCTTCCTGCACCACATAGGGATTGCGCAGCGCGGTCTTCAGCGCTTTCTCCCAACCCGCCTCGTCGGTCTCTGAACCTCGAAACGAGTGCTGATCCACGCCATCGTCATTGGGACGCAACACCAGCTTGTTGCGATTATGCAGAATGAAGTCCGGCAGATCGATGGTCCGGTTGTGATACTTGGTCTTGGTTTCGTGTACCACGCGAGTCCATGGAACAAACTCGCGGATGGCGTGCTTTTCCGCAGCCGGGAAACCGGCCGTGATGGATTCATCGGTCAGCAAATCAAAGATGGCTTTTTTCTGAGCCAGCTCCGACCGGAAATTGTTGACCACGCACACCGCGCGGTCGCGATACGCGCGCAGCAGGGGATGCGTCAAATCGAAGCGAATCAGAAATTCCTGCACCTTGATGCGGCGGAACACGAGATCGATTGCAAAATCGCCGCGCCGCAGCACATCGTTCCGGTATTCAAGCTGATCGGGAGAAACCACCTCCACTTGCAAGCCTTCCTTGCGGAAAAGATCGGCGATCAGCGCGTTCTCGCCCGATTCAGTAGTCTGAAATGGTTGCCGGAATTCCAGAATCGCGACGTTCGGTTTTTTGCTCTTGCCGCCCCATTCCTTGTAGGCTTTGAGAATCGCTTGCAGCAGGTATTTTGTGCCCGGCAGTTTCTCCACGTGATAGCGCTTGCGGATCTGCTTCATCGGCGCTGAATCGTAGAACAGGTCGGATAATGCCTCGCCATAAGCCACTCCAGTGGGAGTATCGGGAATGTAACGCGCGAAACGCATCGTGCCGTTGTTCAGATGCGTGTCAATTAAAGACGTCACCGTCAGAGACGCATATCCGGGATCCACCGCGGCCAGCATCTTTTCAGCCGGCAGCAATTCCATGCGCGAAAGCAGAGTGGGATTCCCGATGGCCATATTCTCGATCCGTTCGATGGCGCTCGAGAACGACTCCACCGCCTTCACCAACCCGGTGTACTGCCTGCGCGTGATAAAATGCGGACGAAGAACTGGAGAGACAGGTCTCCCACTGACGGCCAGATTGCGCGCCTTCATGCGTTCCTGGAGGTCGTGTGCCCAGGAAAGATCCTTATAGTGGTCGCTTTCCAGTATTTTGTGGTAGCGGGCTATTGCCTCGCTCAACTGCGTCATTTTTTCGTCCGAAGCCTTCTGACTTCAGTATTGCACGGGCCGCCTTGAAAAGTGAAGCAAGGCAATCCCTTACTTAGTAATTTAACCTTGTATTATGTTGACGTTACGGAGAATTATTAATGTCGAGTAGAGTACTGCTTTTTGGGTTCGTTTTTGCGATTCTTGCCTGGGGTGACGAGGGAATGTGGCTTTTTGACCACTTCCCAAGGGAGCAAGTTCTGAAGACTTATGGCTTCACCGTCACTGACGATTTTCTGCGCCACCTGGAGCGCTCCTCCGTGCGATTCAACAATGGCGGGTCCGGTTCGTTCGTGTCGGCACACGGTTTGCTCTTCACCAATCACCATGTCGGCGAGGATTGTATCCAGAAGCTGAGTACAGCCGAGCACGATTACATGGCCAATGGATTTTCGGCTGCGACCGATGCGGGCGAGAAGGCCTGTCCCGATCTCGAAGTGGACGCGCTGCTTTCTACCAGCGATGTCACGGCGAAAGTCAACGAAGGAATTGGCGCGGACGCATCCAGCTCAGAAGCGAACCGCATGCGCAAAGCATCGATCGCGAAAATCGAAAAGGAGTGCACCTCATCCACCGGCGACCGCTGCGATGTGGTTACGCTTTATTCCGGCGGCCAATACAGCCTCTATCAATACAAGAAGTACACGGACGTGCGTCTGGTGTTCGCTCCCGAGTACAGCATCGCGCAGTTCGGAGGCGATCCGGACAATTTTATGTACCCGCGCTACTGCCTGGATTTTTCCTTGTTCCGCGCGTATGAGAACGGCCAACCCGTGTCGCCGCCCGATTATCTTCGCTGGAGCCACGAGGGCGTGAAAGATGGCGAGCTGACGTTTGTGTCCGGAAATCCTGGATCCACCGGCCGGCTGCAAACTGACTCACAAATGGAGTTTAGCCGCGATGTGTCCTATCCTTTAGTGCTGCGCATGCTGAAAGAGAACATCGATAAATTACTGGCTTTCGCCGCGCAGAGCGCCGAGAACAAACGTGTGGCGCAGGATTATCTGGAATCGTACCAGAACTCCCTCAAGGCACTTACCGGCTTTGAGCAAGGTTTGAAAGATCCGAAACTTATGGCTCGCAAAGAGCGGGAAGAACGAAAGTTGCGGGCGGCCATTGACGATGATCCGGCTAAGAAAAAGAAGTACGGCAAACTGTGGGATGAAATCGCGGCCGCGTACCAGGAATACGCCACATTCTTCAAGCCGAATTATTTGCTGGAGGGTGCGCCAAACAACATCGAGATTCTCGCGACAGCCCGCAGCGTGGTGCGCTACGCGGAAGAAACGCACAAACCAAACGATCAGCGTTTGCGCGAGTATCAGGACGCCGGGTTGCCGTCGCTTGAACAGCAGATGTATTCCCCTGCCCCGCTTCACCCGGTGCTTGAGGAGTTGGTACTGGCTATGTATTTCCGATTTTTGCAGCAGGAACTTGGCGCCGGCGATCCAACCGTGAAGGCCGTGCTGGCGGGCCGTACTCCGGAAGAGGCGGCTCAGCATTATGTTTCCAACAGCAAGATTCAGGACGTGGCCGAACGCAAACGGCTGGCGCATGACATGGATGCAGTCAGGAATTCCAAAGATGGAATGATTCAACTGGCCCTGATCCTGGATGCGCCGGCGCGAAAGTATCGCAAGGAATATGAAGACAAGGTGGAATCGGTCATCAACTCCAGCGCGTCTAAGATCGCGCAGGCCCGATTCGCGGCGTATGGCTCGAACGAATATCCAGACGCTACATTCACCATGCGGTTAACCTACGGCCCGGTGAAAGGCTACATGGATGAAGCGGGAAACGCCGTGCCTTATTGCACCAATTTCGCCGGGCTCTACAAGCATGCCACCGGCCAGGAGCCTTTCAAACTTCCGCCTACGTGGATCACAGCCAAATCCTCGCTCGATCTGAATACGCCTTTCGATTTCGTGACCACTGCTGACACGCATGGCGGAAATTCCGGTAGCCCCACGGTCAACACCAAGGGCGAACTGATCGGAATCCTCTTCGACGGAAACATTGAGGGCTTACAGAATCGCTACCTATATACGGAGGAGCAGGCCAGGTCGGTACATGTGGCGAGCAACGCGATCATTGAGGCACTGCGGAAGGTATACCACGCCGGCCGCGTATTGAACGAGATCGGATTCTGAGGCCGGCTAATCTGAACCTCCATTGGCCCTCTTCAGGAAGTTCATGATTGTTTGCAATTCGCGGTCGTTGAACCCCGAAAGCGCGTTCACAACGAGCTCGCCCTTCGATTTGTAGATCAAATAGAGGTCCAGCAGCCGTTTGGGCACCGGCCGGATGATATTACTGCGCCGGTCTTTGGGGTTCGGCTCACGTTTCACGAAGCCCGCCTTTTCCAAGCGGTCCACGGCCACCGTTACTCCGCCGGTGGTCAGGCTGGACCAACGCGCCAGATCGCCTGGGGTGGCTGAACCCTGCAGCTCCAGCAGGTTCAATAACTGCAAATCTGTTCCGTTCAAACCCAGCTCAGCGGCCACTTTCTCGTTGAACAGTATGCCCGACGCCAGGAATCGGCGTACTTCCTGCACCATTGCTTGGACCAGCTCCGAACGTTTTCGTGTTGACATCGCCGTCAGTGTAGCATATATTGTAAGTATCTTACTAACTAAGGTACACGCCAATGGCTACTGCATCCGCTAAAGCTTACAAAGGCATGGGTATGGAGGGGATGGTCGCGAAATGGTACGCCACCAACACTCGCAAATCGCTGGACGAATTCAAAGTGTTGGCCCAGCGTGTATCGTCTGAGCTTCCCGCCGGCAGCAGCGTTCTCGAAGTGGCGCCTGGACCCGGTTATTTCGCGATTGAACTCGCCAAACTCGGTAGCTATCGCGTCACTGGTCTCGACATCAGCAAGACGTTTGTGGAGATCGCGAGCCGGAACGCGAAGGAAGCTCAGGTGGGCGTGGACTTCCGGCAAGGCAACGCTTCCGATATGCCACTCGAGAATGACAGTTTCCAATTCATCCTCTGCCGGGCTGCGTTCAAGAACTTCTCCGATCCGGTGGGCGCATTGCAAGAGATGTATCGCGTCCTCACGCCCGGCGGCCAGGGCCTGATTATCGATCTGCGCAAAGACGCCCCCGCCAGTGGGATCGCCCAGGCTGTGGACCAAATGGGTCTGAATACGATAAACGCTATTTTTACGAAACTTGCCCTCAAGTCCCTGCGCAACCGCGCTTACACCGGGAACCAGTTCCGGGAGTTCTTCGCTCGCACGGGCTTCCATACGGCTGAGATTCGAGAGGACCCGCTGGGGTTCGAAATTCGGTTCCAGAAGCGCTAGGGGCGCGCGTCTGGCGAGTGGTATCCGTAGCTGGCCAGAATCGACTTGCCGGTCCCGGTCAAGAGGAACGCCACGAACTTTCTCGCCACATCCTGACGATTCGATTTTCCAACGATACCCAGTTCCTGGTCGATCGGTTTGTGGAGGGCTTCGTCTACCTGGATGATCTTCCCACCCTCGTGCAGCACCAGCGAATAGGCGGTGAAGACGGCGTCGGCGTTCTTCGACTTGCCGTACTGCTTGGCCATGCCGATGTTTTCGGCGTACACCACTTTGGGTTTCACTTGCTCCCAAATTCCTAACTTCTGGAGCGAATCTACCGCGGCCTGGCCATACGGCGCCAAATCTGGTTTCGCGACGGCGATGATGTGAACATCCAGACGCGCCAGATCCTGGACGCGTTCGATTACTGCTTTGCTGCTCTCGGGAATCCACAATGCCAGCACGCCGCGTGCATAGATGGCGCGGCTCCCGGCCACTAGCATCCCTTTTTGTTCCAGCTCGGCAAGGTGCTGGGAATCGGCGGCGGCGAACACATCGAAGGGCGCTGCGTTTTCGATCTGCCGGGTCAGTTGGGCCGTGGACGCGAAGCTGAATATGGGATGAATGCCGGTCTCGGTTTCAAAGCGTGGGCCGAGCTGATTGAATACGTCAGTGAGATTGGCCGCGGCAGCGATGGTGAGCTCAGGCTTCGCCTTTGGCTGTTCCGGGCGGCATCCGGAGAAACTCGCTAAGGCGAGTAATAGAGCGAATCGTGTCATGCGTCACTGTCATTCTCGCACGACAGTGAACCGTGTAGCTGACAGCGCGTTAGTGATGCTTCAATAGATCCGGGAACTGCTGCTTCAAGTGCTCCAGCTTCGGCAAGTCGTTCGCGACCACGTAGGGGCTGTTCGGATTGCGATCCACGAAATGCTGCTGGGACTCATCGACAGCCTGAAATTTCGCAAGTGGCGCGACGGCAGTCACAATGGGCCGCGGGTACACGCCGGCCTTGTTGAGCTGTTCGATGTACGCTTCGGCGACATGCTTCTGTTCGTCGTTCGAATAGAAGATGACGGACCGGTACTCGGCGCCTACGTCGGGGCCCTGGCGGTTGAGCTCGGTAGGATCATGCGCCACGGCGAAAAATACCTCAAGCAGTTGGCCGTACGAGATCTTAGATGGATCGAAAGTGATCTTCACCGATTCCGCATGCCCGGCATCGCCGGAATTGTCACCTTTGGCGAAACCGGATTCCACTCCCGAGATGCCCTTCACCCTGTCGAATATGGCCTCCACGCCCCAGTAACAGCCGCCGGCCAGAACCGCCGTTTCTTTTTTCTTATGCGCTGCCGCGGGAGTATCCACAACAGGCGCAGGGAACTCGGCCGCGTTGACAATTAAAACGGCCGGAAGAATTCCGAGCCACAGAAACTTGGAGATGGACATTGTTCACTCCTTGAAAGATTCCATATAAATTCGAACCAAGCTCTCGCACCCGGTGCGGTCCGTTTCATCGAAGCGTCCGAGCATCGGGCTATCCAAATCGAGAACGCCTAAGAGCGCGCCGTGCTTCACCAGGGGGACCACGAGTTCGGACCGCGAAGCCGAATCGCACGCGATGTGACCCGGAAACGCGTTGACATCCGGAACCATAATCGATTGGCGCCGCCCGGCAGCAGTGCCGCACACTCCTTTTCCGAGCGGAATCCGCACGCAGGCCGGCTTGCCCTGGAAAGGCCCCAGCACCAGTTCGTTACTTTTGAGAAAGTAAAAACCAACCCAATTCACGTCCGGCATGGAGTGGTAGAGCAGCGCGGCAGTGTTGGCAGCGTCGGCGATTGCGTCCGGCTCGCCTTCGAGAAGGCTGGTCATTTGCGACCGCAACTCCTGATAGAGCTCAGCCTTCGAAGTCGCGATGGGAGCGGCGCCCGAAAACATTACCTTCAGGATATCGAATCCTGGAGGTTATCATAGTGCTATGTCCACTGTTTCAACGGTCCCGGAACAACCCGGCACGTTCGATCAAATTCGCTCGCTGGAGAGCCAATATCTGCTGCAGAACTACGCGCGCTATCCGCTGCTGCTCGAGCGCGGCCGGGGTTGCTATGTCTTCGACGGGTCCGGCAAGCGTTATCTGGATTTGCTCACCGGCATCGGCGTTAACGCCTTGGGGCACGCGCACCCGCGCTTAACGAAAGTCATTCGCGAACAAGCCGGCCTGCTGTTGCACACATCCAATCTTTATTACCACCAGTATCAAGGGCCACTGGCGGAACGTCTGGCGAAGGCCAGCGGATTGCAGCGCACATTCTTTTGCAATTCGGGCGCTGAATCCATGGAAGGCGCGCTGAAGATGATCCGCTCGCACGGGCGCAAGATTCATCCCGATAAATTTGAGATCATCGCCCTGCACAATTCTTTCCATGGGCGGACGCTGGGGGCGCTCTCCATCACCGGGCAGGAAAAATATCGCAAGGATTTCGAGCCGCTGCTGGCGGGCGCGCGGTTTGTCCCGCACAACGACATTGTGGCCCTGGAACAAGCGGTGAGCGACCGGACCGCCGGCATTGTCATGGAGTGGATTCAGGGCGAGGGCGGCATAAATCCGATTTCGACCGAATTCGGCCGCAAGGCGCGCGAGCTGGCGGATCGATACGACGCGCTACTTGTGTTCGATGAGATTCAGTGCGGCGTGGGCCGAACAGGCAAACACTTCGCATATCAACTGGCGGATCCGCAGGTGCTGCCGGACATCATGGTGACGGCGAAACCGCTGGCCTGCGGCATCCCCCTCGGCGTGATTGTGGTAAATGAGAGGGCGGCCCAATCCATCGGCACGGGTATGCATGGGTCCACTTTTGGCGGCGGCCCGTTGGCGTGCCGCGTGGCCATCGAGTTCATGGATATTCTGGAAGGCTTGCTGCCGCACATCCAACAGATGGGCGGATATTTCAACATGAAGCTGGAGGAGCTGCGAAAGCGCTACAAGGTCATTCAGGATATTCGCATCCGTGGTCTGATGATCGGCGTGGAACTGAGTATTCCTGGAAGACAAATCGTGCTGGATGCGATCGAAGAGGGGCTGCTACTCAACTGCACGCACGACACAGTGCTGCGCATGCTGCCGCCCTACATCATTACTGAAAAGGAAATCGATCGCGGTATTCGAATCCTGAACAAAGTCTTCAAGAAGGCCGCCAAGCAGAGCAGCACGAGTTGAGCATCCAGAAATGGAACGAGCGCTACCGCGCCTGTAAGCACCTATCCGACACGCCCGAGCCGTTGGTGGAGCGTTTTGTAGCCGATCTGGCTCCGGGAGCGGCATTGGATCTGGCTTGCGGGCCGGGACGCAATACTCTGTACCTGGCGGAACGCGGTTGGCGCGTGACGGCGGTGGATGGATCGCCCATCGCGATCGCAAAATTGCGGAGGCACTTCCGTATTGATGCTCGGGTCGTGGATCTCGAACGCGGTGAATTTAAGATCCAGCCGGACTCTTACGATTTGATCTGTGACTGCCTTTACCTGCAGCGCGATCTTTTTCCGCGGATGAAAGCGGGAATACGTGCCGGAGGGATGGCGATTGTGACGGTTCTTCTGGCCGGTGCTGAGACGCCGACGCGGGTTTGTCCGGGAGAATTGCGCGGTTATTTCGAGGACTGGAAAATCCTGCACTATCGCGAAGAGGCAGTTGCGGAGTTGGTGGCGGTGCGATAGCGGATGAAAACGGCACCGGCTCCCTTACGGTCGCGGTTCGGTAGGGCGCTCTATCCAATCCGCGGCCGTAAGGGAGCCGGTGCCTTTATGAAAGAATAAAAGCAAGCCGCGCAATGCTCCGAGCAGTCTTCATCCTTCTGTGTGGTGCCGCGCTCTTTGCTCAAAGCGATTTGGGTGAGCTGCGGTTGAAAGTCACCGATCCAGCCGGACTTGCCATTCCAAGCTCGGTGGAACTAGTCAGTCAGAGTAATCAGGTTCGTCAGCAATTACAGACGGATTCCGATGGTGTGCTGGCGGTGAAGCGGCTGGCGTTCGGAGTGTATCGGGTCCGGGTGACGCACGAAGGTTTCAGCACGCTTTCGAGCCTCATCGAGATCCGCTCCGCGCTCCCGAAGGAGTACCGCGTCACCTTGGGCCTGGCTCCGCTCGAGACCGTAGTAGTGGTGAACGATGGCGAGACTCTGTTAGATCCTCACCGAAGTTCCACTGCCGACCACATTGGCCCGGAGACTCTGCAGGATCATCCCATGTCTCTGCCCGGGAGATCATTGATCGATTTGGTTGACGCGCAGCCGGGCTGGTTGCTGGAAGCGAACGGCGTGCTGCACCCGCGCGGCTCAGAGTATCAGGTTCAATATGTGGTGGACGGCATGCCGCTCATGGAAAACCGTTCTCCAGGTTTCTCGCCGGAACTCGAAGCGGAAGACGTGCAATCCGTGACGATTCTCACCGGTGGATACCCAGCCGAGTATGGGCGAAAGCTGGGCGGCGTGATCGAGGTTACGTCCACCAGAGATTTGACTCCGGGCTTGCATGGCAAGGCAGTGATCAATGGCGGGAGCTTTGACACCGCGGGCGGAGATCTGCTGGGCGAATACGGATGGGGAAAGAATACGCTGACGCTGGGCGCCGATGCCGACCGGACGGATCATTACCTGGATCCGCCGGTGGAACAAAACTTTACCAATTCAGGGACGAATACGGATTTTGAAGCGCACTATGAAAGGGATTTGACAGATAGCGACCGCGTGGGATTGATTGTGCGCCGCGGCCAATCCAGATTCGATGTACCGAATGAGCAAGTGCAGGAAGCAGCCGGGCAGAGGCAAGATCGGGGTACTCAGGAAACCACCGGACAATTTTCGTATCAGCACATTTTCTCGGCGAACGTGATTGGCGATTTGCGCGGCATGGTGCGGGACATCTCGACCGATTTGTGGTCTAACCCGCTCGCCACACCCATCATCGCGGCGCAAGCGCGCGGCCTGCGCGAGACGTATCTCAAAGCTAGTGTCTCGGCGCACGTTGCGAGAAACGAAATTAAAGCGGGCGTCGAAGCGGACTTCGGTTCGATCCGTGAGGCATTCAACTATCGCATCACCGACCCGTCACAGTTCGATCCCGGAACGCCGCCGCTGTTCCAATTTGCCAATCGCGCGCAGGATCGCGAGCAAGCGCTGTTTGTTCAGGACCTGATTCGACTGGGGAGTTGGACATTCAACGCGGGTGTGCGATGGGATCATTACAAGCTACTGGTGGACCAGAGCGCCGTGAGTCCCAGATTGGGCGCGGCTTGGTTTTGGAAGGCCGCCGATATTGTATTCCGAGCGTCGTTCGACAGAATTTTCCAAACGCCGGCTTTCGAAAACCTGTTGTTGTCCAGTTCTCCGGCCGTGGCGTCGCTCAGCGGCAATTTGCTACGACTGCCCGTGCAACCATCCCGGGGAAACTTTTATGAGGCAGGCTTCGCCAAGGGCTTGTTTGGGAAAGTCCGTCTGGACGCGAATTATTACAGGCGCGCTGTGAACAATTTCGCCGACGACGATCTGTTGCTCAACACCGGCGTAAGCTTTCCAATCGCTTTTCGAAGCGCCGAGATCCACGGCCTGGAAGTGAAGCTGGAGATTCCGCGCTGGGGCCCGGTCACGGGGTTCGTAAGCTATTCCAACATGCTAGGCATCGGATACTTTCCGGTCACGGGCGGGTTGTTTTTGGGAAGCGATGCAGTTGGCGTGCTTAACAACACCAGCAGTTTTCCAATCTCGCAAGATCAGCGCAACACGGTGCAGAGCCGATTCCGCTATCACGTTACGCCGAGATTTTGGTTGGCCATGGGCGGCTCGTATGGAAGCGGCCTGCCGGTGGAATTCGATGGAACCTATCAGGATGCGCTGGCGCAATACGGGCCGAGTATTGTTTCGCACGTGAATTTCGAACGTGGCCGCGTGAGGCCGTCGTTTGCCCTTAGTGCCTCTGCTGGATTCGTGATATGGAAGAAGGAAAAACAGAGCTTGCGGCTGCAAGGAGACGTTCAGAATCTCACGAATCGGCTGAACGTGATTGATTTTGCTGGAGTATTTTCGGGCACCGCCCTGGCTGCGCCGCGTAGTGGGGCGGTGCGGCTGGCAATGGATTTTTAAGAACCGCGCAAGAAAGGCGGCTTAACAACCCGCCGCAGGTTGGCAACATATGTCGGCAACCTGTCCCACGGGGCTATTGGTATAGGCGGCGTTCGCGGCGCAGGAAGGCTGGGACTTCGAGATCGTCCACCGGGACGGGCGGCTGTTCCTCCATCACCGGAGCGGGCGGAGGCGGTGGGCTCATGTCGCGGAAGAGCGAGCCGCTGCTCATGACCGGTTCCATGATCGGGGCGGGTGGCGGGAAGGCCGGCTCCGGCATTATGGATTCCGCTCCGACGGCAACACGGCGGGCCAATTGCGGAAGGTTGTCGCGCTGGAATCCGGTAGCGATCACAGTGATCTTCACTTCGTCCTTCATGGATTCGTTCAGAACCACGCCGAAATTGATCTGCGCGTCTTCGTTGGCGGTGGCGGCGCGAATCAGGGAGCAGGCTTCGTTCACATCGTGCAGGCTCAGGCGGCTGGATCCGGTGATGTTGATCAGGACTCCGCGGGCGCCTTTTACCCCGCCCTCTTCCATGAGCGGAGAACTGATGGCCTGGCGCGCGGCTTCGATGGAGGCATTCTCGCCGGACGCGGACGCAGTGCCCATCATCGCGTAGCCCATCCCGAGCATGATGGAGCGAATATCGGAGAAGTCGCGATTGATCAGACCAGGGGTGGTGATGATATCGCTAATTCCCTGCACGGCTTGCCGCAGAATATCGTCGGCGGTGCGGAAGGCTTCAAAGAAACTGGTGCCGCGCGGGACCAGCTCAAGCAAGCGGTCGTTAGGAACAGTGATGACGGTATCGACAGTGCCCCCGATTTCGGAGAGGCCGCGATCGGCTTGTTTCATGCGGCGCGGTCCTTCAAAGCCGAAGGGCTTGGTCACAACGGCGACGGTGAGAGCGTTCAGTTCCTTGGCTAGCGCGGCGACCACGGGCGCAGCTCCAGTTCCGGTGCCACCTCCGAGTCCGGCTGTTACGAATACCATGTCGGCGCCTTCCAGGATTTCGATGATGCGCTCGGTATCCTCCAGCGCGGCTTGCCGTCCAAGGCCTGGATCGGAACCGGCGCCCAAGCCGCTGGTTACTTTCGCGCCGATGGCCAGCTTGTTAGGAACCGGCGATGCTTTGAGGGCTTGCACGTCGGTATTGAGAATGTGAAATTCGACACCGGTGAGCCCTTCGTTCATCATGCGAGCCACCGCGTTCGAGCCTCCGCCGCCGACCCCGACCACCTTGATCTTGGTGCCGTGCAGAGCTTCTTCTTCCTGGATGATAAACTTTGTCGCGTCCATTTTTAAACCCTCCTGTCGTTGTTGGCAGGCGAAAGCACCTGCCCCACCTGACTCATCGGAATAACAACCCCACTAAGCCGGGAGCTCTGCGCTTGCCCTCGCGCTTCATCTTCCAGCGCGCGGAGTATCGGGCCAAGCCGGCCGCGGCTGCCCAGGCCGGAGTGCAGAGTTCTTCCGGAAAATTCTCCATACCGCCCGGCAGCGCGATGCGCGCCGGACAATTCAAAACTCGCTCGGCCATGTCGCACATGCCGTTGAGCAATGCGCCGCCGCCGGATAAAATGATTCCTTCGAGCAGCTTCTGCTCCATACCAATGGTCACCAGTTCGGAGCCCACATGGATGAAGAGCTCTTCGGCGCGGGCTTCGAGAATCTCGTTCAACTGTTTGCGCGGCGCCTCGCGGGCCGCACGGCCTTCGAGCGATGGCACTTCAATGAAACTGTGGTCGGAAGTGAGGCCCAACATGGCGCATCCGTATTCGATCTTGAGGCGTTCAGCGTCGGCGTACTGCACGGTGAGCCCTACCGCGACATCACGCGTTAAATGATCAGCCGAGATGGGAAGGCTCCGCGCGAGCAGCACAGCTTCGCCGTCGTAAACTGCCAAGCCAGTGGAGTGCATTCCGATATCCACCACGGCGACTCCGCGGACGCGATCGTCTTTTGAAATGGCGGAATAGGCCGCGGCCACCGGCTCAAACACGGTCTCTTCCACGGCGTAGGACGCTTGATGCACGGCGGCGCAAACGGAATCATGCTCCTGCTCGGATACCGTCACCAAGTGGACGTTGGCTTCTAATCTTGAGCAAACCGAGCCGCGCGGATAGCGTTTTCCGGAACGGCCGTCGAGGGTGAAATCCTGCGGGAACAGATGCAGAATGGCGCGATCGTCTTCCAGGCGCACTTGTTCGCTGCGCTCCACCGCGTACGCCATGTCTTCCAGAGAGATGGGGCGAGGGCGTCCAAATTCATAAATGCCTCGGCTGTTGTGGCCATCGATGGTGACGCCGCCGATCCCAACTACCATGGCATCCACCACGGAACGGGCTTCGGCTTCGGCCTGGCGCACCGCATCCTGAACGGCCCGCGTGAGGGCTTGCTGATCCGTAAGCCGGCTTTTGTGCCAGCCGCTGGAGGGCACTTCACCGTGGCCGAGATAGCGGAGCCGCCCCTCTTCCATCGCCAGGATGACGCAACGCGTGAAGGCGCTGCCTGCATCCAATCCCACGGCGAGTTGAGGTTTCTCTTGCATCAGTTGGCCGCCGCCACTCCCGTGATTCGGTCGTCCAGCCGCAAGTCAAAAGTTGTCACTTGCGGAATTCTGCGGTGAATATCCGGGTAGTGTTCTAGAAAGTTCTGTAGCCGGGAAGTGAAGTTGTGTTCGCCCAGCATCAGTGTTACGGCTCTTCCGTCCAGCTTTTGAGTGACTTTCAAATCGTCCAGATCGCTCACGTCGGCTTCGGAGATCTTGTCGGCCAGACTGCCTAGCTCTTGCAGCAGGCGTTCGGCACGGCGCACACGCATGCCGCGCTGGGCCGCGCTTTCATCCGGATTGACGCCCGCCAGCATGGGCAAATGGAACCCCGCTTTGAGGGGCGGATCGAGAATGACGCCTTCTTCGTCAATGAGCGCCCAGCGCTCCATGCTTTCAGCGCGAAGCTTCACAAACGCGGCGGGGTGGCGCTCCTCAATGCGCACCTGGATACGATTCGGCCAAATCCTTTCGATGGAAGCATCGCGCACCCAACGAACATTGAGAAGCGCTTTGCGGCGTGCTTTGAGTGGAAACAGGAAAATGCTGCGGCCCATATCGGGTTCAAAGATTCTAAGGATCTGGGCGCGGGAGGCGTACTTCACTCCCTGTATTTCGAGATTGGCACTTTCCAATCCGTAATCCGCTGGGCCGGGCAGCAGGAAGCGCGGATCGCGGATCAGGAATTGCTCGAAGCGTTGCGATGCATAAATGCAAGTGGTGAGAAACAGGCTGGCCGCGATGACGATCAGCCCGTAGCGAAAAATCACACGGACAGCGAGGGCGCGGCTTTTCTTGTCCTTGGCTTGGGGCGCCATCTAGGCCGCCTCCCGCAGTTTTTCGAGCACGCGCTCGCCTACCTGCCACACGTTGCCTGCGCCGAGCGTTATGACCAGATCTTTCTCGCGGGCGTTCGCGACTACGGCGTCGGCGGTGCGCTCGATGGTTCCCGTGTATTCGACGCATCGATGGCCGAAGTCACGCATACGTTCCGCTAGCGCACTGCCGGTTACGCCTTCGATGGGTGGTTCAGAGGCCGCATAAATATCCAGAATGTACACCATGTCGGCTTGATGAAAACTACGCGCGAATTCATCCATGAGGTGCTGGGTGCGCGTAAAACGATGCGGCTGGAAGACGGCATGAATGCGCTGGAATTTGCAAAGCTGCGCGGCCGCGAGGGTGGCGCGAATCTCGGTGGGGTGATGGCCGTAATCGTCGATCACGGTGATGCCGCGCTCCGATCCGCGCGTTTGAAAGCGCCGGTCGACGCCTGAGTACATGGCGATGGCTTCGTGAATCGCAGACAGCTTGACATCCAGTTCGAGGCCGATCGCGATGGCGGCGGTAGCATTGAGCACGTTGTGAACTCCGGGAACGCGAAGGTGGAAGATCCCCAGGTTGTGCCCGCGGGTCTGCACGGAGAAGCGGCTCTCGAACGCTCCGCACTCCATGTCCGCGATGCGGAGCGAGGCCTGATGGCTGCGCCCGTAGGTGATGGCCCGGCGATTCACGGACGGAAGCAACTGCTGGACATTTTCGTCGTCCAGACACAAAATTGCGGCGCCGTAAAAGGGGACTTTTTGAACGAACTCGAGGAACGCCGCGCGAATCTCGACGATGGACGGATAGTGGTCCAGATGTTCGCGATCGATATTGGTTACGACGGCGAGAATCGGGCTGAGCTTCAAGAATGATCCATCGCTTTCGTCGGACTCCACAACCAGGAAATCGCTGTGGCCCACGCGGGCGTTCGAACCACCCATGGCGGCAACTTTTCCGCCTACCACGACGGTAGGATCCAATCCGGCGACGTTCAAAACCGTGGCGGTCATGGAAGTGGTGGTGGTTTTTCCGTGACTGCCGGCGATGGCGATGCCGTATTTCAGACGCATCAGCTCAGCCAGCATTTCGCCGCGCGGGATCACAGGGATGGCCAGGCGCCGCGCTTCCTGGACTTCCGGATTTTGATCATCGACGGCGGAGCTGACAACGATGGCCTTGGCGCCTGCGATGTTGGCCGCGGCGTGGCCCTCGAAAATCCGGGCGCCAAGCTTAGCGAGACGATCGGTTGTGGGGCTGAGCTTCACATCGGAGCCTGAGATCTGGTATCCCAGATTGAGCAACACCTCGGCGATTCCGGACATACCGATCCCGCCGATCCCAACGAAGTGCAGGTGTTGTAATTTAAAAAACATTTTTATATCGTATTGTTTCGGCTTTTGAGGCTAATGTCAATAGGGAGCAGGTGACAGGTGTGCGACATAGAAGTCGAATCCAAGGCGACGCTGTGGGGCAGCTTGGTAACCTGCAGCCGATTGTCAATCGGCCAGAATGCCCACGTTTACCGGACAGGCGGCGGTAACCAACCGCCGCGCAGGCTGCCATCCCAATGCCACTTAGTTTTCCCACCTCAGGGACTGGGCCCCTGGTGGGGCAGGGCCATGCCCTGCCAGGCGTCTTTTGATCCCGCTTGTGCAACCTGCGGAGGGGCCGGGGCTTATTGCGAACCGGAAATGGGCTCCCCCAGGACCCCGGCAGGGCATGGTCCTGCCCCACAAGCCCTCCAAGATTCGATTCTGGGAAAACTAAGTGGCATTGGGCTGCCGGCCTGCCCCACTTATGTCGCTCACCCCAGGTGACACATTTAGTTGCCAAGTGACGCCTCCACAATGTCCGCGGCCTGGCGGGCGGCTTCCGGGTGGGCGAATTTACGGGCTTGCTCGCCCATGCGTTTCAGTTGAGCCGGCTGCGAGCTTAGCCTGCCCACCTCTTCGAAAAGGCGGCCTCCATCCATCTGGCTGTCCAGGACCAGTTGCGCGGCGCCGGCTTTGGTGAATGCTTCGGCGTTACGAAGCTGGTGATCGTCGGCGGCGCCGGGAAGGGGCACCAGGATGGCTGGTTTGCCGGCGGCGGCCAGTTCGGCAAGGGTACCTGCTCCCGCGCGGCAGATCACCAGGTCGGCGCGCGCGAAAGCCGCAGGCATGTCATCGATGAACGGGACGAGTTCTCCTCGGAGGCCGGTCTCGCCGAATTTCTTGGCGAGCGGTTCGTGGCCGGAGACTCCGGTTTGGTGGATGAACTGCACGGGAAATTTGGCTTCGCGAAAGTAATTCCAGCTTGCCCGGGCGGCTTCGTTCAACCTGCGCGAACCTTGGCTGCCCCCGGTAATCAGAACGGTCAGCGCGGCTTCGCGCACTTTGGGCCGGATCCGGAAAAATTCCGGACGCACCGGGAGGCCTGTGATCACCGATTTGCCGGGCGGGAAAAAGCGCGCGGTTTCAGGGAAATTCAGAAGCGCGCGTGTTACGAAGCGGCCGACGTGTCGATTGGTGAGTCCTGGGATAGCGTTCGGCTCCATCACCAGGATGGGCAAGCGCTTCCACAAACCAGCCAGAACCACGGGACCAGCCACGTAGCCACCCATGCTGAAAATGGCGCTGGCGTGGTGGTTACTCAGCATCTGGCGCGCCCTCAGTACGCTGATCGGAAGTTGAGACAAACTTCGGATGCTGCGCGCCAGGCCGACACTGTTGAGTCCGCCGATCTCGATGAACTCGAGTGGAAAGCCTGCGGCCGGGACCAGCTTGGCTTCGAAGCCGGTACGAGTTCCGATGAAGACGCAATTGTGGCCGCGAATTTTCAGCTCGCTGGCTACCGCGAGTAGTGGAAGCACATGTCCCCCCGTTCCTCCGCCGGCCATCACGATGGTTGCCATTTACGTTCATTCGGAGCCAATCCGAAAAATCGGGGAATGAGTATCCTGTCACCGGATTTCTTCATTCCGAGTGCTCGCTTACGCTCAACAGCATTCCCAGACATATGAGAGTACTCATCAACGAGCTGCCGCCCGCGCTGATCATGGGCAGCGGAATGCCTTTCGTGGGCCCCATATCCAGGACCACACTGATATTGATGAAGGCCTGGATCACGATGGACGAAGTAAGGCCCAGAGCCAGGTAGCGGCCAAAATCGTCCTGCGCTTCCCATGTAACCTGCAATCCCCGCCATAAAATAATGAGGAATCCTGCAAGCACGGCGCTGCAACCGAAGAATCCCAGCTCTTCACCGACTACGGCGTAAATGAAATCGGTGTGGGCCTCCGGAAGATAGTAGAGTTTCTGGATGCCCTGCATGGGCCCCAGCCCGACCAATCCACCGCTGCCTACCGCGATCTTGGATTGGCGCGCCTGATATCCGGGATCGCGAGTGGTGATGGATTCGCTGATGTATTTCTTGATCCGGCCTTGGGTGTCGACCAGGGAGACTACCTTATATTGGGGGTCGAAAAATCCGATGATGCGCGCCAGGCGATAGGGCTTCGAAACTACAAACGCGACCGAGCAAAGGAGTCCAGCGACCAGTGCGGCGGTAACAAGTTTGCGCTGTAGTCCAGCGACATAAAATACGATCGCCGCCGGGACGACCATGACAATGGCGGTTCCCAGGTCGCCGATTCCAACGGTTGCGGCGAGCACGGCGAGGGGAAGACAAACAGCCGCGATGGTTCGCCGGGTGTTGAGCGATTCCTGCCGCTGAGTGACGAAGTAGGCAAGAAAGATGAGAAGCGCCGGTTTGGCGAACTCGGAAGGCTGCAGCGTTCCGATGCCTTGCAGACGGAACCAGCGATGAGTTTTGGTATCGGCGAAGAAAACCAGTATCTGCAGCATCAGCACGACGCCCACCGATCCGAATGCCCAGGCCGCGCTATGCAGACGGCGATAATCGCGCTTCTTGAAATACATCAGCACGATGAATGACAAAACCGCCCATACCAGTTGGTGGCTGACGAAATGAAAGCTGGATTTGATGCGGGGATTGAGCTCGGCCATCACCGAGGAGGCGCTGTAGACCATCACCAAGCCGAAGCCGACCATGGCAACGATGGTGGAAAACAATAGCCAATCTGTTTTCAATCGCTGGGCCATCAGTTGGCTCCTTCCGCCAAGGCGTGGACCAGGTCTTTGAAGACTCGGCCACGCTGTTCGAAATTTTCGAATTGATCGAAGCTGGCGCAGGCAGGCGCAAGCAGGACGGTGTCGCCGGGCGAAGCCACGCGAGAGGCTTGCTGGACTGCCGCAGCCAGGGTGCCGCATTGCAGCACCAGCGTGGCATCGGCGATTTGCGTCGCTATTTTTGGGGCGGCTGAGCCGATGAGTAGCGCGGCTTTGGCTTTTGCGTGTAACGGATCGCGCAGCAGCGTGTAGTCACTATCTTTGTCCTTGCCGCCCAGTATGATCCAGAGGCCGCCGGGAAATGCATCAATGGCTTTGAGCGTGGCGTCGACACTGGTGGCTTTGGAATCGTTGTAGTAAGCCACGCCGTCGATTTCCTGGACGAGCTCCAGGCGATGCTCGACCGGCGCGAAGGTCGCGGCCGCGCCGGCGATTTGGGAGGGCTGGGCACCGGCGCGTTTGGCCATCAGTGCCGCTGCCATCACGTTCTCGTAGTTGTGCCGGCCACGCAGGCGCAGGTCGCGCACGCTCAGTAGTTCGGCATCTTCCAGGCGAATGGTATCGCCATCGAGCCAAGCGCCGGAAACGGGGTGAGTGCCGCTGAACCAGGCCACCGTGGCTGGGGTGCGGGCGGCGAATTCAACCGTGACCCGATCGTCGGCATTGAGCACAGCCCAATCCTCTACGCGCTGCGTTTCGAAGAGACGCGCCTTGGCGTTTTTGTAGTTCTCGAAGGTATGGTGACGGTCCAGATGATTCTGGGTGACGTTGAGGCACGCGGCTATGGGTGCGTGAAAGGATCGGATGGTCTCGAGTTGAAAGCTCGAAAGCTCGAGCACGTTCCACTGATCGGGGCGTGACGTTTCCACCATGGCAGCTGGAGGAGTTCCGATGTTGCCTCCCACCTGGCAGGCGATACCGGACTCGCGCAGAATGTGGCCGGTGAGTGCCGTGGTGGTGGTTTTGCCGTTGGTTCCGGTGACGCCGATAGTACGGCCCTTTAGGAAGGGCGACGCTAGTTCTAACTCGCCGATTACTGGGATGCCACGCGTGCGGACCCCTGCCAGGACGTCGAGATCGACCGGGACGCCCGGGGATAGCACGACGAGATCCGCGTCGCGGAAGGCGGCTTCCGTTTGGGGCTCCACTGTTATGCCTTGCACCTCTCCCACTGGTTTTTCATCTACTGCGCGGACCATGGCTCCATTTGTCAGGAGCAGCCTTACGGCTGCTACGCCGGAGCGCGCCATTCCGATTACCACTACTTTTCGGCCATTCAATTCCATTCCAAAAGTTGGCAGGCGAAAGCGCCTGCCCGACGTCCCCACGTCAACGAAGTTTTAATGTTGTTAGGGCGAACAATGCCATTACTAAACCTGCGATCCAGAATCTGGTTATGATTTTCGACTCGGGCCAGCCCAGCGCCTCGAAATGATGATGGATGGGGGCCATTTTGAAAATTCGTTTCTTGCGTAGCTTATAACTGCCTACTTGCAGGATCACCGAGAGCGCTTCGATGACGTATACTCCGCCGATAAATAGGAGCAGGATTTCCTGCTTGATCAAGACCGCGACCACGCCCAAGGCGCCGCCCAGGGCGAGCGATCCTACGTCGCCCATAAAGATCTCGGCCGGATGCGCGTTGTACCAGAGAAATCCGATGGAGGCGCCTACCATCGATCCGCAAAAAATGGTCAGCTCTCCGGCGCCGGGGAGCCGGGCGAGATCCAGATATTCGGCGAAGCGCGCGTGACCGGTAACGTACGTCAGAATGGTCATCGCGCCCGCGGCGATGATCATCAGGCCGATGGCCAGGCCATCCAAACCATCCGTCAGATTCACGGCGTCCGAGGCTCCCACAATCACCAGCACCATAAATGCGTAGAATCCGATAAAGGCCAGCGGGTAGGTGTACCAGTTGTGCGCCAAAGCCTCAATCAGCAGGTCAGGCTTGAGGGATTTGAAAAATGGAACGTTGATGCTGGTGGAATACAATTTATTGGCGTGCAGGCTAAGCAGGATAAATCCTACGATGAGCGCGGCTACCACCTGGAAGCTGAATTTTTCGCGCACTGACAGACCTTTGTTCTGCTTGCCCCGGATCTTGGCGTAGTCGTCGAAGAAACCGATCAACCCAAAACTCAGCATGCCGAAAAGCGCGATCCATAGGTAGGGGTTTCGAAGATTCGCCCACAGAAGCGTGGGAACCACCACCGAAATGATGATCAGGATGCCGCCCATGGTGGGCGTTCCGGCTTTCTTCATATGCGATTTGGGCCCGTCCTCGCGGATATACTGGCCGATCTGGAATTCGCGGAGCTTCTGAATGAGCCAAGGCCCCAGCGCGACGCACAGAAACAGCGCCGTAAGGCTGGCGGACGCAGTGCGGAACGTCACGTATCCAAACTCGCGGAACGGCGTGTAAAGCCGAAACAGCTTTTCGTAGAACAGCCAGTAAAGCATCTAATTTGGTGGAGAGAGAAACCTCTCCAGGGCCCGCTCGACATGCGTGCCGCGTGAGCCCTTAAACAAAATCACATCGCCCGCCTGGGCGATCTTGCGGAGCTGATCGCCAGCCGTGGCTGGATCGTCGAAAAAAAACGCGGCGTTAGCTGCTTGACCGGCTTCCTTGGCTGCATCGACCAGGTTACTGGCCGCGCCGCGTATTCCAACGAGCACATCAATCCCTTGCTCCGCGACATAGGTTCCTACGCCGCGATGCAGGGCCCCGGACCAGCGTCCGAGTTCGAGCATCTCCCCCAGCACGGCAATGCGCCGCTTGGCTTGGGTATCCCGCAGCACGTCGAGCATGGCGCGCGCCGCATCAGGATTGGAGTTGTAGCAATCGTTCAAAATCAGAATTCCGTTGTGCAGGATACGCTCGCCCCGCATGGGGCCAGGCGGAATGCCGCGCACCACTTCGGTGAGCTCGCGGGGCCGTATTCCAAACAAGCCGGCCACGGCGATTCCAGCCAGAAAATTTGAGACGCTGTGGCGGCCGTGAAGCGGGCTGGTGAATTGCACGCCGTCCACGGAGAAACTTATGCCGATGGAGGTGTCCTCGAAGTTTGTTGCGCGAATGCCGGCGCCGGCGTTAAAACCGAACGTGATGGTGCGTCCCGCATGTATTTCGCTGAATGGGAGCACCAGAGGATCGTCGAAATTCAGCACGGCGACTCCATCGGCCGGCAAGGCCTCGATCAGCTCGCGCTTTGCGGCCGCGATCCCTTCGATGGAATCGAAAGCTTCCATGTGAGCGTGGCCGACGTTGGTCACTACACCGATATTGGGACGAGCGATCTGGGACAGCCGGCGGATTTCTCCGGCGTGGTTCATGGCGAGTTCAAGCACGGCTACGCGGGCGTCCGATAGCATGCGGAGGATGGACAGCGGGAGGCCCACATGATTGTTGAGATTTCCTATGTTCTTGGCCACCGGCATACGGAGCGCGAGCATGGACGCGATGACGTCCTTGGTGGTAGTCTTGCCGGCACTGCCGGTTACGCCTACAACTTGCCCGCCCCATTGATTGCGCGCCCAGGTGGCGAGATCTTGGAGCGCAGCCAAGGTGTCGGGGACGGTGAGAACCTCACCGGCGGCCATGTCCCCTTGCTTACGCGCGGGGCTACCATGCTCGGGATGGGCAATCGCGGCAACCGCGCCTTTTCGAAACCCTTCGTCAATGTAGGCGTTTCCATCATGATTTGGTCCTGGCAATGCAAAGAACAGGTCGCCGGGTTGAACGGTGCGCGAATCGACACTCCAGCCGGTGATTTGCGCGTCGTTTGTTGTGGGAACCCGAAGCACCGCGGCTATCTCCTTTATTGTGAAGTTCACGAATTCTTATTCAAGCACCGACTCCCTTACGGTCGCGGTTCGGTTACGGCGCTAGCTGCCCGAATCCCAGGGCCTTCAAGGCCTCTCTTGCTACTTCCCGGTCGTCAAAATGTATGACGCGATCTTTCAAAACTTGATACGGCTCGTGCCCTTTGCCGGCCAGAATTACGATATCGCCGGGGTGGGCCTGGTCGAGCGCGGCGCGGATGGCTTTGGCGCGGTTCGGCTCTACAATGTGCGGGACGTCGAAGCGCCGCAATCCCACCAGCGCATCATTCATGATGGCGAGGGGATCTTCTGAGCGCGGGTTGTCCGACGTCAATACCACAAAATCGCTGGATTGGCCGGCCGCCATGCCCATCAGGGGACGCTTCGACCGGTCGCGGTCGCCACCGCAGCCGAACAGCGTAATGACGCGCCTGGGATGCAGCTCGCGCGCCACAGCGATGATGCTGCGCAAAGCGTCGTCGGTATGCGCGTAATCCACTACTACTAAAAACGGCTGGCCCTGGTCGACGCTTTCGAACCGGCCGGGTACCTGCCGGCAATCGCCGATTCCACGGGTGATAGTTTCCCAATCGAACCCGTAGCTGAGGGCGGTGCCACACGCGGCAAGGATATTGTATGCGTTGATTTTACCGACTAGCGGCGAGCGAAGCTCCACTTTTTGAGAGCGGTATTCCAAGGTGAATCGCAGCCCTTCGAAATTCATCTGGAGGCCGGAAGCGCGCAGATCGGCGCCTGGCGAGAATCCATAGCGGATTACATCGGCTGTGGTTTCGATCTCGGCCCCGTGCGGATCATCGTGGTTGATCACGGCCCAGCGTGGGGCGGGAGCGCCTTGAGGGGCGAACAGCAGTTTCTTGGCTGCGAAATACGTGTCCATGCCGGAGTGGAAATCCAGGTGGTCGCGAGTGAGGTTGGTGAATACCGCAGTGTGAAAGGTAATGCCGTAAACCCTGTCGAGAGCTAAAGCGTGCGAGGAGACTTCCATTGTCGCATGCGTGCCGCCGCGTTCGGCCAGTTCATGGAACATGCGGTACAAGTCGAGCGACTCGGGCGTAGTATTCACTGCTTTTCTTACTTCTCCCGCCAAGCGGTATTCAATGGTGCCAACCAACATCGTGGTTTTGCCGGCGGCTCGCAAAATGGAATCGATCAGGAAAGCCGTGGTGGTTTTCCCATTGGTACCCGTCACGCCCGTCAATCCCAAACTGCGATCCGGCTGGCCGTAGAAATTGCCAGATGCCTGCGCCAGTGCGCGGCGTCCATGCTCCACTTCGATCCACGCTCCCTTGAAACCTTCTGGTGCGGGAAGCTCGCTGGCCACGGCTGCCGCACCGCGATCGACGGCGGCTTGGGCGAACTGGCGGCCGTCGGCACGCGATCCCGGAAACGCGAAAAACAAAAAGCTTGCCTCCACCCGGCGGGAGTCGTACTCCAATCCCCGGATTTCCATTCCTCGCAGATCCCCAGAAAGCTCCCCTCGGAGCCGCACCCCGTGGAGGATCTGTTCCAGCGTCATAGCGGAGCCGTCAGCGGCCAAATTGCACGCGTACGCTTTGTCCCAATGGCAAGACTGCGCCTGCCTCGGGAACCTGCGCCTGAGCGATTCCGCCTCCCTTGAATTCCACTGGAATGCCCAACGCGGACGATTCCTCAATTACGTCTCGCAATGTTTTGCCCCGGAAGTTCGGCACGCGTGGACCGGCCAGATCCCGCGCCGGATCGTTCTTCACTCCTGGTAAAAAAAGCCGCTGGTCCGAAGCGCTATCTGCGGAAGCCGCCGGTCGGTCGTCGGCGGCAACGGCATCCTCCGCTTGGACCAGCGGGGGAGGGATGGAAGAACCAAGGCCGGCAATGGCCAAGTCGTTTTCATCGACCGGATCGGTGTCCGGTGACGTGAGCATCTCGGGCAGATCTTTCGGGACATCCAGCATGCGCAGCGCGGCGGCGGCTATTTCACGGAAGGCGGGACCCGCGGTGGGCCCTCCAAATCCCGCATTGCCCTCGGTGCCGCTGATGGTCACTACAACCACGACGGCTGGATTCGTCACGGGCGCAAAGCCCATGAAGGATGCGTTGTACAAGTGCGTATATTTTTTCTCGCGGTAATCGTAAATCTGCGCAGAGCCGGTTTTTCCGGCTGAAGTGTAGCCAGGGATCCGACAGTACTTGTGGCCGGTGCCGTAAGTTTTCAGCACTACTCCTTCCATCATGCGGCGCATGGTGAGGGCGGTTTCCGGTTTCAGAATTCGGACCGGCTGCGCGATGGGAGTATCCATGGTCAAGCGCGGCTGGATCAGCAATCCTCCGCTGGCGATTACCGTACAGGCGCGTGCAAGCTGAAGTGCGGTAACGCCCACTTCATGTCCCATTGAAACCGAGGCAATGGAGGTCTTCTCCCAGCGGTGCAGCGGCCGCACCATTCCCGGTGATTCGCCGGGCAGCGGGATGCCTGTCCGGTGGCCGAAGCCGAATCTCCGCACATATTCGTACATCCTGTTTTGGCCGACGGTCAGGCCTATGTTGATCGCGCCGATGTTGCTCGACCTCGCCAGAACGTCCTCCATCGACAAATCCCAGTGTTGATGGACATCATGAATGGTGCGACCGAACAAAGTGATTTTTCCGCCGCCGCAGTTGATCACTGTTTCGGGTCGTAGCCTGGTTGTTTCTAGTGCCGCAGAAAGCGTAACTACCTTGAAGACGGAGCCCGGCTCGAAGGGGGCCGTCACCGCCAGGTTTTCACGCGCCTTCAGATCCTCTTTCTTGGGCGGCGAGTTCGGATCGAAGGTGGGGTAATTCGCTAGCGCCAAGATATCGCCGGTGTGCGGATCCATGGCCACGGCGCTGCCCCACTTGGCGTGGTGGGCCAGGACCATTTTCTTCATTTCGCGTTCCGCGACAAATTGGATGCGGGCATCGATGGTGAGGCGAATATCCTGGCCGGCTTGAGGCTGGCTCTCCACTTTCGACTCGAAGCCGCGTTTCTGGACATCGCGGGTGACGTGCAGTTCACCCGAGCGTCCCTTCAAGCGGGCCTCCAAGCTTTGTTCGATGCCGCCGTTGCCCTTCTGTGCAAAATCGACGTCGCCGATCACGTGCGCACAAAGCGACTGATTGGGATAGAAGCGCTGACTCTCGCTGCGAAACTCGATCCAATCCAGCTTCAGATCCCGCAACTGCGCGGATTCTTCGGCTGTGATCTTGCGCTTCACCCATACGAAGCCGTGCTTCTCGGCGGCAGCTTCGGTCATTCTGGCGAGCAGGTCGTTCGAATCGACGTTCAGGATTTTCGATAGTATGTCGGCGGCTACTGAAAGATCGGGGATACGCAACGGATCGACGCAGACGGATTCGGCCGGAAGACTGATGGCCAGGCGCTGACCCATACGGTCCACGATAGTGCCGCGCGGCGCTTGGAGCTCCAGGGTTTTTTCCTGTTGTTGGGCGGCTAGTTTCTTGTACTCGTTGTGCTGGAGGATCTGGAGTTGGACCAGGCGAGCGACGATGAGCGCAACCCAGACAAATGCCAGGCGGGCTAGCAGATGTACGCGTCTTGTCGCCAGGGTGTTCATAGGAAAGGCACCGGCTCCCTTACGGTCGCGGTTCGGTCTTAGCGACTACGTTGTCGGACTTGCCTTCCAGGTAGACAACCTTGGTGGAGTCGGGATCAACGAACTGCTGCATCCTGGCCAGTTCTTCGAGACGCGCCGGATCTAGCAACTTCGACTCCTGATATTCGAGGGTTGCGCGATCAAGCATCAGGCGATTCTGTTCCTCGCGCAGCGCTTCCAGGCGATAGCCGGCCACGAGACCGTACAGCCCAGGCAGCAGAAGACCGATTACCAGCGCAGCGATGGTGAGCGAAGAGCCGATGAGCTTCCAGCAGGCGCGGCGGGCGGCTGGGTCGGCTTCGCGCAAAACATGCGCGTTGTTGATCCGCTTGATATAGAAATACACGTCCTCGTTGGGGAACGCCGGGACCTCAAACGGGTCCTCTTGTTCGAGCACGCGGGTTCGCGGCGCTGCTTGATCCAAGCTCTTCGCCGCCATGAATCGATCCAGGATGGTTGCCAGGGTTGCCATTTTTATCTTTTGCTATCTCATCTCCACGGCCCGGAGTTTCGCGCTCCGAGACGGGGGGTTATCTCTTATCTCTTCGGGTGTTGGCCTGACCACGTGCTTAGTGAGCATGCTTGCTCTTCCGGCGCGGGCCAAAGCCTGAAAACTCTGTTTTATTTTTCTGTCCTCCAGCGACATGAAGGAAAGGATCACAATCCTTCCGCCGGTCTTCACCAAATCCGGAGCGGCCTGCAGCAAGGCGTCCAGTTCGCTCTGTTCGTTGTTCACGGCCAAGCGCAACGCCATGAAGGTTTGCGTGGCCGGATGCAGCCTGTTCGTCCGGGGCACAGCCTCTTCGATTACGCGAGCCAATCGCCCTGTAGTCGAAATCGGCCGCGCCCGCACGATTGCTCTTGCGATTTTCCGCGACCTCCTTTCTTCGCCGAACTGATAAATCGTGTCGGCCAATTCTTTTTCTGACGTAAAATTCACAAGCTCTTCCGCTGTCTGGCCCTGGCTGCGATCCATGCGCATGTCCAAGGGACCGTCGGCCATCAGCGAAAATCCGCGCGCTGGCTCGGTTAGCTGATAGCGGCTGACGCCGAGATCCGCAAGCAAGCCATCCACTTGCTGGACACCCGAGGCCATTAGCGCTTCCCGCAGATTTGCGAACGATCCCTGGTGATAGCGAATCCGATCCGCATGTGCCGCAGTGTTGCTTTTCGCCAGTGCGAGCGATTCCGCGTCCCGATCGTTCGCGATTACAAATCCCGAAGTTAGCTCGGCGGCGATGGCTCCCGAATGTCCGCCCAATCCCGCGGTTGCGTCCAAAATTATCCCGTCCGGCCGAATTGCCAGATACTCCAGACACTCGCCGAGCATGACCGGGACATGCATACATGGCTGCTACACAAACCCCTTTCGTGCTGCCGCCAGGTTGGCTTCTTCGAGCAGACCCTCCGCATTGCGGAGCTGCGCGTCGTATTCGGCTTTCGAATAAATGTTGATGCACCCCTCGGGGGCTGCGTCCATCCAGACTTCTTGGCCTTCCAGATTCAATAACCGGCGCAAGTTGGTGGGCAGCATGACGCGGCCACCCGTGTCCAGGCGTCCATCCTCGCCATAATGGCGGGCGGTGATGGACATCGACTTGGCCAGCAAAGGCTGCTCGAGGGCGAGTTCGGCCAAATGTTTTAGATTTTCTTTCCAGACCGAAATCGGATAGAGTTTAGCTATGCGCTTGTCGGTCGTGGTCACGAAGAGCCGGCCATCTTCGAGGCTCTCGATATATTCCTTGAAAGTGACCGGCATTTTCAGTCTGCCCTTCTCGTCCACATGGGCAGGGTACGCCCCGAGGGGTGGCTCGACAGGCACGAGTTTTGGCTGCGCGGACACTTTATGACACTTTGAGCCACTTTTGGCCTAAGGGAATTTTGGCACGAGTAGTATAAGATAAGCAAGGACTTTTTTGCGGGAGCGTCGGCGAAAGTGTGGGTAGCTAGTACACCACTATTGGTAGTACTCTCTCAGGTCAGACGCTCTATACGGGCCGGGTCAGGCTCAGCTGGGCTGGTTTGCTACCATGAGCAGCCATTTCAACCACACGAGGAGAGTTTCTCCACGAACAACGGCCCGCCTAGGTAGAGATACATAAAATCCCGGATCGACTTCGGCTCCTGAGCAACTATGATTCCATCAGACCTTAACGTCATCGCCAAGACCGCCGTGTGGGTTGACCTTGTAAGGGTCCTGTGGCCACGAAAGTGACGCCTGAAAACACGCAATACTCTTGGGACTGATCTTCGCGGGCCAAGCGGTCCGGCGCTATTGATCCGCTGGTCCTTCGGATCAGCCCCGCGTCTAAACTAGGTCACCCAGGTCTCCTCGTCGCAGTGCGGATTAGCTTTAAACTGGATTTGAGAGCCCTCCTTTGAAGAATACTCTATACGATCTCGATCCTGGCCCGGACTCGCCTGAGCTGGTCCGGATGATTGTTGAAATTCCGAAGAACTCGACCAACAAGTACGAGTACGACGAGGAGTCGGGGTTGTTCCGGCTGGACCGGACGCTGTATTCTCCGGTGCATTATCCCGGCGATTATGGGTTCGTTCCGGGGACTGTGGCGCCCGATGATGACCCTGTGGATTGCCTCGCGCTGGTGGAAGAGCCCAGTTTTCCGGGTTGCCTGATCGAGGTTCGGCCGATCGGCGTTCTCAATATGATCGACCAGGATCAGAGCGATCAGAAGGTTCTGGCGGTTCCGAATCGGAATCCTCGGTATGATGAAGTCCATTCAATGGACGGAATCTTCGCCCATGTGCGGCTGGAAATCGAGCACTTTTTCACCATTTACAAGGAGCTGGAGGGACGGAAGACAGCGACTCTCGGCTGGGGCGGGCCGGGCGATGCGCGTAAGGCGATTCGCGAGGGTCGAGCGAAGTATCTGGAGCGGGCGGCGGGGCGGCGGCGAGCCGGAAAACGCAAGTAATCATTCGTCGCGACGGAAAATCTCACATTTTTGCGCCGTATCCTGTGGATGGGCGTGGTAGCTTGCGATGTGCGCCGATTGGCAATCGGCGCGCAGGTTGGCAACCTGCCCCACGGGAGGACTAGTCTTTGCAAATACTTCGCTGCTTTATTTGTGCTTTCGGCTGTGCCGTGTTACTGGCTTCGGCACCCCTTGCTGCGGCACCCACTGTTGCTGGGGTTTATAACGCTGCCAGTTGGGTTGTTCCACATCAGACCAATTCAGGGATCGCGCAAGGGGCTCTGTTCACGGTTACTGGGACAGGGCTCGGTCCAAGTACGATTCAGCACGCCAACAGTTATCCATTGCCGACCACCGAGGGGCTGGCCGGAACCACAATTCGGGTGCGGGTGAACGGCGTGACCCAGAACTGCATTATGATCTACAGCCTGGATACACAGGTGGCTGCGATTCTGCCATCTGCTACGCCGGTGGGAACGGGAGCATTGACGCTGTCCTATCAAGGCGCTGAAAGCTCGATTGCGATCCAGGTCTTGGCCGCGAATCTCGGGACGTTCGCGCTGAATGAGGATGGCACCGGGCCGGGCGTATTTACCGATGCCTCGAACAATCCGATTACGTACATCCATCCCGCCCATCCGGGCGAGGAACTGGTCTTATGGGGCACCGGCCTGGGCGCAATCACGGGCGACGAAACCGAGGCCCCGCAACAAGTGGATCTGCATTCTGGCGTCCAGGTGCTGGTGAACAACCAGCCGGCTACAGTTGTGTACGGTGGACGCGGCAGCTCTGCCGGAGTGGACCAGATCAACTTTGTGGTCCCGGCCGGAGTCACCGGGTGCAAGGCATCGGTGGCTGTGATCGTGAAGGGCGTTACCGGCAATATCACGTCGATGGCTGTCGCGCCCGAGGGACAAGCCACTTGCGGTGACACTTTCGGTCCGCTGACGGCGGACAATCTGCAGAAAGCTGTGGCGAAGGGTTCGCTGAATCTGGGGGGTATCGTAGTGAGCCGAGTGGCGGGCGGGAACGACAAGCTGGAAGCCGGTTTCGCGACGTATTCTCTCAGCAACCTGGTGCGATCGTGGGGAGGAGGTTCCGCAGGGTCAATCGGCAGTTGCCTGGCCTATGAGACTTTGGCCAGCTCGTTGAATCCAATAGATCCTGTTGTGGAAAGCTTTCTGAATTCCGGCAATCAGTTGGCGCTTAGCTCGACCGGCGGGTCGAAGACGATTGCCGCATTTGGCACGGGCCTTTATGAGACCACGCTCGCCACGGAGCCGGCTGAGTATATACAGCCCGGACCTTTTTCGATTACAAACGGCGCGGGTGGACCGGGCGTGGGGTCCTTTAACTGGTCGTTGACGCTACCGGACCCCGTCGTCCCTACAAATATTCCCGCGACTATCAATCTGTCCCAGGATCTAACCCTCACCTGGACTGGCAGCTCGGATTTCTCGGTGGTGAGCATCTTCCTGTTCAGCGGTGTACCGGTTTCGTCAGAAACCGCCTACGTCGAGATTCTGTGCATGGCCGATGCGTCTACTAGAAGTTTCACGATTCCGTCCGCGGTGCTGAATGTGCTTTCTCCGGGCAGTTACGGCGCTTTTGGAAAGCCGGGAGTGGATATTCAGATCGCGGGAATTCCGCTGGTCCGTTACGCCGGCGTGCCGGGCTCGCCGGGCCTCGATGCGGGCATCTTCAGCGTTTTTGTGTCGAACGGAGGAGTGGCGAGGATTCAGTAGCTTTGAGCCGCTGCGACGAACCAACGCACCGACTCTCTGAGAAGCCGGGAAAAAATCGCCCCAGGCACCGGCTCCCTTACGGTCGCGGTTCGGTAACTCTCTCTAAGCACGAGGTTCAGGATTCTACTTTCGGGTGAGCTTGATGATGGCGCTGGCTGACATAGATCTAATCGCTGCGTTTGAATCGGCTAGGTTCTGTTCCAGCGTTGGAATCGCGTCCGGATTGCCGCATTGGCCCAGGGCTTTGGCTGAGGCGGCCTTCACCACCCAACTTTTGTCGCTGGTCGCGGACCATTCGAGCAGGCGTAGTGACTCGGCGTCGCAGTCCTGCGCGAGCAGGGTGGTGGCGAGGGCCCGCCCACCCGATGAACCAGTTTTGAAAGCTTGCTCGGCGGCAACGATGCCAATATTGAAAGGCCCCAACAGCGCGCCAGATGCCTCGTTGAAACCCATCACGGCCAGAGCTTTCGGATCGTGCATCTTTCGCTTAGCGTCTCGTATGGCACCTTTCAACGGGCCTTCGGAGGTGCTCTGCTGACCGGTGAGCACGTCCTCAATCAGATCGCGCCCGCTTCTGTCGCCCATGTCCCAGAGAGCTTTGGCTGCTGCGAAGGCGACTTCGCCCGCGGCATCGTCCATGGCGGTCTTCAGCGAGGGGATGGCGTGTCTGGCTTTCATCTGGCCCAGTTCGGCAGCCGCCGTCTGGCGGACGAGAGAATCCGAGTCGCGCAGGGCTCCTTCGACAAGCTCGACGGCATCCGATTCCAATCCGATGGACCCGATAGCGGTAACTGCCTGTCTACGCTTGTCCGGATTCTTGTCGCTGAGACCGGTCTTCAGCACGTCCCAGGCAGTTTTTTCCGGTTGAGCCAGCAAGGCCGCGCCCGGCAACAGAAGGAGGAAAACGATCGGAAGTTTGGTGCGCATAATGTCTTATACACTGAAATGAAGGCCATGCTCAAATACACTCTTCCCTTCTTCGCGGCGGTGGCGGTTTTCGGCCAGGTGCAACAGCAGGAGGCCAAGCTGCCCGCTCCTTATGCCACTCCAACGGTGACTAACCCGCCCAAAGTTGTTGGCCGGCCGAGTGATGCGCAGCTCAAAGTTCCGCAAGGATTCACGATCGAGGAATATGCTACCGACTTCAATACGCCGCGCTTCATGTACACAGCACCGGGTGGCGAAATCCTGGTGAGCGACAGCTCGGCTGGAACGGTTTACGTCCTGGTGGATAAAAACAAGAACTATAAGGATCCGCAGCGTAAAGCGATTCTAACTGGTCTGGATCGGCCCTATGGACTGGCGATCTGGAAAGACTATCTGTACGTGGGTGAGCCAACTTCGGTGAAGCGGTACAAATATGACGCGAAGAATTTGACGGCTGGATCGGGCGAGCAGATCGCGTCGCTGAAAGATTTCAAGCAAGGCCATTGGACGCGCAGCCTGCTGTTCGATTCGAAGGGCGAGAAGCTGTACGTGGGAGTTGGGTCGGGGTCCAATGTGAATACGGGTGAGGACCCGATGCGGGCAGCCATCAATCGCTTCAATCCGGATGGCAGCGGCCACGAGATTTTCGCATCGGGAACACGCAACCCGATCGGGCTGCATTGGTATCCAGGCACGGATACTTTATGGGCCGCGGTTCAGGAGCGGGATGCGTTGGGGGACGACCTGGTTCCGGACTATTTCACGCACATCCAGCAAGGAGCCTTCTATGGATGGCCCTATGCTTATTCGGGACCGCACGAAGAGCCGCGGCATAAAGGCGAGCGGCCGGATTTGGTTGCCAAGACAATTGCCGGCGACATTCTGTTGCAGTCGCACGTGGCGGTGCTAGATTTTCTGTTCTATACGGGCAAGCAGTTCCCGGCCGCATATCAAGGCGGGGCGTTTCTAGCTTTTCATGGATCCTGGAATCGATCGAAGCGCGTGGGGTATGAGGTAGGTTTCATTCCATTCAAGGATGGGAAGCCGAGCGGCGAGGTACAGGAGTTTCTGACGGGCTGGATGATTGCGCCCGAGTCGCGCGAAGTGTGGGGCCGGCCGGTAGCCATTATGCAATTGCCGGATGGGAGCATTCTGGTTTCCGACGATGGCGGGAAGAAGATTTGGCGGATCAGCTATCGCGGCTAGGCGGCAGGACGCAGGCGGCAGGAGGCAGGTGGCGTTCTGGAAAGATCTGAGGTGGTTCTGGCTTTCTGCCGCGTGCATCCTGGCGCCTGCCGCCTCTTGCCTGCGCGCACAGGTTCCGCCTCCGCTTAAGGAATTCAGTCATGCTAAGCACCTGAAGCTCGGCAACGTTGGGCCGGTGATTGCCGGGGCTATCGATAAGGGGACTTATCTTGGGCGTGATGGCGGCAAGATCCGGCCGTGGCTGAATTCCGTGAACCCTTGCCTGGCTTGTCATCGCGGGCTTGAGGAGTCGGATGCGGTGAGCCAGGCTAACATGCCGCAGATGGCCGATTGCCTGGTTTGCCACAACCAGATTGATCCGCCGGATAGCTGCGCGTTCTGTCATCCCAAAGGAGCGCTGTTGAAGCCAGCCAGCCATGTGCCTGGTTTTCTGGATACGCATTCCAACAAGAAGTCGGGCTTGGATATGCAATCCTGCGCGGTTTGTCACGGGCGCAAATTTACTTGTCTGGGCTGTCACCTGAAATAATGATCCGAAGCGACTATGCGATCTTTATTCCTGTTCGGCTTGTTGGCAGCTCAAATTCCGGCTGCCGATGAATACACGCTGGGGCCGGATTCCCAGCGGCACGACGGCGTTCCGCGCGGCAGCGTGACTCAGTATTCGTGGACCAGCAAAATTTATCCGGGAACCGTGCGCGATTACTGGGTGTATGTTCCTGCGCAATATGACGCGGCGAAACCGGCCTGCGTGATGATTTTTCAAGACGGCGGCGGATTCGTGAAAGAAGACGGCGGCTGGCGCGTTCCGGTAGTTTTCGACAATCTGATCCAGCAGAAAGCCATGCCGGTGACGATCGGAATTTTTATCAATCCGGGCGTGCTGAATGCGCTTTCGCCGGATCAGCAGGATCGCTTCAACCGCAGCTACGAGTACGACGGGTTGGGCGGGCGCTACGCGAAATTCCTGGTGGAAGAGATTCTTCCGGAGGTCGCGAAGAAATTCAACTTCTCGAAAGATCCGAATGATTCCGCGATTGCCGGGTCGAGCTCGGGTGGGATTGCCGCGTTCACGGCGGCTTGGAACCGTCCGGATGCATTCCGGCGCGTGTTGAGTTTCATCGGCAGCTATACGAATTTGCGGGGCGGCGATATTTATCCGAGCTTGATCCGGAAGACGGAGCCGAAGCCGTTGCGCGTGTTTCTGCAGGATGGCAGCAACGATCAGAACATTTACGCCGGAAGCTGGTATCTGGCGAATCAGAGCATGGCATCGGCGCTGGAATTCTCGGGTTACGAATCGAAGTTCGTGGTGGGTACCGAGGGACATAACGGCAAGCATGGCGGAGCGATTCTGCCAGATGCGCTGCGCTGGCTGTGGCAGGATTATCCGAAGCCTGTTGCGAAGCCCGCCGCGGGATCGAACGATCGGCGCTCCATCAGCGGGATTCTAGATCCGGGCGCCGATTGGGAGGTGGTGAGCCAGGGTTATAAGTTTACGGAAGGTCCGGCGGTTAACGGCCGTGGCGAAGTGTTTTTCTCGGATGTGGATGCGCAGCCGTCGAAGATCTACAAGATTGGGCTGGACGGGAAAGTGAGCCTCTTCAAGGCGGATTCGGGCGGCGCCAATGGGCTGATGTTCGGGCCGGATCGGCGGCTGTACGCGGCGCAGGACGGACGAAAGCAAATCGTAGCGTACGCAATGGACGGCACGGAGACGGTGATCGCTGAGGGAGCGGGTTCGAACGATCTGGCGGTGAGCAGCAAGGGTGAGGTTTATTTTTCGGATCCGGAGAGTCACAAGATCTGGTTCGTGGACAAAGCCGGCAAGAAGCGAGTTGTGTATGAAGGCGAGGCGATCATCTTTCCCAACGGAGTGCGCTTCTCGCCGGATGAATCGTTGCTGCTGGTGGCCGATACGGGTTCGAAGTGGGTTTGGTCTTTCCAGGTGCAGACGGACGGGTCGCTCGAAAATGGCGAACCGTTCTATCATCTGGAGCTCCCGGATGACGTGGATCACGGCATGCTGCGGTCGGGCGCGGATGGCATGACGCTCGACCAAGAAGGTTATTTGTACGTGGCGACGAAGTTGGGCATTCAGATTTGCGACCAACCTGGGCGCGTGGTGGGAATTATTTCTTATCCGCAATCCGGGGACGCGTCGAATCTCGTTTTTGGCGGGCCGGATTTGCAGACGTTGTATTTGATGGATGGGGATAAGGTGTTTCGGCGGAAGCTGCGGCGCAAAGGGTTTTTCCCGTGGCAGCCGGTGAAGCCGCCCACGCCGCAGTTGTAGGGGCTCGGCTAGTTGTGGCGTTTTTTGTGACGCACGCCCGCGAAGAGCGCTAGGGCCCCACCCAGCAAGCACAGCATGGACGGTTCGGGCGTGGCGACGACACTTAGTTCGGATGAAATTGCGCCTGCATCGATTACTGCTTCTGGGCTGATGGTGATGCCACCGGAAATGCCGTTTGGATCGCTGGTGAGAACTGGTACAGTCCCCGCCGCGTCGGAGTAAGTGGAGAAGATGAATTCGTACGGCGAGGTCGCGAGACCGTCCGGGGCGCTTAGCGCCGGGCCGCTCAGGTCAACTTTGAACGAGAGCGTGTTGCCATACGTGAAAGTCTCGAGATCGTCATTGTCCGCGAACGTGGAGTTAAGTGTCAGAGGGTTCCCGGTAATGACCGGGCCACCGGTGACGTCGCCCGTGGCCGACTGCGAACCACCGTAAGAGCCATCAGAGAGAAAACCCGAGACCAGCGCGGTGAGCGACTGGTCCGAGCCGGCTCCGGGGTCGAGCGCGAAATCGAGCGAACCAGTGGTCCCCGCGATGGAAGAGGTATTTAGCGTGAATGTATATTCCACTGACTCGGCCCATGCTGCGCTGACAGACAGCAGAACGAAGGGAATGAGAAAGAATGTTGGTCTGTGCATTTCTTGGGTACCTTTCGTAAAGGCTAAACAACCGGGATAATCACCGGCGTGAACACGATGCGTGCGTTAGATGGATCGCTGAAAGAAATCGGCTGGCTGGCCGATTGGCCGGGATTCAATATGCCTGCGGGGAAGATCACTTCCGGAGAACCGTCGAAGGTGGGCGGGTTTCCATTCAGCGTGACGCCCGCAGTAAGATTAGTCAGAGCCACAACCACTTCGCCGCTGATTTGGGCGGAGGAGTTGTTCGTAATCGTCAACGTACCGGTGTAGGCTTTGGTTGCCCGGCTGTAAACTAGCGCGCTAGACGTTACGACAACGGATCCCGGAGCGGGAGGAGCGGTACTGCCAGGGGTGAACGCTACGCCACGCAGGACTTCTCCATACTTGGCGGCCTTGACGATGGTGAAATGTTCGCCCGCCGCAGAGGCCGGGTTGGTGTTGGCCAAAAGGTCGGTAATGGAGACCAGGAGATTCGGATCGGCTCCCTGATCGGCATTGTTGCTGACGGTGGACGTGGTTGCCCAAATTGTCGCGGTTCCATCCGCATTGACTCGGCCGGTGATATTGCGCAGGCCGGCTGTGGCGGGGTTCAGCGATGCGGGGTAATTGGTAACGCCGTATTGTTGGCCAAGGTTCAGGCCGTTTTGTAGAACGTAGTCGAGCGTCCAGAAGCCATTCACCAGGCTCCATTTCTGGAGGCCGGCTAGGGTACTAACGCCGGCGTCGGCTGGCGTGCCATCGCCTTCATCGGCCACATAGAGCGTGCTGGAGTTCGCGAACCAGATACCGAACGGGTAAACGTTGTTGATGCCCGCGTGCTTGGCGGGAAACGTGGGCATGCCGGGTAGGACAGTAATGGTGGCGCCGCCGGTGACGGGAAGCGTGCCTGCGGTGCCCACCTGATATACAGTATTGATTCCGTTACTGCCGCTGCCTTTGGTGACATAAAGGGTGTTGTTGAAGATTGTCAGGCCGCGAAAATTATTGTCCTTGCCAGGTTTGTCGGCTTTATCACCCTCTTCGGTAATATCGAAGCTGCCTGCCTGCAGGGGAGTGCCGGGGGGCGCGCCGGGGGTGATAACCTGCGCGCCGGTGGCATTCACCAGAGCGGCGAAGACCGGCGTGAAGGGCATACTGGTGGGCTGGTTTCCGCTGTTGTCGTTGCCAACTGTGAAGTACACGCCGTTGGGATCGCCAGTGTAAATTGCCCCGCGGCCGTTATCCCCGCTGTAGGCATTGGTGTCGGTGACCTTGACGTTCCCAAGAGCATCCACCTGAGCCACGCCGCGATAAACAGCACTGCCAACCGCATCGGTAGGGTCGATCAACCCCGGGGTGTTGGCGTTAGATGCGTCGACGGTGTTCGGGGCTGTGACATAGCCCATGAAAGTGAGGTACTTCCCATCAAGGGAAAGATTCAAGGCGAGCTCGGATTTCGAACTGAAGCTAGTCACTATCTGATTGGGTCCGCTGGTGGGAATCGCGAGAGTGTTGATCAAGGTTCCGCCGGTGGAGATCTGGTCCAGTAAGATGGGCGACGTAATGCCGAATTGGCCGTCCACTGCGTCGTTGTTAAAGACGAAGGGATAGGAGCCGTTGACGACGGCTTGGCCGGGGCAAGTAGCTTGGGTCCCGCAGACCGGTGGGAGCTGTTCGCCAAGCGTGATGCTGGACGCAGTGGCGCTGTAGACGCTGCGGGTGACAACCAGATTGTTAGGCGTGAAGCCGGAGAATTGCGCGAACAGCGGGGCGCAAACCATTCCGGGCAGGGCGACGGCGGCTAGGCGAAGCCAGCCACTGAAACTCTTGTAACCGTGAGAAATTAGGCGATTAGACAGGTGTGGCATGTGCTCAATAGGAATATCATGAGATTTTTTCAGGACGATGACGGAAGGGTGACGGCTAAGATACTTACGGTTTCAGGGAGCGGTGTCTAGAGCTTGCTCCACGCGAGCAGCGCGGATGCAAATTCGGCGCTGCACCAGGAGAGCGGAGAGGCGGGACTGACATCGCTGCCGTCGAGGTTGATGCGCTCGGGCATCAGGCCGTAGGAATTGGCGTTCTGCAGCATCCAATCGATAAAGGACTTGGCTCGGACTTTGTCTCCGTTGAGCGATTGATATTGGGATGCGGCGGCAGTGGTGAAGAAAAAAACTGCGTGGCCGTATTCGGCGAGGCCGGGATCGGTGGTGTCGAAATACTGCATGCCGCCGCCGAGTTTCACGGTATTTTTCAAGTAGAAGAGATTCGACAGCTCGATTTCGCGATGCTTTGGGTAGCCCCAGATTACGCCAAAGTTGGCGCTGGTATCCCACAAATAGGTTTTTTCGTTGGGCTGGCCGGGCAGGCTTTCGCCGTTCGGCCCCTTCTTCCCGGTGAAACGAACGTCGGCGTAGGTTTGGCGGGAGGGGTCGAACATTTGTGGCAGAGCGGCGGAAATTCGCTGAGAGGCTGCGGCGTAGCTTTGTGCCTTGGATTCATCTCCAAATTGGTGCGCCAACTTCGCGGCGGTGCTTAGAGCAGTTGCGCAAGTCATGTTCGTGGCAGGCAGATAACCGGTCCATTCCACGATGCCGCCTTCTTCGAGCAATCCATTCTGGCCGATATGGTGAACCAGGAAATCGGCCAGTTGGTAGATCAGCTTTCGATCCCCGAGCCAGGCGCTTTGGGATTCTTTATACTTCGCCAGAAGATAAATGAAGTAGCCGTTCGCATCCCACTCCGGCTCGTCGAAACGCGCGCCACTGCCTGAGTCCACCGCCTTGGCGTGAGCGTCGTAGCGGGCGTACCATTCGCCGGGAGTCTTCATAGGAATCTTCCGATTCGCCCAGAATTCAATCACCTGGCGCGCTTCTTCCGGATGACCGGTCTCGAGCAAGACGCGGGTGCACATCATGGCGTCGCGCGGGTACAACTGCGGCATGTTATTGGTTACGAACTGCCCGGTGATGTCAGCGGGGATCTGGCCGTTCAAATTTGCTGCTTTCACGCAGTAGAGGTTGCGCTTGTAAGCTTCGCGATAAGCCGCGGCTTCCGGACCGTTGTTGGGGAACTTGGGCAGAATCCCGTAATTCATCCAGGCTTCCCAGAATTTAGCCGCTGTGGCTTCGAGATCGGGATCCCGCCGGAGAGCTTGCACCTTAGAGAGAGCTTCCACTTCAGAGGAAGCCGGGATCATCAAGACCTGCGCCTTGGGGCTGGATGCGCCCGTCACGAAAACGGCCGATTCGCTCACGCTCACGTTGTCATTCGAATCCTTGGAAGCGATGGCGACGACGGTTCCGTTCGACCAGATTGCGATCGCCACGCCGCGGACCAGCTTGAGCGACGTGAGATTCACTGACACGTCGGTCTTGATTTCTTTTCGCAACTGGGCTTCGAATCGATATGGATGGCCCACACGGGATGGGCGGAGGGTAAGAACGATCGCGTCATCAGGATGAACGAAGCAACGGACGTCCGAGAGAGGGGTCACCGTTTGGGCGGTGAAGAAGTTCTGCATACCGACATGCGACACGCCGGCGGGGCTGCCTGCCAGTTGAAAGGATGTCGAGGAAATATAGTCGGCGGTGTAGTCTTTGAAATAAAGGTGCTGGATTCCGCGGCCTGGGATTCGGTTATCGTCCGAGTAGACAGCGGTCAGGTGACCGTTGCCCAGGATCGCGTAGCCTTTCCAGGGGCGCTTTTGATCGGTGGGTTGGGCCAAGCAAAGCGATGCGGCAACTACCGTGAGCACGAAGGCAAAGCCACGGCATACCATCCGGGCCTGCATAAATCACTTGTGCCGGTAAGTGATTCGGCCTCGAGTCAGGTCATAGGGCGAGAGTTCCAGCGTCACGCGATCGCCATTCATGATCTTGATGCGATTACGGCGCAATCTCCCCGCCATGGCGGCTAGCACAGTCTTTCCAGCGTCGAGCTCGACTGAAAACATTCCAGCCTTGAACTTCTCGACCACTTTTCCCATTACTTCGATGTTGTCTTCTTTTGGCAAACGTATCCTCTTATCTTAAATTTTCGAGAGCAGCGAATCGGGGCAAGAACGAGTAGAAGCGGTTGTACCGGTACGATGCGTAGAATGCCCCAACGGCAGCCTACACCTTTATGGTCCCACGAGATGGGGGCAGAAGCAAGTTGGGCGAAGCGGGCGGCTCGCGGCAGGAGGCAGTCGGGATCGCGCTAGAATGGCCGGTATGCGGAGCGAATGGATTTCCCCACGCTTGAACGATCCCATCCGGACACAGATGCATTACGCGCGCCAGAGCGTTGTAACCGAAGAGATGCGATTTATTGCGCGGCGCGAGCGGCTGGAGCCGGAGCTGATTCGGGACGAGGTGGCACGCGGGCGCATGATCATCCCGGCCAATATTAACCATCCCAATCTGGAGCCTATGTGCATCGGCGTGGCATCGAAGTGCAAGATCAACGCCAACATCGGAAATTCAGCCACCACGTCGAACATTGACGAGGAAGTCGCGAAACTGCATTACGCGGTGAAATACGGCGCCGATACTTTGATGGATCTCTCCACCGGCGGCGACATCCCGCGCATCCGTAAAGCCATTATCGGCGAATCTCCCATTCCGATCGGCACAGTGCCTATTTACGAAGCTCTCACGCGGGTGCGGCGCGTGGAGGATTTGAACATCGAAGAGATGTTGGAGGTGATTGAAGAGCAGGCCGAGCAAGGCGTGGATTACATGACCATCCATGCCGGGGTGCTGGTGCAGTATGTGCCGCTAACCACGAAACGCATTACCGGAATCGTGAGCCGCGGCGGGGCGATTTTGGCGGAGTGGATGGTTAAGAACCACAAACAGAATTTGCTTTACGAGAATTTCGACCGGATCTGCAAGATTTTCCAGAAGCACGACGTCAGTTTTTCGTTGGGCGATGGACTGCGGCCCGGGTGCCTGGCGGATGCCAGCGATGACGCGCAGTTCGCCGAGTTGAAAACGCTGGGAGAGTTGACGAAGAAGGCCTGGGAGTACGACGTCCAGGTGATGATCGAAGGCCCGGGGCACATTCCGATGGATCAGATCCAGCTTCAAGTGGAAAAGGAATTGGAGCTGTGCTACGAGGCTCCGTTTTATACACTAGGTCCGCTGGTGACCGACTTCGCGCCCGGCTACGATCACATAACCTCGGCCATCGGCGCGGCGATGATCGGCTGGTACGGCGCCTCCATGCTGTGCTACGTCACGCCCAAGGAACACCTGGGCCTGCCGAATCGGGAAGACGTGAAGCAGGGAATAATCGCGTATAAGATCGCCGCGCATGCAGCCGACGTAGCGCGGCATCGTCCGGGGGCGCGCGATCGCGACGACGAGCTTTCCCGCGCGCGCTACCGTTTCGACTGGCGGCGCCAGTTTGAACTTTCGCTCGATCCGGAAACCGCGGAAGCCATGCATGACGAAACACTGCCGGAGGAAGGCTTCAAAGATGCGGCGTTTTGCTCCATGTGCGGACCGAAGTTCTGCTCAATGAATCACTCGGCCAAGACCGAGCAGTTCACCGCGGAAGACGCAGAGGCGGTGTTGGCAGCGCAGCCGTTGGTGAAGTTAGCTGAGTAGTACGTACGAGTTATCTGCAACGTACGTACGTGTTATCCTGAGTGTATGAAGATCACGGCTTCCAAGCTTCGGGAGAACATCTACGGCATTCTCGATCAGGCGCTCGAGACGGGCGTTCCGGTTGAAGTGATCCGCAAAGGGAAGATCCTCAAGATTGTTCCGGAAGTGAAGCCCGACAAGCTGAGCCGATTGAAGAAGCGAAACTACATTGTCGGGAATCCCGACGATCTGGTTGACATCGACTGGCTCCATGAGTGGAGCGAAATGAAGTGACCTATCTGGATACCCACGTGGTGGCTTGGCTCTACGCAGGAGAATTCGACAAATTGAGCAAAGCGGCGGCCAAGGGCATCCACGACGATCCTCCTTTTATTTCGCCGATCGTAATTCTGGAGCTGCAATATCTTTATGACAGCGGACGCGCACGGACTCCGGCCCCGAAGGTGGTGGAGACTCTCGCTGAAGATATCGGATTAGCGGTGTGCGATTTGTCTTTTGCGGCGGTTGTCGAACAAGCACTCCACCAGAAATGGGCTCGGGATCCATTTGACCGGCTGATTGTGGCGCATGCCGCTGCCAACGATGCACCGCTTATTACGCGAGACGAGAAGATCCGGCGCCATTACAAGCGCGCCATTTGGTGAGGAACATATGCCTGAAAAAATTGAGAAACCAGAAGTTACGAAATCAGATGAAGAGTGGCGCCGTCAGTTGACGCCCGAACAGTATCAGGTTGCGCGCCGCAAAGGCACTGAACCTGCGTTCACGGGAAAATATTGGAACCATCATGAGGATGGCACGTATAGCTGCGTGTGCTGCGGGAATCCGTTGTTCCAGTCCGATACCAAGTTCGATTCCGGCACCGGGTGGCCTAGTTTTTCCGCTCCTATCACGCCGGAGAGCGTCGGCACCGAAACAGACTCGAGCCACGGAATGCGGCGCGTGGAAGTGGTGTGCAACAAATGCGGAGCGCACTTGGGGCACGTTTTTGACGACGGACCTACGCCCACGGGCCAGCGCTTCTGCATGAATTCGGCGTCACTCAACTTCGACAAGAAAACCTAAGCGGTTTCTGGTTTCTTGTTTCTGGTTTCTGGTTGGGGGAGCAGGCAGAGTGCGCCCCTATAGAAGCCTTCGGCTTCGATGCCGAGTGCGTGATTGAATCGGGCGCGGAAATTTTCCCAGGCGATGGCTGACGTGAGTTCTACAAGTTGGCGCTCATCGAAATGTTGGCGCAGCGCTCCAAACAATTCTTCTGAAACCTCCACCGGAGTGTGGGACATGGCGGCCGCATAACGGATTACTAGTTTTTCAACGTCGTTGAAAGCCGGTGAGTTCTCGAAATCAGGCAGCGCCATCAACTGCTGTTCCGTGACACCCGCTCTTCTGCCCACGGCAGATCCGATATCGATTCAGAACGGGCATCCAACTAGAGTGGCGGTTTTGATTTCGGCCAGCACTTTGAGTTTCGCGTCGACAGTTCGCAAGGCCTGCTGACCCATTTCCATCCCACCCATCGCAAACAGCAGACGTGGCTGATGCGCGGTTACCTTGAAGGGCACGATGACCCGGCCCATCTTGCGGCGGGTCATCCAGTAGAGGAACCGGGTGAAGAGTCCTGCTTCATTTGCCTCCACTCCACGAATGCGCGCCATGGAAATCTCCTGAGGTCATTTTACCGGACCGCCCTATGGCCCTAAGACGAGAGCTTCCGATTCACTAAACCTTGAGAAGCCACGGTCGAAGGTGACAACCTGTGCGCCACGGAGCCGGCCGATAGCCTGAAGGTAGGCGTCGGTCCGCAAATTGGTGGCCGGATGACCAGAGGCGGTTAGTTCGTACCAGCGCAGCAGGCCCATCTGCGTGATTCTGCAAACGCCTCAATACGCAGGTCGCCGCAAGACAGATGACAAGCCGGGCCTCAGTTCAGGTAAGTAGGTCTTTCGATATCGCGACTCGAGAGGTTGAGACTCTCCTGCTCCTCGGAATCGAGGATCGGGAAATGCAACCGCCCGCGTGGCGCTCGAGCACGCGCCCGTACTAGCTCGTTTTTTACGGCACGCAGGATGAGAGCTTTCGGAGTCACGCGGCGATCGGCGGCAAGGGCCTTCAGCTCTCCGAACAGAGCAACTGGTAGGTCAATGGACATCCGCATAGAGACATCTCTAGTGTAAATCGCCGGGCTGTCTCCGAATGTTACGATGGACTCGACCATGTTCAACCGCCGTACTTTTCTCAATGCCACCGCTGCATTAGCCAGCACCAAACTGGCCTCCGCACAGGCTCCCATCGCCGCGCTCAAAAGCCGCCGCTCGGAAGCCCAACCCATCACTACTGAGGAGCGGTCAGCGCGGGTGGAGCGGGCGCAGCGGCTGATGCAGGAGAACAAACTGAATGCCATCGCGATTGCCGGCGGCACTTCGCTGCTGTATTTCAGCGGCGTGAATTGGGGCAACAGCGAGCGGCTGTTCGTCATGGTTCTGCCGGTGCGCGGGGAGCCGTTTTTTGTCGCGCCGGCCTTTGAGAAAGACCGGTCGCTGGAGCAGATCTCGCAGGGTCCATTCGGTAAGTCTCCGCATGTTTTCACCTGGGAAGAAAATGAGAATCCGTATCAGGTGGTTGCCTTCGCTTTGAAGGAGCGCGGTCTCGCGACGGGGCGGATCGGAATTGAGGAGCGCGTCCAATACGTGTTCGCGGATGGAATTGCGCGGGCCATCCCGGCCGCAAGCATATCGAGCGCGACGCAGGTGATCTCCGGTTGCCGCATGCTGAAGAGCCCCGCTGAGATCGCGCTGATGCGGCTGGCCAACAGCGTGACGCTACAGGCTTACGAAGCGGCTTGGAAATCCATTCGCGAAGGCATGACGCAG
>DASYNU010000217.1:0-41232 GCA_036008345.1 Bryobacteraceae bacterium
GCTCCCATGATAGAGGCATCGAACGGTAGCTCGCCCTGAGGAATATGGCAGTTGTGGCACTCGTTGTCATCCGGCTGAAATCCTCCCGGGTGGTTGGCGCCGGTGGCGAAGTTGACGTCGTCGTGGCAGGCCCCGCAGGCGGCCCGGCTGGGCGTGGTCATAAACGCGGTAGCTTGCGCGGCTCCGGTGCTTTGGCTGTGGCAGACTTCGCAACGCCGGGGATCGGATGGATCCACCACGGTAGAAAAATCGTTAACCGAATTCCCGAAGCCCACAATTTGATAAGGAACGCCGGGAGTCGTCTTGGTGCCCACCACGCTAGGCAACTGGGAGCCCATGTGGATCTTATGCGCCATCACTTTGAGATCTAGAGAATTGCCCGTGCTCGGATCGGCGTTTTGCGGCTGGTGGCAGAGCACGCACATCTCCATGCCGTGCGCATACCCGCCATGAAACGCCAATTGGTCGTGGCAGGTATTGCAGCTCTGAGTGCGGATGACATCGCGGGTGACAGTAACTGGCGAACCATTGGGGACGAAATTGAAAGTGGCGCCGGCGTAATACGTGCTCAGACTGAACGCCGTGAGATCGCGATTGCCGTCGACGGCCACCGTAGTGGTTGCGGTAGCGTCGAATCCCGCGGGAGCCTTGGCTTTGAAAGTATAACTATATTGCCCTGCACCTACCGCCGTGGACGATCCGCCCAATTCGAAAGAGGGGCGTGTGATTGTACCCAGGGCCTTGCCGGTTGCTGGCCCGGTGGTGTAGGCCACATATTGTTCCTGGCCCTTGGGGATGTAGGACGCCACGAAGGCCAGCGCGACTGCGCCGGGGGTTGTCACGCCTGACGCATCCAAGGGCAGCCCAGCGGGATCAGTGAGGGTGTATGTCACACTGATGACGCCGGCGCCGCTGATGCTGGCCGAGTTGATAGTGATCGCCAAGCCAGGCCGCACAAAATCAACCAGGGCAGAATCCGCATAGAAAGCTTTGTCATGCTTGGAAAACACATGCTTCTTGGTCTGCCCCGTGAGGCAAAGGGCAATCAGTGCGACGAACGTCGCGATCCGTATCACGCGATAGAGCGGTTTCATAATGACATCCTTTATAGGTTGGTGCCGCGACTTCTCAATAACTAGAGTTCTAGTTCTGCCAGACATGTATTCATCTCATTCCGTTTGCATCAAACCTAATACTAGGAAAGTTACTAGGGTCACTCCAATTCTGCGATAGAAAGCCAAGAGCGTCAACAAATTATTTTCGTTGCCCCTCGGGGCCCTGCTGAGGATGATAGCTTGCGTTGATTGCTGATTATCCATTGCCGAGAACCGGTATCCCCCAATTTTTCCCATCTTAGTTCCTGCATCCAAGCACGTCAGCCGCCATAAGGACTGGCCATTAGATTCATTGATTTATACGAACGGGAATGAGAATTTACTCGCGCCGCTGGGGTATACCCCGCAGTTAGCCCCTGCGGTTATCGCGGGCGACAACGCATGTGTTTGATTACTTAGTATCGGTTGCCGAGGAATTATAGTTGCTCTTAGACCTTCGGACATGGAACACGAGCACACTCGCGAGGCCATCCGCCAACGACTCGCGGCGGGACCGAAGCAAAGCTATCTCAGGGATTGGGTCTATGGCGGTATCGATGGTACTGCGACCATATTCGCCATCGTCGCCGGAGTCGTTGGGGCTCACCTTTCAGCACGCGTTATCTTGATCCTCGGTGGCGCCAATCTGATTGCGGACGGTTTCGCGATGGCGGCGGGCAACTATCTCGCTACTCGATCGGAGCACGAGGAGTTCCGCCACGCCGAGGCCGTTGAGTGCCGCCATATCAAGACCTTTCCGGCTGGGGAACGAGAAGAGGTATCCGAGATTCTGCGGGGACTCGGGATTGTTGGCGATCTCCTCGATCGGGTTGTCGCGTCCGTCACGGCGGACCGCGATCGCTGGGTTCGCATGATGCTCCGCTACGAATACGGGCTGCCGGCTTCGGTACGATCGCCGTGGCGCGCGGCGGGGTCTACGTTTTCAGCCTTTCTTATTTGCGGCGTGGTGCCTCTTGTTCCATTTGTCGCCGGCTTGAACGGTGCCTTCTGGGTGGCTTCTACAGCAACTGGCCTAATGTTCGTCTTGATCGGCGCTCTCAAGAGTCGATGGTCGGTGCAGCCATGGTGGCATTCCGGGCTCATGACTCTTGCCATTGGCGGCGCCGCGGCCGCCACAGCTTATGGAATTGGGGCATGGCTTCGCGACTTCACTGGTTGATCCTTTGCGGAGGGGCGGCGCGAGGATAGACCCACCCGAGCCTTTCCAGAAACCACTCGGATGCGTAGGACGCGGCCTACGAAACTGGCGTTAAAAAATAATTTTGAGATTAATGAGGTTCCAGTAATATCGGCTGAGGAAAGAATCCGGTGGGTCTATTTGCGCACCACACCGCAATTCCACCCATCTCCCAACCCATTGGACACCAGTGCCTTTGCTGAGCCCGCACGCCAAGACATAGAATTATCAGGATTCTGGCCGGCAGCCTTTCCGCGGGCTGGAACTTGCTCTACGACACTTAGTTATCAGTAAGGAGATGCCCGCATGTGTTTGGCGGTTCCTGGAAGGCTCTTAAGCATCGAGGGCGATGATCCCGCGTTTCGGGTTGGCCGCGTGGATTTCTGCGGCGTGAAGAGGACGGTTAATCTGGCGTTCACCCCCGACGCCGAGCCGGGTGACTTCTTGCTGGTACACGTGGGATTTGCCCTCACCCGTGTGGACGAAGAAGAAGCCCACCGTACTTACCAATATCTCGCTCAAATTGGCGCTCTTGCCGAGGAAGGGCTGGCCCCGTTGGATCAGGTCCGGCTGGCCCCGTTGGATCAGGTCGCGATCGCTCCGTTTAATCCAGAGGAAATTGCGCCGTGAAGTACGTCGACGAGTATCGCGACCCGAAGATTGCCCAGGCAGTGGCCAGCGAGATCGCGCGGAAAGTCACGCGGCCCTGGGTGCTCATGGAAGTCTGTGGCGGCCAAACGCACACGCTGATGCGGTATGGCATCGACGAACTGCTGCCGCCCAAAATCGAACTGGTACATGGGCCCGGGTGCCCGGTTTGCGTCACCCCGCTGGATATGTTGGACCGGGCTGTCCGCATTGCTTCGCTTCCGAACGTGACCTTCACTTCCTTCGGTGACATGCTGCGCGTACCGGGCTCCGAGTCGGATCTGTTCCAAGCCAAGGCCTGGGGCGCCGACGTCCGTGTGGTGTATTCACCGCTGGATGCAGTGAAGATCGCGCGGGCAAATCCAGAACGGAAAGTAGTCTTCTTCGGAGTCGGTTTTGAGACCACCGCGCCGGCCAACGGCATGGCCGTTTGGCAAGCCAAGCGCGAAGGCCTCAAGAATTTCTCGATGCTGGTTTCGCACGTCCTGGTGCCTCCGGCCATGCGCTTGATCCTGAGTTCGCCTGCCAACCGCGTACAAGGATTTATCGCGCCGGGCCACGTTTGTACTGTGATGGGTTACCACCAATATGAAGAGTTGGCCTCGGATTTCCATGTTCCGATGGTGGTCGGCGGGTTCGAGCCGTTGGATCTCTTGGAAGCGATTTCGATGCTGGTTTCACAGCTCGAAGAGGGGCGCGCCGAGGTGGAAAATCAATACACGCGTTCAGTGAATCGTGAAGGCAACCTGGCCGCGCAAAACATCCTCCGTGAGGTATTTGAGGTCTCCGGCCGCCAGTGGCGAGGCATCGGGCCAATTCCTGAGAGCGGTTACCGGCTACGTGATGAATTCGCGGAATTTGATGCCGAACGCATTTTCGGGATGGAGGGCTGCCATGCCGAGGAGCCCAGGGAGTGCATCAGCGCGCTGGTCCTGCAAGGGTTGAAGAAGCCTCTCGATTGTACGGCGTTCGGCAAGCGCTGCACGCCGGTGACGCCGCTCGGCGCACCCATGGTTTCTTCGGAAGGCGCCTGCGCCGCTTATTACCAATACAGACGCCATGCTTGAAACTATTCCAGAAACCGCTTCGTTCGTTTGTCCCACTCCGCCCCGGCAGCGCGATCGCATCGTGCTCGGCCATGGCAGCGGCGGCCGGTTGAGCGCAGAGCTTTTGCGCGACGTATTTCTGCCGTTGTTCTCCAACCCCGTGCTCGACCGCATGGATGACCAGGCGATTGTCGAAATAGGCGGTGCGCGTGTGGCCTTCACCACGGATTCGTTCGTGGTCCAGCCGTTGTTCTTTCCAGGCGGCGACATAGGATCGCTGGCGGTTCACGGCACCGTAAACGATCTGGCCATGGGTGGAGCGCGGCCGCTGTTCCTAAGCGCCGGGTTCATCTTGGAGGAAGGCTTTTCGGTGGCAGCCTTGCGCCGCATCTCTTCCTCGATGGCGGAAGCGGCGGCTGCCGCCGGTGTCATGATTGTGACCGGCGACACCAAGGTGGTAGAGCGCGGCAAGGGTGACGGCTTATTCATCAACACCACCGGGATCGGGATCGTCCCGGACGGAGTGCGTCTCTCGGCGAGGCAGGCTCGTCCGGGTGATCGTGTCATCCTGAGCGGAGCCATCGGCGATCATGGCATCGCGATTCTTTGCAGGCGCGAGGGGCTTGAGTTCGAAAACGAGATCCTGAGCGACTCCGCGGCGCTGCACAATCTGGTGGGGGCCATGCTGAGTGCGTCAACTGGCGCAAATGCCATCCGCTGTCTGCGCGATCCCACGCGGGGCGGCGTTTCGAGCGCGTTGAACGAGATCGCGGAGCAATCGAAAGTTAGCATCCAGATCCAGGAAACATGCATACCGGTAAGAGAGGAAGTCCGGGGTGCGTGCGAATTGCTGGGGCTAGATCCGTTGTATATCGCTAACGAAGGTAAGTTACTGGCCATCGTGGCTCCGGAAGCAGTCGATCAGATTCTCGCTGCCATGCGAAGGGATCCACTCGGCCGAGAGGCGGCGATCATTGGAACGGTTGGAGATGAAAGTGCTGGCATGGTCACCCTGCGGACAGCTTTCGGATCGACGCGCATCGTCGACATGCTGGCGGGCGAACAACTACCGAGAATTTGTTAGTGAAAGAGATTTGTTAAATGCACGAAATGGGCATCGCGAGTTCCATCTACGAAGCCGCTTGCACTGAAGCGAATCGACACCCCGGGCAGCGTGCGGTCAAGGTCGGAGTTTTGATTGGCGAGTACGCGGGTGTGGATACGGAGTCATTGCGATTTTGCTTTGAGGTTCTCACCCAGGGGCCGGATATACCGCCCCTGGAGCTGGACATCACTTGGCACCTGGACAGCGATGAGCTGAAGCTCGCCTATCTGGAACTGGAAGAGGTGGCGGATGAACCGAGTGGAAATCGAAAAGAATGTTCTGAGCGAGAACGATCGGATTGCGGCGCGGCTGCGTGATGCGCTACGGGCCAGCGGCACGCTGGCAGTGAATCTGATCAGTTCGCCGGGCTCGGGCAAAACCACATTGCTCGAAAAGACGCTGGAAATGCTGCCCACCGAAACGCGGGCCGCGGTTCTCACGGGCGACATACAGACCGACAATGATGCGCGTCGCTTGGCGCGTTATGGCTACCCCGTTCGCCAGATCACTACCGCCGGCGCCTGCCATCTGGACGCGCGCATGGTGGAAAATCACCTGACCGATTGGCTCGGTTTATCCCTGGATCTCCTATTGATTGAGAATGTGGGGAATCTCGTTTGCCCCACCAGTTATGACCTCGGCGAAAACGCCAAGATCGTGGTGCTCAGCGTCACCGAGGGCGAAGATAAGCCGCTCAAGTATCCAGGCATTTTTCGCAAAGCCGAATTGATGATCTTGAACAAGATCGATCTGCTGCCCTACGTTCCTTTCGATCCCAGCCTGGCGATTGAGAACGCGCGGCGAATCCATCCAGGAATAGAAATTATCGAAACGTCCTGCACCACTGCGGCGGGATTGGAGCGCTGGCTGGCTTGGCTTGCCGGCCGCGCCATAAGGACGAAGGCCGCGAACGCGGAGGAGGTTGCGAATGCTGTCGCATGATACTGATGTAAGCACCGCGCTGGCACGGCGAGGCGTCACCCGCCGGCAGCTCGTGAAGTTCTGCAGCGGAATGCTCGCCACGCTGGCGCTGCCTAACCGGTACCTGGCACAAGTGGTGCAGGCGGTGGGCAAAGCCCGGATGCCGGTGTTGCTGTGGCTTCAATTTCAGGACTGCACCGGCTGCTCGGAATCCATGCTCCGGTCCAGCCATCCTGACGTCGCCGAGGCCGTCCTCGACCTGCTTTCGTGGGAGTACCACGAGGTGATCATGGCGGGCGCGGGCAAGCAGGCCGATGCTGTGTTGAATCGTGTAGTGAACGAAGACAAACGCAAATACCTGGCGGTGGTGGAAGGCGCCATCCCAACTGGCGAGGGTTTCTGCACTATCGGCGGGCGCAGCGCCATGGACATCGCCGAAAAGGTCTGCCGCAACGCGGCGGCCACCATCGCCGTAGGCGCCTGCGCGTTTGACGGCGGCTTGGTGCGCTCGGCTCCAAATCCCACGGGCGCCCTGGGCGTGCACGAAGCACTGCCGGGTCTGAAAGTCATGAACATGTCGGGATGTCCGCACAATCCAGCCAATACGGCAGCGGCGCTGGTTCACTATCTGACGTTCAACGATCTACCGGCGCTGGATCAGTACAACCGGCCGCTGTTCGCTTATGGACGCATCATTCACGATCAATGCGAGCGGCGCGCACATTACGACGCTGGACGCTTCGTGGTCGACTGGGGCGATGAGGGACATCGCAAAGGTTGGTGTCTTTACAAGATGGGCTGCAAGGGCCCGGCAGCCACGTTCAACTGCCCGGTAGTTGGATGGAATGATCACACCAGTTGGCCGGTCCGGGCCGGTCATGGCTGTATCGCCTGCGCTTCGCCGCGCTTCTGGGACACCATGTCGCCGTTCTACGATCGGATACCTTCGGTTCCCGGATTCGGAGTGGAAGCGAGCGCGGGTGAGATCGGCCTGGGACTGGTCGGCGCAACGGTGGCAGGGGTAACCGTGCACGGCCTCATAAAAATGTTCAAGCCTGTTCCCAAACCGGCTCCGCGGCCGGAACCAGAGGAAGCAGTATTAACGGGCAAGGAGAAATAAGATGGCACGCCTGGTTGTTGATCCTGTCACACGCATCGAGGGCCATCTGCGCATCGAAGCCCAGATGGACGGCGGAAAAATATCGGATGCCTGGAGCGCGGGCACAATGTTTCGAGGGATCGAATTGATCCTGCAAAAGCGCGATCCGCGCGAAGCCTGGATCTGGGCACAGCGGATCTGCGGAGTTTGCACCGTGGTCCACGCGCTGGCCAGTGTCCGCGCCGTCGAGGATGCGCTTCAGATTGAAGTTCCCGAAAACGCGCGCATCGTACGCAACCTCATTGCCGGATCCCAATTGGTTCAAGATCACGTGGTTCACTTTTATCACCTCCACGCGCTCGACTGGGTGGACGTGACCTTGGCGCTAAAGGCCGATCCAGGAAAAACCTCGCAACTGGCACAGTCCATCTCAAACTACGAAAAATCCAGCGCGGTTTACTTCAAAGGCGTGCAGGATCGAGTGAAGGCATTGGTGGGGAGCGGTCAGCTCAGCTTGTTTACCAGCGGCTATTGGGGACATCCCGCCTATCACCTTCCCCCCGAGGCCAACCTATTGGCGGTGGCGCATTATTTAGAAGCGCTTTCGTGGCAGAAGGACTTCATCCGGCTGCATGCCGTGCTAGGCGGCAAGAACCCCCACCCGCAGACTTTTCTGGTGGGCGGCATGTCGACGGCCATGGATCCGAACGAGCCATTCGCTGTCATCAATCCGGAGCGAATCGGGTTCTTGCGGGATCTGGTTCGAGGAGCGCGAAAGTTCGTCGAGCAAGTTTATATCCCCGACGTACTGGCTATCGCCGGTTTTTACAAAGATTGGTTCACGCGCGGCGAGGGTGTAGGGAATTTTCTTTCTTACGGCGACTATTCCTCAGGCGACCAGAAAGACCCAGGCACGTACTTGTTCCCCAGGGGTGTGGTTCTTGGCCGCGACCTGACAAAAGTGCATCCCGTGGATACGGCGCAGATCACCGAGTCCGTCAGCCACGCCTGGTATGAATATTCCGACGGCGACAAGGCCAAGCATCCTTATGCCGGCGAGACCAATCCAAAGTATTCAGGGCCCAAGGCGCCGTACACGTTTCTCGATGTCGATAAGAAGTACTCCTGGTTGAAATCGCCGCGCTATCAAGGTTTACCCATGGAAGTTGGCCCCCTGGCGCGCATGCTAGTGGGTTACGCGGCCGGCCAGAAAGAAATCAAAGCGGCCATCGACGGATTGCTCAAGCATTTCGATGCCCCGGCCTCGGTGCTCTTCTCTACGCTGGGACGAATTGCCGCCCGCGCAGTCGAGTCGCAACTGATGGCCGGCCACTTGGAACAGTGGGTGGATGAACTGGATTCGAACTTGGCCCACGGTAAGGTCGCGATCTGTAACACCACCCGCTGGGACCCTGGCACTTGGACCAGCGCCAGCCGCGGGTTCGGATGGCACGAAGCGCCGCGCGGATCGCTTGGCCATTGGGTGGAGATCGAGGGTAAATCGATCAAGAACTATCAGGCCGTCGTCCCCACCACCTGGAACGCCGGACCTCGGGATTCTCAGGGACAGCGAGGTCCCTACGAGGCATCGCTCGTGAACACACCGATCGCCGACCCGGACCGGCCGCTTGAGATCCTGCGGACCATCCATTCCTTCGACCCCTGCGTTGCTTGCGCGGTGCATGTCGTCGATGCCAGAGGCCGCGGCTATTCGGTTCTTAAGGCAGGTTAGGAGGAAGCAGCATGCGCATTGAGCTAGCTCACCCGGCCTCATTCGGACCCGTCGCCCCCGTATACGTTTGGCAATATCCGCTGCGCCTGGTCCATTGGGGTCTGGTGATTTCCATCGGAGTTCTCTCCCTCACCGGCTACTATATCCACGACCCTTTCATTGTGGGACAGGCCCACCGGCCGTTCCTGATGGGCTGGTTCCGCTTCGCGCATGAAGCTTTCGGGATGCTTTTTCTGGCCTTATTCCTGCTGCGGGTCTATCTCTTCTTTGGCGGCAACAAGTGGGAGGGATGGAGGCAGTTCATACCCTTGAGCAAAGACCGGTTTCGCGAAATGTGGGAGGTAGCGAAGTTCTACCTCTTCATCCGGCCTACGCCGGTTTCCAGAATCGGCCACAACCAGTTGGCGGCGTTCTCCTATGTCGGGATCTACTCGCTCATGCTGGTGGAAGTTCTCACTGGCCTGGTAATGTATCAGCGCCTGTCCCACAACGCCTTTCTCTTGGTGGTAGTGGGATGGATTCCCAGTCTGATCGGCATCCAATACCTCCGTCTGATTCACTTCTTCCTGATGTTCGTCTTCATCGCATTTGCCATCCTTCACGTACATCTGTCCATGCTGGTCTCCCGGGCCGAGAAGCGGGGACTGATGGACAGCATATTCATCGGTTACAAAATCATCCCGGTTGATGAGATCGAGGAAGAGTTCCAGAAGGACCGCCGCGGCCCATAAGTGATCCGCCCATGATCCACGAACAAAGCCAAACGCTGGCGCTCGGCTTGGGCAACCTGGTGCGCTCCGACGATGGACTCGGAGTTCACGCAATCCAACGCTTGACCCTGGACCCACGTGTACCGTCCGATGTTGTCCTGATGGACGGAGGCACCCAGGGACTGAGCCTCCTGCCGTACATCTCGGCATACCAGCGGCTGCTGGTGGTGGACGCGCTGGATGTCGGGGAAGCGCCGGGTACGCTGGTGCGCGTGGAGGGAAAAGCGCTCAAAAATCTTCCTGGAAAGGCCAGTGTTCATCAACTCGGATTCGCGGATCTGCTTGTCGCACTCGAACTATTGGGAGAATTGCCCGAAGAAATCATACTGCTTGGCGCGCAACCTTTGTCGATAGAATGGTCCACCGAGTTGACGCCGCCTCTGCAGGCAGCGCTCGGGCCGCTGCTTGACGCGGTGATCCAGCAGTTGGAAACCTGGAGAGCCAATCAGCTTGTGCCGCGTAACATCCTGGTTCGGACCGGTTGACTTCCTATGTGCGGCATAGCGTGTAACCGAACCGCGACCGGCAGGAAGCGCTACCCCGAGGGATGAGGCTGGTCGAGCGTTCGGGGAAGCCCTTCCAGTCGCGGTTCGGTTTTTCGTACGTCGCAGAGCACGGGCGATAGTTTTTTCCACCCTACACGGGCTCCGCAATCATATCTATAGCCCCGCACGGACATTCCGAGGCACAATTGCCGCAGCCGGTGCAGAGCGCATAGTCAAACTCGTACCGCATTCCACGGCCAAGCTTAATCACGGCGGTCTCCGGGCAAACGGTGAAGCAGGAATCGCACTCGAAGCAGTTGCCGCACGAGAGACACCGGCCCGCCTCATACCGTGCGTTCGTCTCGTCCAGGCCGCCCACCACTTCGTCGAAAGTAGTTTGCCGCCGCAGCGTGGCCAGCACCGGCTGCACGGTTTCCGGTGCATCCGGGTAATACCAGGCGCTGATCTTATCGAAACCCGCCAGGGCATGCTTCGAAAGGGGATCGCAAACCTCCTTCCGCAAGTAGGCGTCGATGTTGCGAGCCGCTTTCTTGCCATGCCCCACCGCAACCGTAACTGTTCGCTCGGCCGGCACCATATCGCCACCCGCGAAGATTCCGGGATAACCGGTCATCATGTGCGTATCTACATTCACCACGCCATCCACGATTTCGAGCCCGCTGACGTGTTCCAGGAAGCTCAGGTCCACGTCCTGGCCGAGCGCCAGCACCAGCGAATCCGCTTCAATGGTCTCGAATTCGCCCGTGGGTTGTGGAAATCCAGTGGCGTCAAGCTGCATCTTTTCTACTGTGAACGTGGTGTCGCCGGCCTGCTTGATGGTGGACAACCATTTGAACTGGATGCCTTCCTCCAGCGCTTCCTCAACTTCGAAATTGTGAGCCGGCATCTTCTCGCGATTCCGGCGATACACGATCAGCGTTTCGGTGGCTCCCAGACGTTTGGCGGTGCGCGCTACGTCGAGCGCGGTGTTGCCGCCGCCGTACACCAACACGCGCCGCCCCAGCAGCGGCGGATCGCCACGGTCCACATCCCGCAAGACCGATAGCGCGTCCAGAATCTTACACGCGTCGCCGGCCGGGATGTAGGCGCGCTTGGCCACGTGAGCACCCACGGCTAGAAACGCGGCATCGAATTTTCCTTCGGCCATCACGCGAGCCAGATCTTCTACTTTCGCATTCAATCTGATGGTGACGCCCATGTTCTGGATGCGTGCAATCTCCGCGTCCAGAATTTCACGAGGCAACCTGTATTTAGGAATGCCCACGCGCAACATGCCGCCGGCAGCCGGACCGGCCTCCGCAATCGTTACCCTGTGCCCAAAGCGCGCCAGCTGATACGCGGCCGATAAACCAGATGGTCCGGAGCCGACCACCAGAACGTGTTTGCCGGTCGGCGTACCTGAATGGAATTGCCACCCACACCGGATCGCTTCATCGCCCAGAAACCGCTCCACGGCGTGGATATTTACCGGCTGATCTTTTTGCGCGCGGTTACATCCCGATTCGCAGGGATGATAACAAACCCGGCCCATCATGGCCGGAAAAGGATTATCGTGTACCAGGGATTCCCACGCCCCCTGGTAGTTGCCCGTCTCCGCTCGATTGAGCCAGGCTTGGATGTTCTCGCCGGCCGGGCAGGCATGGTTACAGGGCGGAAGGCGGTCGACATAATTCGGCCGCTCCGTGCGAAAGTTATTCATCTGTTTTGCCTCAAAGCTATGCGTGGCAACTAATTGGCCATCCTATCGGCTTGAAAAGACGAGGTCGGCCCGTTGAGGCCAGCGGGATTTCCCCCACGTCGGCCGGTCAAGAGCGCCTGCGCGGCTTCCGCCATTTGTACGGCGGCGCGCTCGCCACTCTCCGTCAGTTTCTCCCCCAAACCCATTCGAAGAGCTCCTCCGCGAATCAGAAACGCCGGCGGCGCCCGGCCGGTCAGCTGTTTCGTCAAGGTCAGCAGCTGTCCTGGCGAGAGTTGGTGCGACCAAGCGCCCGCTTCTTCCGGCTGTACCGGCGCCGCGGATACAACGCCCGGCTCTTGATCGCACGCCGCATCAAGAAAAACCACCACCCAGGCCTGTCCCAATCTGTCAGCTAGTTCGGGCGTGAGCTGATGACACTGGATGATCTCCGCGGCGTCCGGAGAGAGCCGCGCTTCAAGCAGCTCGGCCGCGCGCCACCCGGCTCCGTCGTCTTCGCGCAACGGGTTGCCGTACCCGATTACTAGGGTGCTGGTGCTAGTCACGGCGCTTGTGCTAATCACGGCAGATGTTGTCCAGCAGAGTGCCGGCTGCATCGCGGAGTTGAATGTCGAGCGGCATCCGCCCGATCGCGTGGGTGGAACAACTGAGGCACGGATCAAACGCCCGAATGACCGCCTCCACGCGATTCAAGGCGCCTTCGGAGAGTTTACCGCCGTGTACGAAGTACGTCGCGGCCTGCTTCACACCGCGATTCATGGCGAGGTTGTTGTGGCCGGTGGCGATGATGAGGTTCGCCCATCGGATCAGCCCGTTACGGTCCACTTTGTAGTGATGCAGCAGGGTGCCGCGCGGCGCTTCCGAGATTCCCACTCCTTCCTCGCAATTCGGTTGTGCAAAAGCGCGGACATGCAAGCTGAGTATGTCCGCATGTCCCAGCAGCTCCTGCATGCGCTCTATCACGTGCAGCATTTCGATGAGCCGGGCATGGTGATAATGAAACGAACCGAGCAGCGGGCTTCCGGCGAACGTTCGAAGCACCCCCAGTTCATGATTCGCTAGCGGCGTTCCACAGTTGGTGATAAGGTTCAAACGCGCTAGAGGCCCCACGCGGTAAATACCATCCGGATAACCCAAGGGACGGTAGAAAGCCGACTTCAGATACGAATCGTCTTCCGCCACTTCACCGATGTATTGCGGGTAATCTTCGGCGCGGAGTTTATCCGCGACAACCGCTCCATCGGCGCCGACTATCCGCAAAGGGCCATCGTAGTATTCGAGTTTCCCGTTGCCATCGGTCAAGCCCAGGAATAGCGATGGGAAGTTTGCAAAAGATGCCATCTCTTCCGGAAAGCGCTGGAACAGGCCGCGGAAACGGTCGAGCGAGCGCTGTAGCGCCGCGATACCATCCGGCAGCATGCCCAGGATGTGGTCGCGTTTCTCCTCAGTGAGCGCATTGCTCACTCCACCCGGCACCACCCAAGCCGGATGAATCCGCTTCCCGGCCAGGATCTCTATGATCTGCTGGCCGATCTGGCGAAGCCGGATGCCGTCGCGCGCAACTTCCGGGGCGGCTGCCGCCACACCAAACAGGTGCCGGTTCTCGGGCGGCGAATCCATGCCCAGTAACAGGTCCGGCGAGGAAAGATGGAAAACGCTGAGCGCATGCGATTGCAGAATCTGCGCCAGGTTCAGAATCCGCCGAAGGCGCGCGGCATTGGGCGGGATATTTACGCCGAGAATGGCATCGCAAGCCTTGCTGGACGCAATCAGATGGCTGACCGGACAAATCCCGCAGATGCGTGCCATCAGCGAAGGCATCTCATAGAATGGCCGGTTTTCGCAGAACTTCTCGAAGCCGCGCAGCTGTGTGATGTGCAGGCGCGCATCCGCTACTTGACCGTCGTCGTCCAGTTGTATGGTCACTTTGGCGTGGCCTTCTATGCGGGTTACCGGGTCGATTAGAATTCTCTGTGACATAGTGTTCTCGTTAAGCGCCGAAGCGGTGGCCGCCATTCGACTGGGGGATGCGGCCAGCAATCAGGTCCGATAGAAGGTTGTAAATGGTGTCTGCCGATGGCGGACAGCCCGGCACGAAAACGTCCACCGGTACCACCTCATGCACCGGGCGCACGCGATCCAGCAGGCGGGGAATCACCGCAGCCGGCGCCGGCCTGGGAATCGCGACCGTATCGACAAAAGCGCGATCCAGCACGGCCAGCACACCGAACGGATTCCGCATGCCTGGAATATTGGATGTCACGGCGCAATCGCCCAGCGACACCAGCACGTTAGTGTGCGCGCGAACCTTCTTTATCTTCACCAGGTCGTCCTCATTGGACACCGCGCCTTCCACCAGCGTGATATCCACCAGCTCCGGGAAATCCTTGCGGTCCACCAGCGGGCTATACACCAGATCCACTTCCTGCGCGAGCTCCAGCAGCCGCTCATCTATATCCAGGAAAGACATATGGCAGCCCGAGCAGCCATCCAGCCACACGGTTGCCAGCGTCGGCTTACGGTCACTCATCGATCGCCTCCGGCATCGGATTCTTCTCGCATCATGGTCAGGTAGGGCAGGAACTGCCGGCGCTTGGACATCTCCGCCACCGAGTGTCCTTTTTCGCTCAGCGCGCCGGTCGGACAAACCTGGACACACTTGCCGCAACTGGTGCAGCTTTCGGCTTCCGCCCAGGGCTGGGCCAGGTCGGTAATCACCAGACTCTCGCTGCCGCGTCCCATCACGTCCCAGGTGTGTGCGCCTTCAATCTCAGCGCAAACCCGCACACATCGGGTGCACAGGATGCACCGGTTCTGGTCCAACACGAAACGGTCGTGACTAGCGTCCACCGCCAGTCTGGGATAAACGTAGGGAAAACGGATATGGTCGATCTCCAGATGCTGCGCCAGCGATTGCATTTCACAGTGGCCGTTCGAGACGCACACGCTGCAGACATGATTGCGCTCGGCAAACAGCATCTCCAGGATCATCCGGCGGTATTCGGTCATGCGCGGGGTAACGGTCCGCACCTCCATGCCTTCGGTTACCGCCGTCGTGCAAGACGCCAACAATTTGTTCGACCCCTCTACCTCCACCAGGCACAACCGGCAGCCGCCGTAGGTGGAAAGGCCCGAAACATAGCAGAGTTTGGGAATGCGGATGTCGTTCTCGCGTGCAACGTCGATCAACATTTGGTCGTCACGCGCGGTGACATCCCGGCCATCGATCTTGAGCGTAACCACACGGGCCGGCATATTACTTCCCTCCGTCGGCGGCGAAGACCGCTGCATATTCGTGGCGGAAATAGCGCAGCGTGCTGCTGACTGGATTGGGCGCGGATTGCCCCAGCCCGCACAAACTGGTGTGCTTCACCAAGTCGCACAACTGCTCCAGCAGCGCAAGGTCGGCCTGCTTCGCGCTGCGATCCACGAACCGGCCCAACAGATTATGCATCTGAGCTGTGCCGGCGCGGCATGGAATACACTTCCCGCAGGATTCGGTCATGCAAAACTCCATGAAGTAGCGCGCTACATCCACCATCGACGAAGTGTCATCCATGACGATCATTCCGCCTGAGCCCATAATGGAGCCGAGCTTGGTGAGCGTTTCATAATCCACCGGAGTATCCAGGTAGCTTTCCGGGATACAGCCCCCCGACGGCCCGCCCGTCTGCACTGCCTTAAAGCTGCGCCCATCGGGTACACCGCCTCCAATCTGGAAAACGATGTCTCTGAGGGTGATGCCCATAGGCACTTCGATCAAACCGGCATTCTTGATACTCCCCGCCAGCGCGAATACCTTGGTCCCCTTGCTTCGTTCTGTGCCGATGCCTGCGAACCAAGCTCCGCCGCGGCGAATGATAGGTGCGATGTTGGCAAAAGTTTCGACGTTATTGATCAGCGTAGGGTGTCCCCACAAGCCGGACTCGGCCGGGTAAGGTGGACGCGGGCGCGGCGTGCCTCGCTGGCCTTCAATCGACGCCATCAGCGCCGTTTCCTCGCCGCATACAAACGCGCCTGCCCCTAAGCGAATCGAGATGCGGAAATTGAAGTGGGTCCCGCAAATGCCGTTCCCCAGCAGCTCCTGGCGTTCGGCCAGGCGGATCGCTGTTTTCAAGCGCGCCACCGCCAACGGGTACTCGGCCCGAACATAAATGTAGCCTTCACTTGCGCCCACCGCGTAAGCCGCGATAGCCATGCCTTCCAGCACCCGGTGCGGATCGCTTTCAAGCACACTGCGATCCATGAACGCGCCGGGGTCGCCTTCATCCGCGTTGCAGACCACCATCTTGCGTGAACTGGCGGCTTTGGCCACCGTGCCCCACTTCAGACCCGTCGGATACCCGGCTCCGCCCCGCCCGCGCAGGCCGCTCTTTTCGATTTCTGCGATTACATCCGCGGGAGTTTTTTCGCTCAACACAGTAGTCAGCGCCAGGTAGCCATCGGCAGCGATGTAATCCTCCAGCCGCTCGGGATCGATACGGCCCGAGTTCTCGAGGACGATCCTTTGCTGCCGCGCGAAGAACGGCAGATTCGAATCCAGCTGGATCCGCTTCACCGGCGGACCTTCGAGCGCGGTCACGATATCGGGAGCGTCCTGTGGCTGCACTCTTTGGTAGAGAATCCCAGCCGGCTCCACGCTTACCAGCGGCCCAGCCCCGCACAATCCCAGGCACCCTACCTTGCGGACCGCACAACTCTCCGGACCATACCCTTGCGCTGCGGCCGCCTCCACCAGAGCTTTAGTGAGTGCATCGCTCTGCAAAGACTGGCAGCCGGCTGCGCCGCAGACGTTCACGCATGCGCCCGTTGCCGTTTTCTTTGCCCGCTCGTGTGCCGCCACCGTTCTGAGTTCCTCAGCCAGCATGGTCCATCACCTTTTTCAACCGCCCTTCCAAAATCTCGGGAGTGATGCGGCCAATGACGTCGCCATCCAGCACCACAACTGGTGCCAGTCCGCACGCCCCGAAACAACGGGCGGTTAGCACGCTCAATCGGCCGTCCGGAGTGGTCTCGCCCGGCTTGACAGCCTGTGCCCCAAAAATCGATTTGAGCAACTCGCCGGAACCTCTGATATAGCAAGCCGTCCCAGTGCACACCACGCAGGCGTGCTCGCCCTGCGGCTTCATAGTGAAATGGTTATAAAACGTGGCAGCACCATAGACTTGGCTCAGCGGAATCTTCAGCGAGGCGGCAATGTAGGTCAACCCCGGCTTGTCGAGATAGCCGAAGGATTGCTGCAGCGTGTGCAAGGCTTCGATCAACGCGTGCCGTTCATTGCCCAACTTTCGCATGGTGGCGGCAACCATCTTCCAGCGCTTGTCATCCGTGGGTGGTTCGCACTTCTGAAGGTAAGCAAACATATCCTCAAAAGGAGATTGAGCACCTCGGTCACCAAGCTCGAAGGGGTTTGCTCTAAGCCATTGCGGGGCACGGCCCCGCACCACCTTTAACGTATGTCGTTGATTTGCAGCGTGGGACAGGGCCGTGCCCTGTCTGGTCATGGTTGTGCCAGGGCCGTCCAGCCGGGCGTACTGGGTGAAACTGCGCACTTTGGCCAGCATTCACTGCACTCACGCCCAGTTGAACTCACACATAACGTGGACAGCTAAACATTGGGTCAATAGCCCCAATCCGGCCTCAGTCATATATATTTCGCAATAACTTACATGCGGCGGCTGGCGTGCATTGCACCGATAGCAGAAGAGTATTCAGGAAGGAATGAACACCTGTGATCCGGCCCCAAGTGACAATCGATGGCAATGAGGCGGCGGCCTACGTCGCGCACCATTTGAGCGAAGTAATCGCGATCTATCCTATTACTCCTTCCTCAGCGATGGGAGAGTGGTCGGATCAGTGGTCGGCAGCCGGAAGTAAGAACGTGTGGGGTACAGTCCCCACAGTGGTTGAAATGCAGAGCGAAGGCGGCGCGGCCGGTGCGGTGCACGGAGCGTTGCAGGGCGGAGCCCTGACTACCACCTTCACGTCCTCGCAGGGCCTGCTCCTTATGATCCCCAATATGTACAAGATCGCAGGCGAGCTGACACCCACGGTTTTTCACGTCGCGGCGCGCGCGCTAGCGGCGCAAGGGCTATCCATCTTCGGGGACCACCAGGATGTCATGGCCGTCCGCCAGACTGGCTTTGCAATACTGGCGGCGCATTCCGTGCAGGCGGTCATGGATATGGCGTTGATCGCGCACGCTGCCGCGCTCGAAACCCGGCTCCCGTTCATCCATTTCTTTGACGGCTTCCGCACTTCCCACGAAGTGGCCAAGGTGGAACAACTCACCAATGACGACATGCGGGCGATGATCGATGACGAATTGGTCCACGCCCATCGCGGACGTTCCTTGAATCCGGATCATCCAGTGCTGCGAGGCACCGCTCAGAATCCCGACGTGTACTTCCAGGCGCGCGAAACCGTGAACCCGTTCTACGAAGCCGCTCCCGGGATCGTCCAGGGCGTTATGGATCGTTTCGCCGCGCTCACCGGCCGCCAATATCGCCTGTTCGATTATTTCGGAGCGCCGGATGCCGAACGTGTGGTGGTGTTGATGGGATCCGGTGTACTGGCGGTGGAAGAGTGCGTAGAAGCACTGCTCGAGAAAGGTGAAAAAGTCGGCGTTGTGAACGTGCATTTGTTCCGGCCGTTTTCCGCTGATGCGTTTGTCAAAGCGCTTCCTCCTGCCGTTCGCGCTATCGCTGTGCTCGACCGTACCAAAGAGCCCGGCAGCGCGGGTGAGCCCTTGTATCAGGACATTATTGTGGCTCTACAGGAAGCGGGCAATTTCGCGCAAGCTCCGCGGGTAATCGGCGGCCGATATGGATTGGCCAGCAAAGAGTTCACTCCCGCCATGGCCGCGGCTGTATTCCGGGAACTGGCGCTGCTTAAGCCTCGCAACCATTTTGTGGTGGGCATTACAGATGACGTTTCGCATCGCAGCCTGGATTATGACGCCACTTTCTCCACCGAGGACCCCGCCACTGTGCGCGCCGTTTTCTATGGATTGGGAGCGGATGGAACCGTCGGCGCGAACAAGAATTCCATCAAGATCATCGGCGAAGACACCGATAACTACGCCCAAGGTTATTTCGTTTACGACTCCAAGAAATCCGGCGCGATGACCATTTCGCATTTGCGCTTCGGACGCAAGCCGATCCGCGCCAGCTACCTGATCGACCGTGCCAGCTTCGTGGCCTGCCATCAGTTCTCATTCCTCGAACGAATTGACGTCCTTCGGTTGGCCCAGCCGGGCGCCACCTTTCTGCTCAACAGCCCCTTTTCCCCGGGCGAGGTCTGGGATCATCTGCCGCGCTCGATCCAGCGCCAAATCATCGGCAAGCGGTTGAAAGTTTACGTGATTGACGCGTACCGAGTGGCTAAGGACAGCGGGATGGGCGGCCGGATCAATACCGTGATGCAAACCTGCTTCTTCGCGCTAAGCGGCGTAATGCCGCGCGAAGAGGCCATCACGGCCATCAAACAGGCCATCCAGAAAACTTACGGCAAGCGGGGCGAGGCAGTGGTCGCGAAAAACTTTGCCGCTGTGGACGATTCGCTCGCGCATTTGTTTGAAGTATCCATTCCAGAGACAGTCACCAGTTCCTTCGAAAGGCTACCCGCGGTATCGGATCAAGCGCCGCAATTTGTCCAGCAGGTGCTCGGGCCGATCATGGCCGGAGCAGGCGACAATCTGCCGGTCAGCGCGCTGCCCATTGACGGTACCTATCCCACCGGTACATCCAAATGGGAGAAGCGAAATCTGGCGCTGGAGATACCGCTGTGGGAGCAGGAGATTTGCATACAGTGCGGCAAGTGCGTCATGGTTTGCCCACACGCTGTGATTCGCGCGAAAGTTTGCGATCCGGCGCTGCTCGGCTGCGCCCCGGAAGGATTTCGGTCTACGGTAGCTCGCTGGAAGGACCGTCCAAAGATGAGCTACATCCTGCAAGTGGCTCCCGAGGATTGCACCGGGTGCGGGTTGTGCGTCGAGGTATGCCCGGCGAAAAGCAAGAGCGAATCCAAAAAGAAAGCCATCAACATGACGCCGCAGGCGCCGCTGCGCGATCAAGAACGCCGCAATTGGGATTTCTTTCTAAGCCTTCCGGAAGTGGACCGCGGCAGCATCGCTACTCACAATGTCAAGGATGTGCAATTACTGCAACCGTTGTTCGAATTTCCCGGCGCCTGCGCGGGCTGCGGCGAGACTCCCTATATCAAGATGCTCACGCAGCTGTTCGGCGATCGAGCCGTAATCGCGAATGCCACGGGCTGCTCGTCCATCTACGGCGGTAACCTGCCCACCACGCCCTACACCATGAATCGCGACGGCCGCGGTCCGGCCTGGTCGAATTCGCTGTTCGAAGACAACGCCGAGTTTGGTTTGGGAATCCGGGTCTCGCTCGACAAGCAGGCGGAGTTTGCGGGCGAGTTGTTGCAAAGATTCGCGCCGCAGATCGGCCAAGAGCTCGCAAATTCGATTCTGGCTGCGGATCAATCGAGTGAGGCCGGCATCCAGGAACAGCGCAAGCGAATCGCGGAGCTGGATCAACGCCTCAGCGCGTTGAACCACCCGGACCTGCGCGACCTCGCGGCCCTTACCGGCGCCTTAGTGCGAAAGAGCGTCTGGATGGTGGGAGGCGACGGCTGGGCATATGACATCGGCTATGGCGGCCTGGACCATGTGTTCGCTTCCGGCCGCAACGTGAAGATCCTGGTGCTGGATACGGAGGTCTATTCCAACACCGGCGGTCAAATGTCAAAGTCTACCCCGCGCGGCGCTGTTGCGAAGTTCGCTGCGGCCGGAAAACCTGGAGCCAAGAAGGACCTGGGCATGATGGCCATGACCTACGGGACAGTCTACGTAGCGCACGTGGCCCTGGGCGCCAACGACACCCAAACGTTGAAGGCGTTTCTCGAAGCGGAAGCCCACAACGGGCCCGCATTAATCATCGCCTACGCCCATTGCATCGCGCATGGGTTCGATCTGGTGCATGGCCTGGAACAACAAAAACTGGCAGTGCAAACGGCGTACTGGCCGCTGTTCCGCTACAATCCGGCCCTGGCAGCCGCCGGCCGCAATCCATTCCAATTGGATTCCCGCCCCGCTTCGCTGCCGCTTGAAAAGTATGTCTATAACGAAGGACGATACACCATGCTGGTACGTAGCGCTCCGGAGACCGCGGCGATGCTTTTGACCGAGGCTCAGCACGATGTAAACCTGCGCTGGAAGCTCTACGAACATTGGGCCGGCCTTTCCTATGCGAATGGAGAATCACACCCATGACCGATCTCTCAACTGAATATCTTGGATTGCAGTTGCGCAGTCCTTTGGTAGTGTCGGCGTCGCCTCTTGCGAAGGACCTCTCCAACCTTCGGCGCATGGAAGAAGCTGGCGCCGCGGCCATCGTGCTCCAGTCCCTCTTCGAGGAACAGATCACCGCTGAAGAGGAGTCGCTCGATCGCTTTCTTACCCAAGGCACGGATAGTTACGCGGAAGCTCTAAGTTACTTTCCCAATCTGCGCTCTTATGGCATGGGGCCTGACGCGTATCTGGAGCATGTCCGCAAGGCCAAGCAAGCGGTCAGCATCCCGATCATCGGGAGCCTGAACGGCGTTTCGTCCGGCGGATGGATTCGTTATGCACGGCTGATTCAACAGGCCGGCGCCGACGCGCTCGAATTGAATATTTACTTCCTTCCCACCAGCCTCGAAATCGAAGGCCGCGAGATTGAAGCCAGTTATTGCGACCTGCTGGAGGCCGTCAAGAGCAAAGTCCATATACCCGTTGCCGTGAAGCTCGCGCCCTATTTCACGTCGATGACCAATATGGCTGCTCGTCTGGATCGTGCCGGAGCAGATGCGTTAGTTCTCTTCAATCGCTTTTATCAACCGGATTTCGATTTGGAAGCGCTCGAGGTCACGCCCAGCCTCACTCTGAGCTCGTCCGACGAACTTCGGCTCCGGCTGCACTGGGTAGCGCTGCTTTCCAGAGCCGTTCGCTGTGAACTCGCTATCACGGGCGGTGTCCACACCCACGAGGATGTGTTGAAGGGGATCATGGCGGGCGCTAACGTGGTCATGCTGACTTCCGCATTGCTCAAGCATGGCATAAGCTACCTGCGGGAACTCGAAGCTAGTGTTGTCGAATGGATCGACAAGCACGAATACGAGTCCATTCGTCAGATGCGCGGATCGATGAACGCCGCCGCGGTCGCAGAGCCGGCCGCGTTCGAGCGCGCCAATTATATAAAGGTGCTCGGGAGCTATCGCGCGTGAACCTGCGCGTTTTCACCCACCGCTACGCAAGCCGTGTCGCTCGAGAGGCATATCCCAAGCCCTTCAACGCGCTGAGAACATGTGCTGTTGACTCCACTCGCACGGTAGGCTTGAACGGTTTTCAAATTGCCTTATCACGAGCGGAAGTAAGCAGTAACTGAAAGTCAAGGGAGGTTCAATATGATGCTCACTCTTTGGATTGCCTGGGCTCTTCTCACCGTCGTGGTCATCACGCTGGCGCTCTATCGGAAATTTGCAACGCGCAACCAAGACGCCTTTGTGCATCTGGCCGAGGCGGAAGCGCCAATCATCTCACAACAGGTCATCGTGGCCCGCAAGCTGGATAAGATCGATTTTTGGGGCAAAACACTCACCGTTTTAGACGTCGGCTTCCTGGTTGTTCTGGTGGGAATAGTTTGCTACAACGCGTGGCGGATAAGCTTGGAGTCTATAAAGTAGAGTAGAGTCCACAAACACGATCCTCGAAGAGTCCACGGCGCGCAATACCCGGCTCGGACTGGTCGACTTCGGCCCTACCCGCCGGCCGATCCGGGGCGAAGGAAGCTCCGCTGCTCGTTGTGAGCCAAGCCACGCAGGTTTGCGATCTAGCCCGGCGGTCCCACTGCCGGGTCTTGTTGCGCGAAACCTGCCCCGCCGGCAGGCAGCGATCAAAAACGTACACGCTGAGTGGAGGCGCCAACGCTAGCGCGTGTGACAAATCGCGCGCATTTTCGGTTCGTGGGTACAAAATGGGTCTGAGGCGAGGGCGTTGCCGGTGGTCTCAAATGCGCGGGCGCGAGATCCACCGCAAACCACGTGGTATTCGCAACATCCACAGCGTCCTTCAAACTCTGTTGGATCGTGCAGCGCCCTAAACACCGGAGCATTGCGGTAAACCTCGGCGACGTGGTCCTGGCGGATGTTCCCCACAACTAACGGTAGAAAACCCGCCGGGCAGATCTCGCCGGTATGGGAGACAAAAACAATCCCGTGGCCGTCGCGGATTCCGAAGCCGCGGTAGGCGCTACTTCCCTTGATCTGCTCGGCGGTAAGTCCCTCTACCCGCATCCGTTCGAGCGCTACCCGCCGGTAGGATGGCGCTTCTGTTGTGGCAACTAGGAACGGAGCGACGCGCGACTTCTCATAAACCCAGCTCATTAGTTTCTCGCCTTCCTCCGGCGATAGCGGCTGCAAAACCTTTCCGCGCCCAACAGAGATCAGGAAGAAAAGACTCCAACGAGCGATGCCAAACGATTTCAGCAGCTCGTAAATAGCAGGCACGTCGCCCGCCGTCTCGGCAGCGGCGAGTGTGTTCACCTGCAGGGGTATTTCAAGTTCTCGCGCCCAGCGCATGGCCTGGATGGTGCGATCGAATGTGCCTGGAACGCCGCGAATCGAGTCGTGACTGGCGGCTGTGGAACCGTCCAGGCTCAGACCCAGGCCCTCCACGGAGTGTTCCTTGAGGCGTACAAGCACGTCGCGGGTGAGTGCCGATGTAGCGGCCGGAGTCACCGATACGCCAATGCCGAGCTTGCGCGCCTCGTCGATCAAATCGAACAGATCGGTGCGAGCGAGTGGATCGCCTCCGGTGAGAATCAATTGAGGCAGGGGGTCGCCAAATTCCGAAACCTGGCGCAAGAACGCGACTCCTTCATCGAAAGTGAGCTGCATGGGGTGCGGCTCCGGCGCTGCTTCGGCGCGGCAGTGACGGCACGCCAATGCACATGCCCTGGTCACTTCCCAGTAAACGTTCATCGGTGTTCGCGCGTAGTCGCGTGCGGCATGGCGGCCGGAGAAGCCATGCTGGGAAAAAGTTTGAGCCTGCACGCATGCCGTATCAGCATTTTTGATTCCACAAGTCGCGTTCAGTTGGCTGCGTGGTACCTCCCAGCTTGGGTGTTTTCGCGCTCCTCCGATAATCTGATTGCGTCAAATAACGCTACCAATCCAGCCTGCAGTCAGACCGTACGGTCAGTGATAAAATGCCTACGCGATGAACAGCCTCACCTTTTACCTGCAATTCCGCCGTGCCGCGAAAACACCGGGTGCCGCTGAGGATCCGCCGGCCGTTGCATCCAGCGGAACCCAGTCGACCGTGATCGGGCCGAACGCGGTCACGGCCAGCCTCACCCCACTCGCTGGCCTCACCGCGCGATTGGACAACTCTTTCACTCTGAATCAGGATGCTACTCTCTTCTTCGAGTGGGGAACCATCACCTTCGGCGAGAAGGGTGACAAGCTCACCTTCTCAAGCATTGGACCCGGGGTTCTGCTCGGCCAACCCGATCCGTCGAATCCCATGCAACAAGGCACTGTGATGTGGAAAATCACAGGAGGCTCAGGCTTCTTCTCCGGCGCTACCGGAGCCATTGTTTCGAACTTTCTGGTGAACCCGGCAACCGGGAAACTGATTGACAACCATCTATATTTGGTTTACCTGCCGGATTAGACCGACATTTCGGGAACCAATGCCCAACATTGAGGCTCTAACTCTTTAGTCAATGCGCAGCACATTTAGCCGCCTCGGTTCTGTGTGGGGCAGCGCCATGCGCTGCCAGCTATCGCTGGTCGTATTGCAGCTTGTGCCTCTCTGTTACGGGCAGCCAGTTGGTCTTGTTCCCGACGCTCCAAACCCGGCTCCCGTCCGGACCGTCACCGGAATTGTCACCAATGCTGTCTCCGGTGTGCCCATCCGCCACGCCTTGGTGCAAGCCTCCGGAATTGTGCCCGCGCCTGTTTTGACCGGGCCCGATGGGCGCTTTCGATTCGACAATATCCCCGAAGGCCAAGTTCTGATTTCCGTCCAGAAACCTGGCTACTTCGATGCCAATTCAATCCCTGGGTACTCCCAGCGACAGGTCAACCCCTTCGCAACAGTCGGTTCGGGCAAGAATGATTTTCGGATCGCGTTATATCCGGCGGCGAGGATTGTCGGCCGCGTCACTGACGCGGATGACGAGCCCGCTGAGAACATTTCGGTTCAGGTTTTGAGCGAACAGATCGTCCAGGGGCGTAAGCTGTTGGTACCTCAAAACGGTGGAACTACGGACGATGACGGCTTCTATCGCATAGACGGCCTGATTCCTGGCCGCTATAAGATTTTCGCAAACGGGCATTTACTGCCTGCGTCAAGTTGGAATGCTCCGCCTGAGGTCAGCGTCCCCGCTTATTATCCCTATAGCCGCGATCTTGCCTCCGCACAGAAAATTGAGCTAAAAGCAGCCGAGGAATATCGCGCCGATTTCCACCTCCATTCCGAACCCGGTTTCCGCGTCGTAGCCGCTGTAGGTGGCCTGCCAAACTCTCCCAATGTGGGATTTTCATTGGAAAATGCAAGTGGCCAAAATGTCATGTTCGGCGTTATGAATTTTGATACACGCAAGGGCCAGTTCACGGCGCAAGCCGTTCCATCCGGCGCCTGGACCCTGGTTTTTTCGGCGAATGATGGCCAGGCAAGTTCATACGAGGCGCGTGAGGAAATCATGGTGGACCGCGCGGACGTTACCGATCTGCAGTTCACTATGCATCCCCTCGCGTCCATTCCGGTTAAAGTGAATCACGGCGATAACAAAGGGCAGCCCGAAACCCAGGGTGCCGATACCGCTCTCAATGCCTCGCTTAACTCCGTTGAACCGTCCCGTTATTTTACTTATGGTCTACAGGTGCAAGGTTCGCCGCCGCTCGTCACGTTCAGCAACGTCGCGGCCGGCAAGTACAAGCTGAATGTGCAGTCTTTGGGGAGCGAGTGCCTTGAATCGGCTTGGTATGGGAGTGTCGACCTCACTCGCGATTACCTGGTGGTGGGTTCCAATGTGGATCCCCAGACGCTTACTATCAACCTGCGCGGTGATTGCGCCACGCTCAACGTAAAACTTCAACCTGGAGACCAACCTCGCATCGGTCTCGTGCTGATTGTCGGTAGTTCTCCAATCGCCGAGCCCGAGACCATGCCGGTCCAGGCGCCGACTCCAACTCAACGCGAAAACGTATCGATGCCGTTCACGCTTTCTCCCGGCTCCTATCAAGTCTATGCGTTTTCGAGTGTCGCTGGCTTGGAGTACGCGAACCCGGAAGTGCTGCGCGGGTATGCCAGCCAAACCGTAAATCTAGAACCAGGCCAGAAAGCGGAACTTACGCTGGAACTAATCGAACCGAAGGGAAATTAATTTGTCCATCTTGCGTGCCCTCTTGGTTCTCGCTGCATGCTCTGGCTACGCGATCTGCCAGCCCGCTGCCGGCTTCAAGATGGCCGGACACGTGGTGCGCCGCCCTGACAATCGTCCTGCAAAGCGAGTGCGAGTCAGCATTGCCGCAATCGGCGGCGCGGACCGGCAAATCTCCTGCCTAACCGGAGACAACGGCGAATTCTCCTTCGCTGGCTTGCCGCCCGCCAAATACACCCTACAAGTAAATGAACACGGAGGGTCTGAACTCTTTCTACAAACGGATGAATTCTCTACTGCCATCGCAGTGGGCCCGGATCTGGACTCCGAACATATTGTGTTTCCGCTCCATGCGCCGGCCAGGATCACCGGCTCCGTTCTCGACCAGGAGGGTGACCCAGTGGCCGGTGCCCTCGTTTATCTCTTCGTGCGATCCATTCTAAGAGGGCTGGTTCAAACGCAGCTAAGCACTGAGGCCACAACCAGCGCGGACGGAGATTTTCATTTCGCGCACCTCACTCCGGGCACTTACTATGTTGCGGCTACCGGCCATCCTTGGTACGCGCAAAATTTCCAGCTGATGCACAGCCTGCACGTCGCTCAACCCGTTTCGCTCCCAGAGCCCCGCTCAGAGCTGGATTTGGCTTATCCGCTTGTCTATTATGACGGCGGATACACTCCCGAAGCTGCTACTCCATTGAAGTTGGATGAAGGCGCCAACGCGGAAATTCATTTCACATTGCGCGCCGTTCCCGCGGTACACATCGCGGCGGATGGGTTTCAAAAACAGGAAGGCCAACAACCGATTCTGCAACTATTTCACCCCGGGCCAGGGGGGACCTTGATCGGCATGGCTTGGGGTGCGGATTCCGGAGTAGCGCCTGGCAACTATATTGTTTCATCTTCTCTGGTTGGACAGAATCAAACTTCAACTCTCGGATCGCAGCTTGTTTCGCTCACCGCCGATGCAACCGTGCATCTGGATGAGGCTGTCCAGACCTCTGTCAAAGGAAAAGTGACCCTGGATGGCGATATGCCGCCCTCCATGGGCATTTGGCTGGGGAATCTCATCAACGGGAGTCCAGTAACCGGCATACTCGCGCCCGATGGAACATTCGACATCCCTAACATTCCGCCGGGACGTTATGCTCTTTTGTTGGCGAATGCTTCCGACCTCTACATGCAGTCGGTCAAGGTGAAAGGCGGCGTCTATCGCAACGGCGAACTGCCTGTAGCGAAAGGCGCCGAGATCCAATTGACCATCAACGCCGTTAAAGGAGTCACCCAAGTCAACGGCCGAGTGGTCAATGGAACCAAGCCCATCGCTGGAGCAATGGTGCTTTTGTTTCCGCACGATCCCAGCCACGGCAACAACATACCTCGCGACCAAAGCGATAGCGATGGAACCTTCACGCTCAATTGGGCGCTGCCAGGCCGCTACACGTTGGTAGCTATCGACCATGGGCGCGGTCTTGCCTACGCGGATCCGGCTGTCATCGCGCCTTACTTGCAAGCTGGCCAAGTGCTCGATCTGCCGCTCGCTAAAGACTCGAGAGTTGAGATTGAAGTGCAGTCAGTGGGGCAGGTTGGTAACCTGCCGCCGATTGCCAATCGGCGCAAATTAGACTAAGCAGCGAAGCAGCGCGTTTCCCCGTACAATGAGTCTCATGCCCAGGCCGCCACAGGTTACCCACCCCTACGTCTCTCCATGGATTAACGAGGATATCCAACTTTTCCGCAAGACCGTCAAGCGCTTCGTAAATGAAGAGTTCGTCCCGCACGAAGCCCGCTGGCGCGAACAACACCGCGTCGATCCCGAAGCCTGGACCAAAGCCGGAGAAGTCGGCATCCTGCTGACCGATGTCCCGGAAGTTTACGGAGGCGGTGGTGGCGATTATTGTCACGAAGCCGTGGTCACCGAAGAGCTCAGCTACGCCGGTGTCCATTTCGGGCATGGCGTCCACAGCATTGCGGCGCACTACATTCTGGATTACGGCACCGAAGAGCAAAAACAGTTCTGGCTCCCGAGAATGACGAAGGGCGAACTGATCGGTTCCATCGCCATGACTGAGCCGGTTGCCGGATCTGATCTGCAGAACATCAAGACCATGGCTGAGCGGCAGGGCGAATGCCTGCTTATAAACGGATCGAAAACTTTCATTACCAACGGCTGGCACACCAATCTCATCGTCTTGGCAGTCAAGACCGGCACGGCCGGTGTAGGCGCCAAAGGCATATCGCTGGTTGTTGTGGAGACCAAGGATTTGCAGGGCTATCGTGTCGGCCGCACGCTCGAAAAGGTCGGCATGCACGGTCAGGACACTTGCGAGTTGTTCTTCGACGATGTCCGCGTGCCCGCTCGAAATCTTCTGGGCGGCGAAGAAGGCCGCGGCTTTTACCAAATGATGGAGCAGTTGCCGTATGAGCGAATGGGTGTCGCCGTTGGCGCCACAGCCGTGACCGAACATGCGGTTTCCATCACCACTAAGCATTGCAAGGAGCGCACGGCGTTCGGCAAAGCTTTAATCGAGTTCCAAAACACCCGCTTCAAGCTGGCGGAATGCAAAGCGCAAGCGCACATCATGCGCGTGTTCTTGGACAATTGCATCCAGCGTCTCATCGCCGGCAAACTGGATACGGCTACCGCCGCGATGGCCAAATATTGGCTCACCGAACGTGAATGCGCCATCATCGATGAATGCGTTCAGTTGCACGGAGGCTACGGGTACATGATGGAATATCCTATCACCCGCATGTGGGCGGACAGCCGCGTCCAAAGAATCTACGCCGGCACGAATGAAATCATGAAAGAACTCATCGCCAGGTCGTTATAGAGGGTGACAAGCGCGGGCGCCAGAGGCGTGGAAGTTCAACTCGACCAAGTACGGCGAGTGTTTGATAACAATCGCGTCGTAATCGCCGGTATGGATTTGCGCATCGACGCTGGCGAATTCCTCGCCGTGCTGGGACCTTCCGGATGCGGCAAATCTACATTGCTGCGCATGATCGCGGGGCTCGCCGGGCCCGACTCCGGCCAGATTCGTATGCAGCCGAACGGGCAGCGCTTTGAAACCGCCTTCGTGTTCCAGGACGCGCACCTGTTGCCTTGGCGCAACGTGCTGGCCAACGCCGCATTGCCGCTGGAATTGATGGGCGAGGCAAAAACCAAGCGTAACGAAAAAGCCCGAGCCGCTCTCCATCAAGTGGGCTTGCTCGATGCTCTGGATCGCTATCCGGCCGAGTTATCCGGCGGAATGCGGATGCGCGTATCGCTGGCGCGCGCGCTAGTGACCGAGCCGCGCCTGCTGCTTCTGGATGAGCCCTTCGCCGCCCTCGATGAAATAACGCGCTTCCATCTGGACGTGCAGCTTCGTGAATTATGGCAGCGCCGCGGCATGACCGTGATCTTCGTGACCCACTCGGTGTCCGAGGCCGCCTTTTTGGCCAACCGCGCCGTGGTGCTCGCCAGAAGCGGCGGAGCTATCAAGCTGGACCGCAGATTGGAACTGCCCGCTGTCCGTAACATCGAACTGCGCAGCGATCCCGGACTGGGGCAAGAGATGCGGCTCTTGCTAGGAGCCATCGAGGAGTGAACAGCGATGGACGAATGAAGAAAGCCTTTCTCGCTCCCCTTATCCCGCTCGTGCTCCTCACTCTCAGCGCCGAGTTCCTTGTCCGGCAAGGCTTCGTGCGGGCTTACCTCGTTCCGGCGCCTTCCGCGGTCCTCCGCGCGATGATCGACAGCCGCGCGGAATTGCTCCAAGCTCTGTTCGCCACCTCCATTGGTTCCCTCGCCGGATTTGTCATGAGCGCGCTGACGGGCATCGCCATCGCAGTCTTGTTGTCCTCCTCGCGAGTTATCCAACGCGCGTTTTACCCCTACGCGATTTTCTTCCAGACTGTGCCCCTCATCGCCGTTGCGCCGCTGCTCGTCATCTGGTTCGGATTCGGCATCCAGACCGTAATCGCCTCGGCCTTTGTGGCATCCGTGTTTCCCGTGATTGCTAACACCTTGAGCGGCATTCTTTCCACCGACCCGCCCTTGCGCGATTTGTTCAAGCTCTACGGAGCATCGCGGCTGGTGACGCTCTTCAAGTTGCGCCTTCCCGCGGCACTGCCCCAGCTATTTACCGGACTCCGCGTATCCGCCGGGCTCGCGGTGATCGGCGCCATCGTAGGCGAATTCATCGCCGGTGGCGGACTCGGTTCTGTTGTGGAGACGGCCCGCACCCAACAGCGCATAGATAAAGTATTCGCCGCGGTCCTGCTGGCCAGCCTGCTAGGTCTAGCTCTGTTCGGATTGATCAACCTGCTAAGCCACTTGACCCTTCGCCGCTGGCACGCCTCCGAACAACCCCAGTGAATCGAGGAAACGTGGAGCAGGCGCTTTCGCCTGCCAACCTATAACAGCAACGCGCGACAATCAGAGAATGCTTTTGCACCCGCTGCCGCGCCGAGCCTTCTTGAAAACAGCTCCCGCACTAGCGCTCCTCGCCGCATGCCGCAAGTCCACCACTCTGAAACTAGCGCTCAACTGGAAACCCGAGCCCGAATTCGGCGGCTTCTACCGGGCTCCATATTCCAAGCACGGCTTGTCGGTGGATATTCTCCCCGGTGGCACTGGGACCCCGACGGTACAAATGGTCGGCGCCGGTTCCGTGGATTTCGGCATTGTGTCAGCGGATGAAGTTATCCTGGCGAGAAGCCACGGCAACGACGTTGTAGCGTTGTTCGCGGTCTTTCAAGATAGCCCGACCGGCATCATGGCCCACGCGTCGCGAAATCTAAAGAGCATTGGTGACGTTTTGAAGGACGGCACCCTCGCGCTCGAAAGCGGCCTGCCGTTTGCGCGCCTGCTGAAACGCAAGTTCGGATTCAGCCACGTGAAAATCGTGCCCTCGCCCGGCGGAGACATCACCTCTTTCCTGCACGATGAAAAATTCGCTCAACAGTGTTACCTCACATCGGAGCCCATCGCCGCGCGCCGCCAAGGAGCCAAGGTCAAAGTGTTCGCCGTCTCGGAAATCGGTTATGACCCGTATACGACCGTTCTGGCGGTAAGCGGCGAATCGCTACGCAGGAATCCGGATCGAGCAAAAGCCATGGTCGCAGCAGTGCGCGAGGGCTGGCAATCCTATCTGGCCGATCCCAAAGCGGTCAACCAGCAGTTGCATCAATTGAATCCAACCATGGACCTGGACACATTCGCCGAAGTCTCGGAGGTACAGAAGCCGTTTATCGAGACGGATGCCACGCGCCGCAACGGCCTGGGAACCATGTTCCGCGAACGTTGGGAAACACTAATCAGCCAGTTCAAAGAGCTAGGCGACATTTCACAACCAATTCCGGCCGATGATTGCTTCCGGCTGCTGTAGGGGAAAAAGCCGGATTTCTATACGCCCACTCGGACGACTTCGCCACGCTGGATCGAGTGGATGATCACTCGACACGCTTCCACGTGCGGCGACAGATCCTGAATGCGGTTCGACTTGGCGCGAACAATCAAAATAGCGATGCTCCGCCCCGGCATATTCTGCTGAAATTGGATGCCCTTGTCTAGCGTCAGGAAAACATCAAAACCGGCGCTTTCGGCGAGGGAAAGAAGCGCTCCATTCCTTTTGCCGGCCAAGCCTGCCTCCGGCACCGTCATACAGTCATGCTCGGCGAATGCGCTTTTCAGCTTGCTGGAATACATTCGTCCAGCAGGACTTTCATCCCAATTGATCAACCAGGAGCGATTTCGCTAATTCAAGCGCCGCCACCGCCGCGTCTTTGGAGACCGTCGGAAAATCGTCCAGAAACTCATCGAGAGTCTGCCCGCCTTCCAGGTAGTCCAATAGCGCCTGAAAGGGAACACGGGTGCCTCGGAAAACCGGAGTTCCTCCAAGAATTTCCTCATCCTTGACGATGATGTCGATTGGTTGCATCGGCCCCCAAAGGTCTGTCCTCATTCTATCGCGCCAGGTGTGGTGCAGGTTATCATTTGCCCTCCAACCGCGGTGTTTGTTCTCCAATTTGTCCGGAATAGATGATGAACTTGAACGGGTCCGTATTCTGGTTCTTCTCCATGAGCTTGAGGTAGACCAGCCGTTTGGCGTGAGCCACCGAGGCGCTGCCTTGGAATCTTGTTCCGCACGATTGAAGCAGCGACGCTGCGAGTTCGTATTTGCCCTCGCGGGCTAATTCCTCCACTGTTCTGACCAGTTGCCTTTCCGACACGCCCAGGTAGTCGATCAAAAGTTCTGCGCGGTCGGCGCTGGTAAGATGATCCAGGCCCTGCAAGTCCGGTTGCCAATAGCCAACGTTCTGGTCGTAAATCCGGTCAATCACGTGTTCGCGCAGGATATAGTACGGCTGATACACATCCGGTGGGCCGTTCAGCAGACCTGGGGGAATCAGGTTTGCATCGTGTATCACTCCGCGCTCAACGCCGCGGCGCGTCGCGGACAGAACCTGCTCGCGCAGCCAAACCAAATCTGTCTTGAGTTGCGCCAGCATGGAGGCAGAAGCGAAGATCTGGGTGAGCGGCTCGTGGCCGTGTAGCAGGTGCCGGGGATGTTTTTCAACAACTACGTCGATGGCATCCAGCAGGCCCTGAAAATCCCCCTCTTCGACAAAAGGCGCCCCGAGATACGGCATGATGAAATCGCCCACGAACAGAACGCCCCGATCCGGCAGGTGGATGAACATTGCATCGTGAGTCTCGCCTCCTTCGACAGGAATCAGCTCGATGCGGGTTCCCCCGATCTTCAGTTCAGTGCGGCGATCGACGGTGATATCCGGTTTGAAGCTGCGCACGTCGTCCAGGCTGAAGCGTTCGCCGAAGAATTGCTTGTCGAAAACTCCCGGAGCCTCCACGTCACGGGCAATCTCTTGCTGATAATTGCTCCTGGCATAGAAACGCGGGCGCGGATTCAAAGCCTGGAAATAGGAGTGGCCGCCCACGTGGTCCCAGTGAGCATGCGTGATGAAGATGGTCGTGAGTTTCGGCAGACCGGGGGCAAACGCCCGTAACGCCTCGTATGCGGTTTTGGCGGAATCGGGGCGCGTGCCTGCGTCGATGCCGAACAGCTCTCGCCCGTCGTCCGAAACCACGAAATAATATTCCGTGAACTCGAAACCCGAAAGCGCGTACACGCGCCCAGGTACGATCTCAGCGATATGCCGTGGAGAGAAAGTGTGTCCCGAAGCAACCTCTTCGGAGAAGGGGGTGATCAATGTGATCGGTCTGTCAAAGTCCTTGTATCCGCTTCGGCGCAGATAGTCGTCCGCCTGGCGCTGGTCTCCGTCTGTCAGGGCCAGCTTTCCCAAGTGGTAGTACACTTCGCGCAGCCAGCCGGCATGCGGTGCTTTGTCCCGGTTCTCTACACACCACTTGAGCTCAGCTTGGGCTGCACTCCTCTGGCCGAAAATCTTGGGAATTTCCGCATGCACCATCCCCGCCACCCAGTTCACAACGAAAATGTTCCCGCGGGACGCTTGCTTGGCCTGTTCCAGGATCGCAAGCGTATCTTTCACGTAACCGATTCGACTGAGCAATGGGACTGACGCTGCGTGCTGAGCCCGCAACAATCCGATCGCGCTCAGGTACAGAGCCTTTTGGGACTCCGTCAAGCGAGGACCGAATTCCTTCAGCCGCGCTGAGAAAAACTCCGCACCCTCGCCCTGAAGATTCGCGTTCGAGTACTGCCCCATCAGCAGAAACAGTAACTGCGGATCCTGCGGAGGCGCCACCCTGTTGATAGCTTGGAAATATTCGAGATCCGGACGATGCCCGCTATCCACGCCATGATCGCCGGTGTCAGTGGGTGTTCCTCCCAGTTTGGCTAGCAAGATGCCGATCCCGACCAGCACAGCCGCCAAAATAAAAGCGGTTCGAGTTTTCAGTTCCTTCGACATGCTAGGTAGATGTATATGCATCTACTTCGGATGCGCGAATTTTAAGCCTCGGCCGCCGCTTCCGTCATTCGGGATACGCTCTCCTGCATCCTCTTCCAGGCCGCATCTCCCAACCCTCTCCGCAATCTCCGCTCGGCGCGCTCCCAATGTGGTTGAGCTTCCACCATTTGTCTCTTGCCTGCGGGCGTGAGGCTAAACAAACGCTCCCGCCGGTCCTTTCCAGGTTTGACTTGCAACCAGCCCCGTTTCCGCAATACCGCCAACGTCCGGGTGAGTGTCGTACTATCCATGGCAAAGCCCGCGCTCAGCCGTTTTTGATTGGCTTGTCCTGTAGCCGCTAATGCGGTGAGCAGACCAAATTGCGTGACCTCGACCCCTGCTTTTCTAAGTTCCTGGTCATAAATCCGCGTGACGATTCGTGTAACTCGCCGCAGATTCTGACAAGCGCAGGGCAGGTCGAAGAGTGCCGCAGCCGATGTTTCAAATGTCTCCTGTGCCATATTATATGTATATACATATTATACGCTTGACCTGTCAAATGAAACACTCGGGCGCTCTACTCGGCGCGTAAAGCCTCAACCGGATCCACCTTAGTAGCCCTGCGAGCCGGCAGGTAACTGGCGAGCGTCGCCGCGAGTACCAACCCGGCAGACACACCGGCGTACGTCAGTGGATCGGCTGGGCTCACATCATACAGCACCGATTTCATCAGCCGTGTCAGGGCCAACGCTCCGGTCAATCCAAGTGCCGCGCCGACGCCCGACAGAACCAGCCCGTGACGCACGAACATCCCCGTGACGTTCTGGAGAGGAGCGCCCAGCGCCAGCCGTATTCCGATCTCGCGAGTCCGTTGCGAAACTGAATATGATATGACACCGTAGATTCCGATCAAGCCCAGAAGCAGCGCCATGCCGCCCGCGATAGCCAGCAGCACTAGCGCAAAAGACGTTCGCGCGAGCGATCGGTCGTATACGGATTCCAGAGTCTTAACGTCGGCCAACGGCAAATTGGAATTCACGCTAGCCACGGCTTTTTGGAGGTCCTGAAGCAGCGCCAGAGATCCCGCCCGCGGCGTGCGGATCACGAAAGCCACACTTCGGTAAACGTATGTCGGGGAAGATTCGAAATTCTTCTGCAGCAAGGGCCAATAGACAATGCCAGGCGCTTTCTGATCCACGCCCTCGTCGCGTAAGTCAGCCACCACGCCGATCACTTCCCGCCAATCGTCCTTGAGCGTCGGACGGACGCGTTTGCCGATGGCCGCGCGTGGATCGTGCCAGAACTCGCGCGCCATGTTCTCCGAGACTAGGGCTACCGGCGTCTGGTTGTAAGTCTCGGCCCAAGTCAATTCGCGCCCCGCGATCAAACGGGCTCCGGTTGTAGAGAAGTATCCTGGCGAGACGAATTTGTGGGTCCGTATGGGGGGAACGGTGCCCACTTGGGCCGTCTGATCCTCCGCATAAACCGGATCGCCCGGGCCGCCTTCCATAGGCAGGTTGCTCGTGATAGCCACAGCCGAAACACCCGCAATTGACTCTAGCTTGCGCAGGATTTCCTCTTCCATCCGAATCGCGCGCTCAGGTTCCGGGACCTGTGATTCGGGAATCGAAATGTGCAGAGTCTCCAACTCTTGCGCGCGCGAGAAGCCGGGATCCACGCGGCGTAGTGCCTGGAAGCTGCGTATCATCAGTCCGGATCCGACCAGCAGGACCATGGCCAGCGCCACCTGCACCACAACAAGAAGGCTGCGTGCGCGATGCCGCTCCTTGCTCTCGCTGATCGTGCGGCCGCCGCTGCCGAGCGTGTTCGATAACTGCGGCCGCGCGTACTTGAAGACTGGGATCAGCCCAAGCAGCAAACCCGCAACCAGCGAAGTGCCTGCTGAAAACGCCAACACGGCTGGATCGATTGAAATCTCGTGGATGCGCGGCAGGTGTTCCACTCCGGAAGCCGCCAGCACCCGCAGCGCACCATACGCCAGCGCCAATCCGAGGCCGCCTCCAGCAACACCCAGCAGCAGGCATTCGAGTAGCAGCCCGCCGGCAATGCGTCCCCACCCGGCTCCCAGCGCGGCGCGAACCGCCAGCTCCTGCCGGCGTCCATCGGCGCGGACCAGAAGCAGATTCGCCACGTTAGCGCAGGCGATCAACAACACAATTCCCACCGTGGCCATCAGCATCCAAAGCGTTTTTCCGATATCGCCAATCAGGACGTCCTTCAGCAAACGCAAACGGGGAGCGATGCGGGCGGTGGCCCAAACATTCGAGCTGAAGCCGGGATTGACCGCGAATTTCGCCGGCGCCATGGCCAGCATGCGCGTGACATCCGCGTTGGCCTGGGTAAGCGTGACACCTGGGTAGAGCCTCGCGATGCCCTGGCAGCAGAAACTGATCAGCCGAATATCCGCGCGACTGAGTCGAAGCGGCACGATCAGTGAGACTGGGCGATCCATGAATTGAAACGATGGCGGCATTACACCGATTACCGCGTGTGCGTCGCCATCCAGCAGGATGCGGCGGCCGAGAACGGAGCGATCGCCTCCGAAATGCGACTTCCAATACCCGTCCGAAAGAATCACTGCGCGTTCGCTTTTCGGGTCCTCATCCGACACGATGAACGGGCGTCCCAGCACCGGCTGGACGCCCAGGACCGCGAGAAAGCGATTTGTCACCAGTAGACTCGGGACTTCCTCGGGCTGACCAACCCCCGTTACACTCGCGGTGTCCGCCCGCCACATTCCGACATCTTGAAACACCCGGTTTTCCTCACGGTAAGTGAAATAAAGCGAGGCAGCCAGGTTTAGCTCATCGATATGGATGCCCGGCGCGGTGTGCAGCAATGCGACAATCTGCGACGATTGCGGATACTGCAGAGGTTTGAGCAGCACCCCCTCGATTACGCTGAAAATCGCTGTACTGGCGCCAATGCCCAGTGCCAGGGTGAGCACGCTGACCGTTGTAAATCCCGGATTGCCGAGCAGCCGCCGGGCCGCATGGCGCAGATCCGACAGTGACGCCTCAATGGAGTTCTCCCATCCGTAGGAGCGCACTTGTTCGCGGACGGCGGTAGCGTTACTGAGTTCCGATCGCGCTCGGCGCCGCGCCTCATCCGCAGAAAGACCGCTCGCCTCCAGCGCGGCGGCTGCCTGTTCCAGGTAACTCTCCACTTCGTCCGCAATATCCTGGTCGGCCGCTCTGCGGTTCACGAGCACACGCAGCCCCCTCGCAAGCTGACGCCAGACAGACACCCGCTTATCCCTCCGCCTTCAACAACCGTGCGATGGCCGAGGTCCGGCGTGACCAATCCGCAGTCTCGTTCTCCAGCTGTTTCTTCCCGGCCCGGGTGAGTTTATACACTTTGGCACGCCGCGCGTTCTGCGTTCGCCGCCACTCGGCATCCAGCCATCCGCCGCGCTCCAGCCGCTGCAGCGCGGTGAGCAGCGAGCCTGGGTTGACCTTAAAGACTCCGCGCGATATCTGCTCAATACGGCGCGCGATACCGAAGCCGTGCATGGGTTCAAGGCTGAGCGTCTTGAGGATCAGCATGTCCAGCGTGCCCTGAATGACGTCAGTATTTGGCTTGTCCATGCCAATGTAGAATACCGCCTATTCCATATGATTGTCAAGATGTGATATTCAACTGGAAGAAACCAATGGCGCTTAGTTTTCCTTAGTTGTAGGAATTCGGCCTTGGTGGGGCAGGGCCATTCCCTGCCAGGTGCGTCATGAGCCGGGCTACAATTTTGCGCCGAACGCGAGCAGCCGGCCGTCGCAGTCCTTCACCACAAACTCGCGCGAGTGCCACGGCGTGTCCACGAGTCCCCGAGTGAATTCCACTCCGCGCGACGCATACTCGGCGTAAAGCCCCTCCGCATCCTCAACGGATAGGTAAGCGTCCAACAGTTCGTCTTCATACTTGTCGGGGTGGGCAGTGGGCGGCTCGGCGCAGCGGAAGTGGATCGCGTGCTGGTCGCGCACGACGATCGCGTAGACCGGAGGATCCTGCCACGTACCCAGACATTCGAAACCAAGCCTGTCTTTGTAATAGGCGAGAGTGGCGGGAATGTCGGTGGTAAAGAACTGAGGCGCAATTTGACGAATCATGTTCTTCAGTCTAGCGAGAGATGGCGGCGCAACCTGCGTCGACTCATCAAATTACAAATTCGGTAACGCAGCCGCGGAGATCCATCTCGTACTCGATGCCCTCAATCGGCGGCCGCGAGTAATGCCATGTGAGCCCATGCGCTCCGCCCTTTCCCATACGCTTCAGCAGTTCTTCCTCAACGACAGGACGGATGTCATGCACCGTATAAATTTCGCTCACAGTGACATCGTTCCAGCCCACGCCGAGTCCTTTCAATCTTCCTTCCATCAGCCCCATTACGAAGTGCGCTTTCTCAACAATTGCAGCCGCGCTGGACTCTCCCCGCCGCACCACATCATGTGGATCCAGCGAGCCTTCAGGCAACTCGCCCGCTCCCGCAACTACAAAAGTCTTCCGCCGCGCCTTCGATGGAACCGTGTAGCTGAATCCGTAGAGCGAGGGCTCTCCCGGTGGGTTCACTTCAGGCGCAATGTTCGTCCGCGCCACCGGGTTCATGCCCTCAAACAGAAGGTCCCACTTCTTGAGGACATCAATGTAACCGGCATTGAACTGATTGAAGCCGGTGAAGCTGAATGGCTTCGGCGATCGCAACTCCATGCCGCACATCGCCTGTAGTGGGCGTCCAGCGCTTTTGAGGTGTGCCTCGACGGCGTCAAAACCTGCTCGAAGAGGAATATAGCGCTGCAACCGAACATGCACCACCTCGAATCCCGCCTCTGCCACAACGCCCCCGGAATAAGGGGCGATGCCCTTCAGAAATGAATAGTTGCCTCGGTTGTTCTCCACCAACATGCAGTATGAGGATAGCCCATCGGCTTCAGCGGACGCGAGCCAGACACGCCGGTAAAAGCCTGCGCAAGTCCGCCTGGCCCGCGTGGCGATCGGAGACCATGCCTAACGCTTCCTCAAATCGAGCTTGGCGCACGTTCTGTAAGAGTTGTTCCCAATGAATTCGGCCATAGACAATTCTGATCGCCTGGTCCGCCAGATCAATCTCACCGGCCCAGATCCGTTGGTGAAAATCTCGGAATGTGGGCAAACTCTCATCCTGGTCCACTGGCTGGCCTGCTGATCCCAACATCAGGAACACCGCTGCGTAGAACATGTGCATCACTTGGCGCATGAGAAAGAATCGCGCGCGTTCGTACCCATCCGGTGGTCGTCCGAAGTACATCTCGAGATACGTTCGTTCGTCAGTGTCGCTGGTGATCACGAAGTTGGCTGCCACAGCGAGGTCAAAGTAGCGGTCGTTCAAGAAAGCAGCCTGCCAGTCCACCAGCCACACGCGTTGGCCATCGAACAGGATGTTCTCCGGCTTCAGGTCACTGTGACATGAAACCATATCCGTGTTCAATCGGGGGTAGGCGGCGCACACTTGGTCGTAGCGCGTGAAGACTTCCTCGATTTGGCTAGCGGCCACCAGGTTCGCGGTGCGAAATCTCCAGATGAAACCATTGTGCGCGGTGACGTAGTTGAACGCTTTGGGAAATGGCGGCAGGACATGTAGGTTTCTGAGCGTTGCGGGAATCAGAGTCAGTGCCTGTGTTTGCGAAAACGGCGCCGCCTCAACAAAGTCCGTGATCAAAATCCCGTCCCCGGTATTGGCGTGGAGGACGCGAGGGGCAACACCGCCGTCCGCCGCCGCCTGCATGCATGTGAACTGCCGCACCGGATCGTTCCTCTCGTCGATACGCGTCATCACCCGCAACAGGTATGCGGATCCACGCACCACCATGCGAAACACAAGGTCCGAGCTGAGTCCCTGGGTCACCCTGCAGATGTCGGTAAAGTCAGTTGCACCAAAGGCTTCACGCAGACCCTGGGTGACAGCCGCCATCTTCTCCTGTGGGATCATAATTCGAGGCGGTTCGGGCGCGTTGGCTTTCCACAAACTAGCTTCCTCGGTAATATTACTGGAATAAGAGATCGAATACTAGTTTTCCGATTCAGTTCGTAGCCCCTATTTCTCACGCGTTTTCTATGAGTTCGATTTTTCTAACTTGCTTTGTCATAATAGAATTGCGGTCGGTACCCGGACCGCAATTCTCCGAACCGATGTGGAGATGAAAACCACCCTCGAAATTCCCGACGCGCTCTTCCGGCGTGCCAAGTCGGCGGCTGCCCTTCAAGGAATCCCCTTCCGGGAATTGGTGTCACAGGCCCTAGCGGAAAAGTTACGCGCTCTGGGATGCAAAGACAAACAGTGGCTTAAATCGTTCGGCAAACTTCGTAGCCTGCGCAAAGAGTTAGCCCGCATCATCCGCACCATCCAGCAGGAGTTCGGCCAAATCGAGCTACGGGATTGGCATTGACTCTGGACACCGACGGATTGTAGCCATCGCGGAGAATAGCCGGCACAATCCTCATTCACCGCATCCGCCCGCCCCAATCTCCTCACGCCTCCACAACATACGCTCCCGCCAGTCGTCCAATCCGCCGCTCCGCCGGCTACAATCGCTCCGGAACTCGAATCTGCAAAAAGGACCTCTCGACATGTCTGCAGCCAGCCAGATCGCAAACGCCGCCAACGCCCAGCTCAGTACCGGACCTCGCACTGAAGAAGGAAAGCGTCAGTCTTCTCAAAACGCCCGCACGCATGGACTCACTGCCCAGCACGCCGTCATCCCCGAGGAAGACCGTGTCGCGTTCCAACAACTTCGCGAGCAACTCCAGGCCGAGACGAAACCCCAAGGAGCGCTCCAGCAAATTATTTTCGAAGAGCTGGTCCATTCCGCCTGGAACCTCGGCCGTGTCCGCGCCATGGAAGCGGAGCTCCACACTTCCGCACCCGGCGCCCTTCTAACCGATGACGATGACGGCTCCACCGCCAAGCTCGACCGTCTCGCACGCCATCACACTCGCATCGAGCGAGCCTTCTTTCGCTCTTTGCGCGAGCTCAAGGCTCTACAAACGGACGCCGCCCTCAGCCTTACGCTCCCCGCTTATTTCATGAAGATAGCGCCGCCCCTC
>DASYNU010000218.1:0-8299 GCA_036008345.1 Bryobacteraceae bacterium
GTCGTCCAAGCATCGAAGCAGCGCATCGCGAATCTCAGGTGAGTCCGCACCTCCCATCACTCCTAGCCCAAACACCGCCCATTCCCGGATTGCTTCTTCCGGGTCCAAGGTGAGTTTTAGTAGGGCTTCAATCGATCGACCATCGTTTGGAAAGCAGCCGAGCGCGAAGCACGCCGCGTAGCGGACCTGGTGGAGCGGAGAATCCTGATAGTGCAGGATAAACGGTACAGTCAGTATGTTGTCCAAGTGGCCGAACGCGGAGAGGATGGAGTAAATAACGTTGGGATACTGCTCCTTTTCGAGAATATTCGTGAGCAGCACGTAGGACTCATCCCGGAACAGGAATTCATGCTGCGGTATGCTTCCGCGCCGAAGCTGGCACAGGATGCTGGCCGCTCGCGCTCTCTTTAACGGATCGTCAGATGCGCACCACGCCGCGGCGTACTCGAAGATCTCCCGGCTGCCATTCTGCTGCAAGGTGCCGACCGCCTCCCAGGCGTCCTCCGATTCATAATCGCCGGCGAGCGTCCGCGCAAACAGTGCCTCAACTTCTGCGGTAGTCATAAAAGCCTCATCTCCAGTATCTCTGTCCTGGGGCGGTGCCACGGCCGGGGCAGGCGAAGCTCGCATAGAACATTTCTCCGGCCCGTCTCTGCTGAGGTAGACTCTAGATAGAGATGAAACGCGATAAGCGACTGGACAAGGCTGCCGAACAACTGCTTGACCTGATCGACGGGCACCTGGCGAAACTGCCCCCGTCCGAGCGCGAGGCGAAGTGGAAAGCCCTGAACCGGGCTGCCGCTAGAATCGATACTCGTGCCAAATCCGCAGGGCCTCCAAGAACTCCGGCGACCCCTCGCGCAGTCCGACGCCACGCATAGCTTTTACAAACTCCTCCTCGGTCGCAATCGCCAAATACGTCCGCATGCCCTGCAACTTCTCGTTGCGCTTTTGCCTAGCCCCTAGATCAACGGGGCGACGTCCGCGGCGGGATTCCGTCCTCATGACATCTTCCAAGTCTTTCTTTCGCTTGTCGTCCATATGTCGGCACCTAGGTTTCGGCCCGCGCCTTTGCACTTCCTCTCGAACTAGGGCGCGCCTTGAGGAATCCGGGGGGTAACATTGCCTCCAGCATCTTCTCCGATTGATTCCACGTCGCAGGCATCGTCTCACGCCGAGGGGCGTTCCAGCCAATGTGAGTGATGAACGACTTGGCTCTCACGCTTGCAGAGTGGTCACCCAAAGACACGGCATAGCCGTCTCTATCACCTTTTGACGTTGCCTTCAACGCCATTCGATGTGTTGGCTCGTCCCAAAGTAATACGACGGTTTTCACACGCGCCTCTATCAAGATCCGGCCGGCTGCCGCATTCAACACGATCCTTCCATCGGGGACTAACGACAACGCCGGAGACTCTATGCGGACCGCGGTCCTCTTGAACTTTTCGTAAGCCATATGTCTAGACTTCTCTAATAAATACTATACATGAAATGAGCCAACCTCGTAGACGTCTACGAAGGCATGGAGGGCATCGTAGACAGTTATGCGACCGCGGAATGGCGGCGCTGAGTGGTGATTTCCAGTATTTTCGCGGCCTCTCCTTGATTGCGCTAGCATCGCCTGTATGCCGGATCTGAACCTCTGGAAAAAGCACCTAGGGCACGTGCCGGAATCCGTGTGGAACCAAAGTGAGCTCGAAACCCTGGTGCTGGCCGACAATGATCTGTCTGAAGTTTCCGATCAGATCGGCCGCCTCCGCAAACTGCGGATGCTCGATCTCGGCCACAACCAGTTGACCGCGATCCCAGATGCCCTGGCCGATCTCGACAGCCTCACCGATTTCCTCTACCTGCACGACAACCGTTTAATCTCGCTGCCCGCCTCTCTCTCCCGCCTGACAAAACTGCGCTACCTAAACATCAGCGAGAATGCCTTCGAAATATTTCCCGAATGCGTTTGCGGCATGGCAAACCTGATCGAGCTTCGGGCATCGGACAATCAACTCGCCGCCCTGCCGGATTCACTAGGACGGCTGGCCAACCTGCGCGAATTGCATCTTAGAAACAATCGCCTGACAACGCTCCCTGAAACGATCGAAATGTTGCGAGAGCTACGTCAAATCGATTTGCGCGGCAACCCTCTTACGCGCCTGCCAGAATCCATCGCCCGACTACCACGGCTGGACAAACTCGACTTACGATGGGTAACGACGCTCGCGCCGCCGAAGTGGCTGCCGCATCTCGAAGCGCGCGGCTGCGCAGTCTATCGCTGATCATGCTAGACTGGCCAATCGTCGTCGTTCCCACTAGGAGATTAAACCATGCGCATGCTCATGCACCTTCAATTCCCACTCGAACCATTCAACACAGCCGTTCGAGACGGATCGGCCGGACAGAAGATCCAGAAGATTCTCGCGGCCATCAAACCCGAAGCCGCCTATTTCTGCGAACACAACGGCCATCGCGGCGGCACGCTGGTGGTCAACCTCAAGGACGCGTCCGAGATCCCATCGTTCGCCGAGCCGTGGTTCCTTACCTTCAACGCTCATGTTGAGTTTCGAGTTGCCATGACGCCGGAAGATCTCGCGCACGCGAATCTGGATGCGTTGGGAAAGAAGTGGGCGTAGCGCTTTCGACAAAAGTAGCCGAGCCGCGGCCGGCAGGGGGCGCTGCAACAAGTGCGGCTCGTTCTTGTGTTCGTAGAGGCGCTTCCTGCCGGTCGCGGCTCTGTTTTTCGTAGAACATATTTATGTCTCGCACCGTCCCGGTCGCTCTTACCATCGCCGGGTCCGATCCCAGCGGCGGCGCGGGCATCCAGGCGGATCTCAAAACCTTTCATCAGTTCGGCGTGTATGGCGAAGCAGTCATCACACTGCTCACCGTCCAGAACACCGTGGGCGTCAACCGAGTCGAGTGCATGCCGCCCGATCTCGTGATTGAACAGATTCGCGCGGTCATTTCGGACATTCCGCCCGCGGCCGCCAAAACCGGAGCGCTAGGCAATCGCCAGATCATCCAGGCCGTCGCCGAGTTAGCCAGGGATTTCCCTTTTCCGCTGGTGGTGGATCCCGTACTGGTAAGCAAGCACGGCGCGGCGCTGCTCGCCTCCGATTCCGTCGAGTTTTTGAAGACGTACCTGCTGCCGCGTGCGTTCTTGGTCACCCCTAACCTAGAAGAAGCCGCCATCCTGGCTGACATTGCCGTGGACGACGTCGCTTCCATGCGGGCTGCCGCGCGGAAAATCTTCGGAATGGGCCCACAAGCAGTACTAGTGAAGGGTGGGCATCTAGCGGGCGACGCCATCGACGTGCTCCTCTACCAGGGCGAATGGACGGAGTTTACGGCGCCGCGCGTCGAGACGGGTCACACCCACGGCACCGGCTGCACGTATTCAGCCGCAATCACGGCGTCCCTCGCATCGGGCCACGAACTTCCGGTCGCAATCCGGAAGGCCAAGCGATATATTACCGAGGCGATCCGAACCAATCCAGGATTGGGCCGTGGTTCAGGACCAGTTAATCATCACGCGGGTGGCCAGTGAGTAAGAAATCACTTCGGCTCGGACGGTGCATCCGGCTTGACCGGCTCCGGTTTAGGTTGCTCCGGCCCCGGTTGATCCGGTTTCGCCTGGTCCGGTTTCGCCTGGTCCGGTTTCGCCTGATCCGCCTTCGGCTGGTCCGGAAGAATAAAGGATGTCTCGCCCGGGCGCACCAGCTTCAGCTTTTTGCGAATCTCCAACTCCTGCGCGGACGGATTTTCCTCCAGCTTCTTAATACGGTCGCGCCGATATTGATTCTCGCGCTGCAGATTGGAGTTGTCTTCTTCGAGCGTACGAATTTGGCGCCACTTCTCGCGCAACGCCGGAATGCCTTGTGGGCCGCGCAGCGCCAAGTAGCCGTACACCCCGATCACGCCTGCCACCAGCAAAAAAAGCGTGCGCCGAACAGCGTTTTTCATTTAGTGCAGTATGAGTCCTTACATTTGTTTATAATCCTCTTTTGCCAAAAGATCCAGTGGGAAAGCTGAAAAAATTCGAATGACCGACAAGATTGTTGTCCTGAGCACCTGCGCATCGCCCGAAGAAGCAGCGCGCATCGCTCGCGGATTGGTCGAGAAACGCTTGGCTGCCTGCGTGAACGTGCTCCCCGGCGTCCGCAGCGTCTATCGATGGAAAGGCGCTGTAGAAGATGAAGCCGAGGTCCTGCTGGTGATCAAATCCAGCCGCGCGCTATTCAATCAACTGCGCATCGAGCTGGAACGCATGCACTCCTACGAGCTTCCGGAGGCCATTGCGATCCCGGTAGTGGAAGGCTCCGAACCGTACCTGGCATGGATGGACCGCGAATTGGCCGCCGGGTTGGACTCATGACCCAGCATCCCACGCACGCCCGCTATTGGGTAATCTTCTACGCCGTAACACTTGCGATACTTTCTTACATCAATCGAGTAGCCATCTCGCAGGCGGCGCCCGACATTGCACGCGATCTGAAATTCACCGATGTCCAGATGGGCAAGATTTTCGGCGCCTTCGCGCTCTCCTACGCGCTGTTCGAGGTCCCCAGCGGTTGGCTGGGAGATTGGATAGGCCCGCGTAAAGTCCTGCTGCGAATCGTGCTGTGGTGGTCCGCATTTACCGCGATAACGGGCGCCATGTGGAATTTCGCTTCCCTGTGGCTGGCGCGATTCTTTTTCGGTGCGGGCGAAGCGGGCGGCTTTCCGAACCTCACCAAAGCCTTTACCACCTGGCTCCCCAAGTCGGAACATGTGCGCGCGCAGGGAATCATGTGGACCTTTGCACGCTGGGGCGGCGCCTTCACCCCGGTGCTGGTAGTGTGGGTTCTGCGTTTCGTGAACTGGCGCTGGGCGTTCGTGTTGTTCGGCGGACTGGGCGTCGTGTGGGCGAGCTTTTTCTATCGCTGGTATCGCGACAATCCGCGCGATCACCCGTCCGTGAACGCCGCCGAACTGGCGTTACTGGAGGGCTCGGAGCGTTTGGCTGCCGGTCACGCCCAAGTGCCCTGGGCGAAACTGCTTCGCTCACGCTCGATCTGGCTGCTGTGGCTGCAGTATTTCTGCTCTTCGTTCCCTTGGTACTTCAACATCACCTGGCTACCCACCTATTTGCAGCAGCACTGGAAGCTGGCGCCGGCGGAAGCCGCTCGCTTCGCCATTCTCCCGCTATTCTTTGGCGGATTGGGGGCGCTCATCTGCGGTTCCATCTCAGCCCGATTCGCTCGGCGAGCCGGCTTGGCCCAAAGCCGCCGCATTCTGGCAACTTCCGGATTCCTGGGCGCCGCGATCTTTCTCGCGCTCTCCATCCAGTTTCACGATCCCAAATGGACCATGCTCTCCATGGGCCTGGCCAGCTTCTGCAACGATCTCGCCATGCCGCCCTCCTGGGCCGCCTGCATGGATATCGGCGGCAAATACGCTGGAACGGTCTCAGGCTCAATGAACATGATGGGAAACCTGGCCGGTTTCGTATCGCCCGTAGTCGGCGGCTATATCCTGGCGGCCACGGGGCGCGACTGGAATACTTTCCTCTACGTTCTAGCGGCTGTCTATCTTTCAGGCACGCTAATCTGGCCCTTCATCGATCCGGAAACGCCAATCGAATAAAACGGTTCTTCAGTTATTCGGTTCTTCAGTTCCTCGGTTCGCTGGCCGCGTCCACTCGGCTCCGGCTGATGTTCGAGAGTGTAACCGAACCGCGACCGGAAGGGAGCGCCACATCTGGTAAAGCTTTATGACGCTTGCTAAGAGGTAATGAGCGTTTGACGTTCAGGCTTTGTCGGTTAGCGTAGTTAAGCACGGTGAATACCTGACAGGCACCCGAGTACCACGGAAGCACGGCGCACCGCACATGCGCTGGGGATTAACCCAAATCACCTCATCCAGCCGGCGTTTCTGCTCCGCGGTCATATCTCAACATTAAGGCAAAGTGCCGGTTGGCGCGCGACCACCCTGGCGATTTTGTTCCCTGGCCGCGAATGAACGCAAATAAACGCGAATACAACATTTGCGTTCATTCGCGTTCATTCGCGGCCAAAAATCACCCCGCCTTCGGCAACTGCAGCAAGTATTTACAAATCACATCCATCTCCTGGGGCGTGAACTTGTACGGCGGCATGATACTCCCAGGCGACGTACTCTTCGGATCCTGGAAATGTTTCTCCAACCACGCCCGATCGCGATGCTGGCCGACACCATCCAGCGGCGGCCCAACCTTTTTCCCGGCGCCCATGACCTGATGGCAGGCGTCGCAATGATTGGTTTGGTAAATCAGCGCACCCTGCGCCACGTAATCGGGCGCCGAAAGCAATCCTGCCTCGTTCTGCGGCGTCAGCTTCAGCACGAACGCCGACAACGCGTTCAAACCCGCATCATCCAGCTGCACCGGTGGCATGGAACTGCCCGGAACAACCTGAGCCGGATTCTTGAAGTGCGGGATCATCCAGGCCGCATTGCGATGCGCGGGGATCATCTGCGTTAGATCGGGCCCGATGCCGCGCTGGCCGGCGCCCGGATGGCAGGCTTTGCAATTCTGCTTACGGAAGTAGGCCAGGCCTTGCAGTTCCTCGGGCGTTAGCTGCTGCCAAGCCTGCAAATTCTCCGCGCCTGGAGCGGTCTCATCAGCTTCCGTGGTTTTGGGTGTGGTCACTATGGCCGCCGTGGTGAGCCCGGTCCAGGCGATTAAGGCCAGCGCCGCAAAGGTGAACGCGAACGTACGCTTGCCCAGCCGAACCAGCGGCGCCCGGTCAATGAACGGGATTAGGAACAATGTCAGCACCGCGACTCCGGGCAGTACCACGCTTCCGACGGCCTCCAGCGGCCCCTTGAAAAATTTGAGCGTCTGAAACAGAAACAAGAAATACCATTCCGGACGCGGAATGAAATTTGTATCGGTGGGGTCGGCCAGCCTTCCCAGCGGCACGCGCGCTAACACCGCCAGCATGAACAAAATCAGAAATCCGACGGAAACACCCACTGTGTCCTTGAAAACCTGCTCGGGGAAGAACTTCCGCCGTGGCGCGGTATCATTCACCGCCGGCGTCACTCCATGTTTGCGTACCAGATAAATGTGGATGCCGATTAGGATCATGGTGAGCGGAGGCAGCAGAACCGTGTGCAGTGCATAAAAACGGGAAAATGTCACGTTTCCAACGCTTCCCTCGCCGCCCAATAGCCGCGTCAGGTACGGACCAGCGACCGGCGCCTGCCCGGCGATCTGCGTGGTCACCACCGTCCCCCAGTACGCGCGGTTGTCCCAGGGCAACAAATAACCAGTCAGCCCGAATGCCAGCGTCACCAGCAGCAGAACCACGCCCAGCATCCAGGTGGCTTCGCGCGGCTTCTTGTACGCGCCATACAGAAACACCTGCAACATGTGCAGCACCACGATAATCAGCATCATGCTGGCGCCCCAGTGGTGCAGTCCGCGGATCAGGCTGCCGCCGGTCAGCTCCGTCATGATGTACTTCACGCTGTTGTAGGCTTCGCCAGGCGTGGGCGCATAATTGAATGCCAGAAGCCCACCGGTGAATACCTGGATGATGAAAAAGAACACGGCCATGCTGCCAATCACCTGGTGCCACCCGCTCGAAGCCGGAATATCCTCATAGAGGAAATTCTTGATGGCGGTTTGGATGCCGGTGCGATGCTCCAGCCACTCGATGATCTTGTTATGCATGCGGCTCCAGCGGCCCAATCTGCAGCCTGCTCCCGTCCACCTTCACTTCATAGCGATCCAGCGGCCGCGGCGCGGGGCCAGCCAACACTTTGCCATCGATGGAAAATGCAGAAGTATGGCAGGGGCAGATGAACGTATGGCTGGGATCGTCCCAATGGTAGGCGCAACCGAGATGTGTGCATTGCGGAGCGAATGCGATCACCTGATTGTCCGGCTTCTTGACAATCCAGGCTGTAGCTTTTTCGCTGGTGACTTTCCAGCCGTCCACGCGGGTCCGCTGGTAGGAGATTTCCTCCGGCGTGCCGGTGGGGAGGCTTGCAAGGTCGGCCGCATCCACCCACTGGCCCTCTTTAGGGATTTTCGGCGGAAACAACAGATAGATGGCGGCCGGAGCTGCCAGCGCCGCGCCGATGGCGGTCATGATTCCGTAGATGAACCTGATATAGAAGGATCGCCGCGTCGGAGATAGATCGTCGGCCTCTTCATGCGATTTATGTTGGTCTTCCATTTTTTGTCTTTTACTGTATCGTCAACCAGTGTTACGGTCAAGGCTAACGTTCTCACAAGGCTAACCTTTTCACAAGTCTTGCGTCTAGCAGCTAGATTTGC
>DASYNU010000219.1:0-4603 GCA_036008345.1 Bryobacteraceae bacterium
GGTCCCGGTTACGCCACCTGGGCGAACATCGAAGGTCATCCGCCCGCCAAACCCGGCCAGGAGCGCTTGGCCTTCATCCGAAGCGTGATGCCGGGATATTTCCAGACCTTGCGCATCCCCATCAAAGAGGGACGCGATTTCACGGAATCCGACAACCTCGAAAAGTCCCCGCAGCGGTTTATCGTCAACCAAGCGTTCGTCCGTCAGTTCATGCCACGGGAACAACCTCTCGGCAAAAAGATCAACGCCTTAATGGAAACCGAGAACCCGTTCGGCGAGATCGTAGGCGTGGTGGGCGACGTGCGAGAGTGGTCCATCGATCGCGCACCCATGCCGACCGTCTATTACACCTATTCCCAACTGAGTTTTCCCAGCATGATCTTCCTGGTACGCGCGGAACATAACCCCGCGAGCTTGGCCGAGCCGGCGCGCAGGATCATTCGAAGCCTCGATTCCGCCCAGCCCATCGCCGAAATCCGAACCCTGCAGGAAATCCTCGGGGAGAACTTCGCGCGCCAGCGTTTCAGTGCATGGCTGCTCTCTGGATTTTCTATAGTCGCGCTGGTGCTGGCGGCGGTAGGAATCTACGGCGTGCTGGCTTATTCAGTTACCGCACGCACCCGTGAACTCGGAGTGCGAGCGGCGCTGGGGGCCGACTCAGCGCATATCATCGCGTTGGTGCTTAAGATGGGAGCCCGCCCGGTGCTAGGCGGAGTCGTCGCCGGAATCGTGGGAGCGCTTGCGCTGACAGGTTTACTGAAAAGCCTGCTGTTCGGCATCGGGCCACGCGATCCTCTTACTTTCCTCGCGGTGCCGTGCTTACTTGCAATCGTCGCCTTGATCGCGGCATATTTGCCAGCCCGCCGAGCCGCGCGTCTGCACCCCATGCAGGCCCTGCGCGTCGAATAACAAAAAAACCGGTGACAGGATACTCATTCCCCGATTTTCGGTTCCCGGCAGGTTACCAGATGCCACCACTAACACCGGGTTCTTACTTCGTGCTCAGCCCCGCCACGAACCCGTCCACTTTCCCCGCACTGGACGTCTTGGCTACACCCTTCAAAGCGCTGAAAATCGGACCGCTCGTGTAACCCACCACGTAGATGTTCTCTTTGGCATCGAACGCCACACCGTTACCCACTTGCAAGCCGTCGCTCCCAAGATAAGAAAGGTAACCGATACCCGCCGCGCCTGCTGTAGCCGGATTGAACTCCAGTACGAACGCATCCAAACTGCCGTCGTACTTCCCTTGCGCCGCATTCTTGCTAGTTGGAAGACCGTCCGCCAGCGTCATACCGGTCATATATAAATTGCCCGCCGCATCCTGCTTTAGATCGGATGGGATAGTGGGCCCGCTGCCTCCGAAAAACGTGGAATAAACCAATTGTTCGGAACGTGCGGGTTTGCTCAGATCCAGAATGCTAACGAAGGTGTTGCCGTTGCCGCCGTACGTGGTCTGCATTCCATTCGCCGTCACCGGGAAAGTCTCCGATATCGTCCAGCCGCTAAACACCACCTGCCCAGCCGCATTGATAACCACGTTAGTAGCTTCTTCCTGGTCGCTACCACCTAGGAACGTCGTATATTCCAGCCCGCTCGATCCGGCCGAAGTATTGATGTGGGCGACAAAAGCATCGCCATTGCCACGGTAGAAATTCTGGTAGCTGGCGCCCCTCAACGGAAAATTGAAGGAATAAGTTCCGCCCGCGATCCACACCGTTCCGTCCGCCGCTAACGCGATGCCGCGTCCGATGTCCCAGCCGCTTCCACCCAGATAGCTCGAGAACACCAGCGTGGCGGTTCCTGAAAGCGATGGCTCATATTCGGCGATGAATGCGTCCTGCCTGCCGCCCGTCGCGCTCTGGAACGGACTGGCGGTTGGAAAGTCCGTGGATTCCGTGCCGCCGGTAACAAAGATTCTTCCTTTGGAATTGAAAGTGATTCCTACTCCGGTCTCGTCTTGAGCGCCACCCAAATAAGTGGAATAACCCAGCTTCCGGGAAGTGTTGATCCAGACTACGAATGCATCCGAGGTGCCGTCCAAGGCCGTTTGCGCCGGGTTCTCAGTCGGGAAATCAGATGACAGCGTGGTCCCGGTCAGATAAATGTCGCCGCTGGGACCCACCGCCATTCCGCCCAGCGTCTCGTTCGCGGTCCCACCCAGATACGTCGAGAAGACAATCTGCTCGCCTGCTTTCGCATTCGGATCGATCTTCGTGACGAAGATATCGGTGCCGCCGTTGTTCGAAGTCTGTATCCCGTTAGCTGTTGGAAAGTTCGTCGAATAAGTGGTGCCTGCGACATACAGGAATCCGATCTGATCCAGAGCGATAGTTTGGGCCACGTCCTGACTTGAGCCCGACAAATAAAGCGAGAAGCTAAGCACCGGATCAATCACCAGTACCCGTTCGCGATCGTATTCGCCAAGCACAAACCCATAGGATCCGTCCGCGTTCTTACGGTAGCGGCTTTCCACTTGAATCTTGGATCCATTCGCGGACACCTGGTAGGCGATGGGCCGCTTCTGAATAAGCCCGGCTATTAGATTCCCGTCGCGATCCACATGCGCCCGGCTGCCATCCAGCCGTAACCGGATATTGCGTGGATCGCCGCCTGGCTTCACCGTCAAGTCGTACTCCAGCTCGCCTTCGTTTCCGTAGTAAACCAGATCGATACCCCGGTACAGATTGGAAACCTGCAGCCGGCCATAGTTGGGAATCTCAGGCCGCCACTTCGATGGATCGTTTCCAAAGAAGAGTCCCGTTGTGGATGAGAGTTTTTGAATTGGCTCGATCCTTGCTCCTCGGTCCGCCCCTTGGAATCGAAGGCGGAACTGCTTGCCGCCGTTTTGAAAAGTGGCCTGGCTTCCCGCGAATGAATAAAGGAAGCGAGGGCCGCGCGCTATGAATTGCGAGGCACGGGCATCCGCGGCCGGCTCGAAGCGAAGCGGCGCGGTCGCGAGAATTCGAACCGCGTCACCGGACGTAGCCGCGGTCAGCATGCCGCCAAAAAAGGCTGGAATAAAAAGTATAGTGCGTAGTTTCATGTCGAGACGATTGTTGCTAACGACGTGTCCGCCTGCAATCCGGTTGCGTCGCGTAGCCGCGGATGCTTACAAAACTTCACAAACCAAGTCGCTACCATAGAAGAGTTTAGCGTAACTGCGGCCCCACGCGGGGCGTCTGCCACAAAGAGATGCAAAGAAAACTGTTTCTACAGGTTACCCTGGTTGGCTGCCTCTGCGCCGTGGCGCTGTTAGCGTCCGACTTTTGGAAAACCAAAGACTACACCCAATGGTCGAGCGAGGAAGTAACCAAAGTTTTGACCGACTCCCCATGGGCCAAAGAGATCACCGTGACCTCCGGACAACAAGGCCAGCAGCAACGGCGCGGCGGCGGTAGGCGCGGAGGAGGAATGGGCGGTGGCGGTGGTTACCCCGGTGGTGGAGGAGGGTACCCGGGTGGTGGAGGCGGCTATCCCGGCGGTGGCGGCGGTGGTTACCCCGGCGGTGGCGGCGGCCAAGGCGGCGGTATCCATGAGCAAGTGGTGCTTCGTTGGGACAGCGCTCTGGCAATTCAACACGCCTTGTTGCGCCAGGGCCATCACCCCGTGTCCTCTGACGACTCATCCAAGGATGCATCCAAACCGGCCATCGATATAAACCAGAAATACTACGTGGTATCCGTGCTCGGTTTGAGCATGCCCAGCCGAAGAAGCGATTCCGATTCGAGCGATAGCGACCGGCAATCCAACGACGACCTGCGCTCACGCTTCTTGGACGCCGCGACGTTAGTTCCCAAGAGTAAGATCGCCATCCAGGCCGAGGACGTCCAGTTTGAAGGACGCAACGGATCCATCGCTATGCGCTTTCTTTTCCCCAGAACCTTCCCGATCGACGGCGAAAAGGAAATCGTTTTTCAGTTCCAGTCGCAAGGCGTGAAGTTCGAGCATAAGTTCAAAATCACCGACATGCAGTATCAGGGCAAGCTCGCAATATAACCTTAACCTGGTGGGCAGCGCCATGCGCTGCCAATAGCCGCTACTCGTACCGCAGCGCCACCAAAGGATCCACTCCCGCCGCCCGCCGCGCCGGAATATAACACGCGAGCCACGACACCACAATCAGCGTCGCCGCTCCCACGCCCAATGTCCATGGATCCTGCGGCGCCACATGGAACAGCAGCGACTGCATCAGACGCGTCAACAGCAAGCTTCCCGTCACGCCGATCGCAAGCCCAGCCATCACCAACGCCATCCCCTGCCGCTCCACCAAACGCAGCACTTGATTCCGCTGCGCCCCCAGCGCCATCCGGATGCCGATCTCAGCCGTCCGCTGCACCACCACGTAGGACATCACGCCGTACAGTCCAAGCGAAGCCAGGAACAGCGCGGCCGCCGCGAAGAATGCCAGCAAGACCAGTGAAAAGCGTCGCTGCGAAATGGAATCCGCCACCGCCGCCGTCATCGGTTGCACGGAATAAACCGGCTGGGACCGATCGACATTCAGGATTGCCGCCTTCATCGGACCACCCAGTACTGCAGGGTCAGAAGAGGTGCGTGCCACTACAGTAAGAAACGATGGCAGCCGCGCGACAAAAGTGGG